>JBBQNU010000006.1:0-44371 GCA_038330285.1 Hyphomicrobiales bacterium | reverse complement strand
GGCCTCATCACCAACGAAAAGATGGCTGAGCTTCTGCTGAAGTAGCCTGAATTAAAAAAGGGGAAATCCATTGCTCTGGAAGATACTGACATATTGGAAATTGTTTTGGAAAATGAGCCGAGGCAAACGAGCTTGTTTGGCGCTGGGTGGTTTTTTTTTAGCAATTGCGCTGTCTTTTATCTCCGAAGATTTAAGCGTTGCTGTCATGGTGGTTTATTTGGCAACAATAGTTTTGCCAATCTACATGTCATTCATTGATCCAAGTCCCTATAACGACGATGACGATAAGACAAAAGACTAGAATCTCTAATTTGCAGATGGTTTTTTTAGTTCAGAATTGCCGTGAAACTGCATTAGATTATTCTTAGATTCACTGTGGTGTGGAGCGTAACACCAGAAGCAGCTTCAATCTTCCGCGAATTACTTTGAGCGAGGAACGATTGTTTTATGTTTCTTGAGCGCCACAAGAAAGCCATCCCTGATTTTTATCAGCAGGCGGCCGGGGAGTTCGCCGTATAAAACACTGGCTGCTTCACCGCGGCGTGTGGGGCGAAGATCGGGACCGGGCCATGTGAAGCGGTTGGCTTCGGTTAACACGACCCATGAGCGGGCATCGTCGAGTCCAAGGCGACGCTTCGTGATAGAGGGAATCTCAACCGCTAAATTTGGATTGGACGGCGGCGTGTGTGTGATCGGCAGTACTGTGACGATCTCGCTGCTTTCTTCAGTCGTCACCACCAGAAAGACTGCGCAGGGACGGTCTTTGAGCCCTTCCTCTTGGCCGCGTTGATGTTCGGTTTGCCACAAATAGGCATAGCTGATGACTTGGCCGGGCAACGGCTGTGGAAACAACGCTTATGTTTCCAATTCGTGATCGAAAGCAGTGGCCGCCTTTGATGGTTTGACTTTCTTGATTGCCGTAATGTCGGCATCGGTGAAATCCGCCAAGCCCATGACTTCGCGGTCACGCCGTTTGAGCCGATTATATTCTTCGGTAGACAGTAACACCATGCGGTCGCGCCCATTGGAGGTAACGGTTACGGGTTCGGCAAGCGCCATATCCTGTATCCGGCCCCATTGCCGTTGCAACTCTCCTGCTGAAACACGTACCATGACAACCTCTTACATTAAATACATATGATATGTAATATACATGAATTTGGAAAAAATCAAACACGCTCAGAACTAGACGGGACACAATGGTTGAGCTTTTGCTTAAATAAAATGCAAAAGCCTGTCGTCGCTTAATCCCATTTATTTCAATCTGTTAAAGCAAGCGCTGCATCCTGATTGTGCACTGCGGCGACGAATTCCTATTGACTCCAGCAGGGTTAAGAATGAGTATATGCCCGCTTAGTTGGCAAAAGCTCAACAGAATGCATTTGGGAGGAATTCAATGAAACCCGTCTTAACAGGCGTCTTTGGCGCTTTCATGTTTGCCGCATTGGCATCGACTGCCGTCGCAGACACAAAACTCACCATCGCCACCGTGAACAATGGCGACATGATCCGCATGCAGGGTCTGACCGATGATTTCACCAAGGCCAATCCGGATATTTCCCTGGACTGGGTCACCCTTGAAGAAAACGTGCTCCGTGAAAAAGTGACGACCGACATCGCCGCAAAGGGCGGCCAGTTCGACGTTCTCACCATCGGCACCTATGAAGTTCCGATCTGGGGCAAGAAGGGCTGGCTCGTTCCATTGACGGCCGTTGATGATCCCGCCGACATTCTGCCCGCCATCGCCGGTGGTCTAACTGTTGACGGCAAGCTGATGGCTGCTCCGTTCTATGGCGAAAGCTCCATGGTCATGTACCGCAAGGACCTGATGGAGAAGGCAGGCCTCACGATGCCTGATGCCCCCACCTGGGAATTCATCGGCCAAGCCGCGCGTGCAATGACTGACAAAGCCGCCGAAGTCTATGGCGTATGCCTCCGTGGCAAGGCCGGCTGGGGTGAAAACATGGCCTTCCTGACAGCAACCTCGAATTCCTTCGGGGCCCGCTGGTTTGATGAAAGCTGGAAGCCCCAGTTCGATCAGCCGGAATGGAAAGCGACCCTGGATTACTATCTCAGCCTGATGGCTGATGCTGGTCCTCCCGGCGCCTCGTCAAACGGCTTCAACGAAAATCTTGCGCTGTTCAACTCCGGCAAATGCGGCATGTGGATTGACGCCACGGTTGCGGCATCCTTCGTAACCGGCAAGGACTCAACCGTAGCTGACAAGGTGGGCTTTGCCCTGGCGCCGGACAACGGCCTCGGCAAGCGCGGCAACTGGCTGTGGGCATGGTCGCTCGCAATTCCGGCTGGTACGCAAAAGGAAGAAGCTGCCCAGAAGTTCATTGGATGGGCCACCAGCAAGCACTACACCGCGCTCGTAGCGGAGAAGGAAGGCTGGGCCAACGTGCCTCCAGGTACGCGCACTTCACTGTACGAAAATCCGGAATACGCCAAGGTTCCATTCGCCAAGATGACACTGGACTCAATCAACTCTGCTGATCCGACAAAGCCCACCGTAAAGCCGGTGCCTTATGTCGGCGTGCAGTTCGTGGCCATTCCTGAGTTTGCAGGCATTGCCACCACGGTTGGCCAGATATTCTCGGCGGCCCTTGCCGGCGAAAAGACTTCGGACGAAGCCCTTGCCGAAGCGCAGGCGGCGGCAACACGTGAAATGACAAGAGCCGGCTACATCAAGTAACTTCCCTCCCATGGAAACTTGGCTGCCCGGCTTTTCGCCGGGCAGTCCCTTCTGATCCAGAAAACTCAGGACGCGGGTGAAGTCATGGCCACGCAGCAAACACGCACACTCGGAAAGCTCGCCGTCTCGCCGTCCGTCGTCGCGTTGTTCCTGTGGATGATCGTGCCGCTGTCCATGACCATCTATTTCTCCTTCCTGCGCTATAACCTGCTTGATCCCAATCCGATCTGTTCACTGCTCACGCCCGGTGCACTTCTCGATGCCGAGAACCGCTGCCTCGCAGGCTTCAGCAACTACTCATATTTTTTGACTGACCCCGCCTTCTTCAAGGCCATGGGAAATTCGCTGAAACTCGTGGGCTGGGTGCTGGCCATCAGCGTGGCGGGCGGAACGCTTCTTGCCCTGCTGCTCGACCAGGCCTTCTATGGCCGCGGCTTCGTGCGCATCATGATGATAGCGCCCTTCCTCGTCATGCCCACTGTCAGCGCCCTGGTCTGGCAGAACATGTTGATGGACCCGGTTTCCGGCTTCTTCGCCTTCATCTCCAAATCTTTCGGGCTGCAGCCGATTGACTGGTTTACCTACCATCCCCTGGCGTCAGTGATCATCATGGTGGCCTGGCAATGGGTGCCCTTCGCTACGTTGATCCTGCTCACCTCCCTGCAGTCGCTTGATGAAGAGCAGAAGGAGGCCGCCGAAATGGACGGTACGCCGCCGCTCTCGTATTTCTGGTACATTGTGCTGCCCCATCTCATCCGCCCGATGACCGTTGTCATCCTCATTGAAACAATTTTCCTGCTGAACGTCTTCGCTGAAATCTACGTGACCGGCACTGCCGGCCCCGCTGGCAACTTGCCTTTCCTTGTCTATCAGTATGGCCTGATTGCCAATGACATCGGCGGCGCTTCGGCCGGCGGCATCAGCGCGGTCATCCTCGCCAACATCGTTGCCTTCTTCCTGATGCGGATGATTGGCAAGAACCTGGAGGCATGACATGGCACGCAACGCTTCCATCCGCCGCAAACTGGTCGTCACCGTCTTTGCCTGGGCTGTCGGCCTTATCATCTTCTTCCCCATCCTCTGGACGCTGCTCACCAGCTTCAAGAGCGAGGGTGACGCCATCAACATCTCCAGCTTTTTCTCGACGGGGTGGACCACTGAGGCCTATTTCGTTGTGCAAAGCCGATCAAATTACGTCCAGTTCGCCATGAACTCGGTCATTCTGGCGCTTGGTTCCACCTTCTTTGCCCTGGTCATCGCTATTCCCTCCGCCTGGGCCATGGCCTTTGCGCCGGGAAAGCGCACCAAGGATCTTCTAATGTGGATGCTCTCCACCAAGATGATGCCGCCAGTGGGTGCACTCATTCCTATCTACCTGATCTTCCGGGATCTTGGCCTGCTCGATACCCGCGGCGGCATCATCACCGTGCTGATGCTGCTCAATCTGCCGATCATCATCTGGATGCTCTATACCTATTTCAAGGAAATCCCCGGCGAGATTCTTGAAGCCTCGCGCATGGATGGCGCTTCGCTGGGCAAGGAGCTGCTCTATGTGCTCACGCCCATGGCCATTCCCGGCATCGCCTCAACCCTGCTGTTGAACATCATTCTTGCATGGAACGAAGCCTTCTGGACGCTTGCCCTCACGACAAAGGATGCAGCACCCCTGACGCAGTTCATCGCCTCCTATTCAAGCCCGGAAGGCCTGTTCTGGGCCAAGCTCTCTGCGGCTTCCACCATGGCCATTGCACCCATTCTGGTGTTGGGCTGGTTCGCACAGAAACAACTTGTTCGCGGTCTTACATTCGGAGCGGTGAAATAAAATGGGCACGATTTCTCTCAAGAACGCACGCAAGTCTTTTGGCGACGTCGTCATCATTCCGGGTGCCAGTCTCGACATCAAGAACGGCGAGTTCGTGGTTTTCGTAGGCCCCTCGGGCTGCGGCAAGTCCACGCTGCTCCGCATGATCGCAGGGCTCGAAGACCTGACGTCCGGCGCCATCCTCATTGATGGCAAGGACATGACAGTGGAAGCCCCGTCAAAGCGCGGCCTCTCCATGGTCTTCCAGTCCTATGCCCTCTATCCGCACATGAGCGTGCGCGGCAACATCTCCTTCGGCCTGAAAATGGCCGGCATGCCGAAGGATGAAATCGATGCAAAGGTGGCCAAGGCCGCCGCCACGCTCAATCTCACTGAATATCTCGACCGCAAGCCGCGTCAGCTTTCCGGCGGCCAGCGCCAGCGTGTTGCCATTGGCCGCGCCATTGTGCGCAATCCCGAAGGCTTCCTGTTTGACGAGCCGCTCTCCAATCTTGACGCGGCACTTCGCGTCAACATGCGCCTCGAAATCATGCAGATGCACAAGGATCTGGGCGCCACCATGATTTACGTGACCCATGATCAGGTGGAAGCCATGACCATGGCGGATCGTATCGTCGTTTTGAACCGGGGGAATATCGAACAGGTGGGCTCTCCACTTGAACTCTACAACAGGCCAGACTCTCTCTTCGTCGCCGGATTTATCGGTTCACCCAAAATGAACCTGATATCCGGAAAGCCAGCCGAAAAATTTAATGCCCATACCATCGGAATCCGTCCCGAACACCTTGGGATCTCCCTCAAGGACGGCACCTGGCCCGCAAAGATTTCGCTTGCGGAACATCTGGGGGCCGATACGTTCCTCCACGTTGATGCAGGGCCCTGCGGCATGATGACGGTGCGGGCCGCGGGCGAATACGATGCCGCCCCCGGCGCGAAAATCTTCCTCACGCCTGAGCCAGACCGCATCCATCGATTCGACAAGGATGGGAAGGCTATTCGAAAATGAGATTGAAAGGCAAATCTGCCATTATTACCGGCGCTGCACGCGGCATTGGTGCCGCCTTCGCCGCCGCTTACGTGCGCGAAGGGGCGACGGTTGCCATCGCCGATATCGACATGGTGCGGGCCGAGCAGACCGCAAAGGCCATTGGCCCCTCAGCCTTTGCCATTCGCCTTGACGTGACCGACCAGGCCTCCATCGACAGTGCCATCGTCGAAGTGGAAAAGCGCTGCGGCGGCATTGATATCCTCATCAACAATGCCGCGCTGTTTGACATGGCCCCCATCGTTGAAATCACCCGCGCCAGCTATGACCGCCTGTTCAGCATCAATGTGGCAGGAGCTCTCTTCACCCTGCAGGCCAGTGCCCGTTCCATGATCAGGAACAAGCGCAAAGGCAAGATCATCAACATGGCAAGCCAGGCGGGGAGGCGGGGCGAGGCCTTTGTTGCCGTTTATTGCGCCACCAAAGCCGCCATCATCAGCCTCACGCAATCGGCGGGCCTTGATCTCATCAAGCACGGCATCAATGTCAATGCCATTGCCCCCGGCGTTGTCGACGGCGAACATTGGGCTGGCGTGGATGCGCTCTTTGCCAAGTATGAAAATCTCGCCATCGGCGAAAAGAAAAAGCAGGTGGCCGCCGGCGTTCCTTATGGGCGCATGGGCACCCCGGAAGATCTCGTCGGCATGGCGGTTTTTCTGGCTTCGGAAGAAAGCAATTATATCGTCGCCCAGACTTACAATGTCGACGGCGGCCAATGGATGAGTTGAGGGAAAACAAAAAATGTATCTGGAAAAACTGAAACTTGATGGACAGGTCGCCGTGGTAACGGGAGCCGGGCAGGGCATTGGCGCCGCTTGTGCCAGGGCGCTCGGCGAAGCCGGTGCCAAAGTCATTGTCGCCGACTTCATGCCGGACCGCATCGAGGCCACCGTGGCGGCGCTGCGCAAACTGAATATTGATGCCCATGGCGCAAAACTTGATGTGACCAAATCCAAGGAAGTCGACGCCGTCTGCGCCGACATCCTCACGGCCCACGGCCATGTCGATATCCTGGTGAACAACGCCGGCGTGGCCAAGAGCGACGTGCGCGCCGAGGACACAACCGACGCCCATTGGCGTCACCACATGGACGTGAATGTCGATGGCCTGTTCTGGTGCTGCCGCGCCTTTGGCGGAGCCATGCTCAAGCAGGGCAAGGGCTCGATCGTAAACATCGGCTCCATGTCGGGCTTCATCGTTAACAAGCCCCAGCCGCAGTCCTTCTACAATGCCTCGAAGGCCGCCGTGCACCACCTCACCCGGTCGCTCGCGGCGGAATGGGCCGCCCGCGGCGTGCGCGTCAACGCCGTGGCCCCCACCTATATCGAAACGCCGCTGACCGCCTTTGGGATCAGTGAATCCCCGGAGATGTACAAGGTCTGGCTGGAAATGACGCCCATGGGCCGCGTCGGCCAGCCCGACGAAATCGCCTCCGTCGTGCATTTCCTGGCCTCCGACGCCGCCAGCCTGATGACCGGGTCAATTGTCCTGGCCGACGGCGGCTACTGTTGCTGGTAATCGCCCCCGGGAAGCCAGATCAACGTTTCTTGACCCATCCAAATTAACATGGCAATTCGGGTAGTCTTGATCGCTGAAGGGGCTGTCCATGAGTTTGTTTGCCAACGCCAAAGAGAAGCTTGTCACCGAGTCCATTGATGGCTTGCGCCGCGCCTCGGGGGCCACCTCGATTGCCACGCTTGAGGGCTATCCGCACATCAAGGTTGTCTGCCGCACCGACCTCCCGTCGTCCAAGGTCGCGATCATTTCCGGCGGCGGCTCGGGCCATGAACCCTCCCATGCCGGCTTTGTCGGCAAGGGCATGTTGACGGCGGCCGTCTGCGGCGAGATTTTTGCCTCGCCCAGCTTTGATGCCGTTCTGGCGGCGATCCTCACCGTGACCGGCAAGGCCGGCTGCCTTCTCATTGTTCCAAACTATACCGGTGACCGGCTCAATTTCGGCCTTGCCGCCGAGCGCGCCCGCGCCCTTGGAAAAAAAGTCGAGATGGTGATTGTCAGCGATGACATTGCCATTCCCGGCATTGCCCAGCCGCGCGGCGTGGCCGGCGTGCTCTTTGTCCACAAGATCGCGGGCTATCTCGCCGAGAAGGGCGCAAATCTTGCCACCGTCGCCGCGGCCGCCCGCAGCGTTGCCGCCAAATCAGTGACGCTCGGCATTTCCCTGAGCTCCTGCACCCTGCCGGGTGCCGGCCGCGAAGACCGCGTGCCGCCGGGCCAGGCCGAATTGGGACTTGGCATCCACGGCGAACCCGGCGTTGAGCTGATTGATTTCAGCGGCGCGAAAGCGGCTGCCGATGTTCTCTGCGACCGGCTCTTTGAACGCGTCGGCAAGGCCTCAGGCTATGCCCTGCTGCTCAACAATCTGGGTTCGACGATGCTGCTTGAAATGGGCGTACTGGCCAACGAGTTTCTCTCCTCCGCAAACGGCAAGAAGATCAAATTGATTATCGGCCCGTCCTTGATGGTGACCTCCCTTGATATGCATGGCTTCTCGGCTTCGCTTCTGCCGCTCACGCGCGATTACATCACGGCGCTCACCGCACCCGTGGCACCCACCGCATGGCCTTCGCCGAGAACACCGGCCAAGTTGAAACGCCTCAAGCTTCCCAAGGAATTGAAAAGCACGGCGAGCAAGCCAAGCCGCAATGACGCCGCGGCGGCATTCATTTCAAAATCCTGCGATCTGCTGATGGCCTTGGAGGCGGAACTGAATACCCTTGATGCCAAGGTGGGCGATGGCGATACGGGTTCAACCATTGCAACAGGCGCGCGCAGCCTCAAATCCCAACTCGCCAAATTGCCGCTGGCTGATAGCGCAAGCCTTCTGGCAGCGATCAGCGACCTTCTCGGAAAATCCATGGGCGGCTCAAGCGGTGTTTTGCTGGCCATTATGTTTGCCGCCGCGGGCCAAGCCTTGAAAGCCGGTGGTTCATTGCCCGCCGCCTTGCAGGCCGGCCTCACGCGCATGAAGGAAATCGGTGGCGCCAAAACCGGCGACCGCACCATGATCGATGCGCTGGAGCCGGCCCTTGCCGCCCTCGCCAGCGGAAAATCCTTGGCCAATGCCGCAGCCGTTGCCCGCCAGGGAGCCGATGCCACGGCCTACATGACGCGCGCCGGAGCCGGCCGCTCAACCTATGTATCCTCGGCAAACCTCAAGGGCGTTCCTGATCCGGGTGCTGTAGCCGTGGCGCGCCTGCTGGAAGGGCTTGCCGGATGACCGGATTGAGAATATAAACCTTAGATAGGCGTTTAAACGTATTTAGAGCGCCCTACAGCGGTTTTCTAGCCCGGGGGAGCTAGGGTGGTGGCCCAAAGGGGTAGATTCCTGCCCACGGGCCTCCTGGGTGTCTTAGGATCAATTTCAACTTAAAGTATTAAATTCCTAACACTGTCGCGTACGGCCTGCTTGACTGTGTTCCTATTTTGTTCTTTTCTCATTCCATGCACACCCACAAAATAGCAGCCCTTCGGGCCTCCCTCGCCAAGCCGGGATTGGAGAAAGCCTCCCTGCGCCTTCCGCTCGGCCACGCCCCCGCCGATCTTTGCCTGAAGGGCGGGCTTGAGCGCGGCGTGCTGCATGAGGTTTTCGCAGGGCTCGGCCATGAAGCATCGGCAACCGGTTTCACGGCAGGCCTCGCCGCCCGCGTGGCCGCGCGCAAACGCCTGCTCTGGATCAGGCAGGATTTTTCCGCCCTCGAATTCGGCGAGCTTTCGGCAACCGGGTTTCTTGAATTTGGATTAGATCCGGAACGCCTGTTGCTGCTTTGCGTCGGCGATGCGGCCGAGGCTCTTCGGGCGGCAAATGATGCGCTGTCCTGCGCCGCCTTGGGCGCTGTTGTGATCGAGATCGCGGGCAGGCCGAAAATTCTCGACCTGATGGCCAGCCGGCGGTTGACGCTCGCCTGCGCGCAGAAAACCGTCACCGCTTTTCTCCTGCGCTTCAATGCGCAGCCCGAGGCCAGTACGGCCGAAACCCGCTGGCTGGTACGCGCCGCCGCCTCGCCATCGCAGGAGGAAAACTGGGGCCATCCGGTTTTCGAAGCAGGCCTTGTGCGCAACCGGCATGGGCGGACGGGAGAGTGGGTCATGGAGTGGAGTTGTGATGATGGTCTCTTCAAGGAAGCGGATCGTGGCGCTGTGGTTTCCGCGCCTTCCGACCGACCGGCTGCAGCGGCGCGACAAGCGGCAGGCCGCTGAAGCGCCGCCGCTGGTGATGGTGGCCAAGGTGGACAATGCGCTGCGCCTCTCGGCGGTGGACCGCAAGGCCACCGCGCTGGGCTTGGCCATTGGCCAGCCGCTGGCCAATGCGCGCGCCATGCTGCCGGCGCTGACGGTTGTGGCGGCGAACGAGCCCGATGATGTGAAACTGCTCACCCGCATCGCCGACTGGTGTGACCGCTTCACCCCCTATGTGGCGCTCGATGGCCCGCGTGGGCTGCTGCTGGATGTGACCGGTGCGGCCCATCTTTTCGGGGGCGAGCAGGCGCTGCTCAACCGGATGCGTGAGAGCCTGAAGGCCCAGGGCTTTGCCGTGCGTGGCGCCCTGGCTGGAACCGCGATCGCGGCGCGCGCCTTCGCCCGCTACCGCGATGGCACGGTCATAGAACCCGGCGAAGAAGCCGAGATGATAGCGCCTCTTCCCGTTGCAGCTCTCAACCTTGATGCCATCACTACCCATGCTTTCCGCCGCGCCGGCCTGAAGACGATAGGGCAGGTGGCCAGCCGCAAACGCACGGAGATGACGGCGCGCTTTGGCGCAGGCATGGTCGCAATCCTTGATGCAGCCCTCGGCCATGGCACACAGCCGCTCTCGCCCCGTCTGCCACTTCCCGATTACTGGAAGGAGCAGGGCTTTGCCGAACCTATCGCCACCGAAGAAGTGATCCGCGCCACGCTCAATTCCCTCGCCGCCGCCTTGGCGGACGTTCTGGAAAAGCGCGGCGAAGGCGCGCGTCGCCTCGAAGCCGTGTTCTTCCGCGCCGATGGCGCGCTGCGCCGCATTTCCATTGACATGGGCGTACCCACTCGCGAGCCCGCCGTCATCGAACGGCTTTTCCGCGAAAAGCTGGATACGCTTGCCGATCCGCTTGATCCCGGTTTCGGCTTCGATCTCATCCGGCTTTCCGCCAGCCGGGTGGAACGCGCCACTTGCGAAGTTAGAGATTTCGACGCCAGCATCAACGAGAAGGCGGACATCAGCTTTCTGGTGGATCGCCTCGCCACGCGCTTTGGCAGCCAGCGCATTCTCGCCTTCCAGCCCAATGACACGCATATTCCCGAAGCGGCATGGGCAGCCGTGCCGGCGCAATATGTGCAAGCCTCAAATCTGACGTGGAAAAAAATCCGTGAGCCCGGCGATGCCCCGCGCCGTCCGCTGCGCCTCTTCACCAGGCCCGAACCTGTAACACTTCTGGCAACTGCATCAGGCGCGCAACATCTGCGCTGGCGCAAGGTGCAGCATGCGGTGGCGCAGTGCGAAGGGCCGGAGCGCATCGCCATGGAATGGTGGCGTCACGAAGCGCCGCAGCCGGCGCGCGACTATTTCCGTGTGGAAGATGGCGAAGGCCGGCGTTACTGGCTTTACCGTGCCGGTGTCCCCCCGCAATGGTTCCTGCATGGGGTTTTCGCATGAGTGCCTATGCCGAAATCGGGGTGACGACGAATTATTCGTTCCTGCGTGGCGCTTCGCATCCTTGGGAATTTGCGGCAATGGCGGCAAAGTTCAGGCTTGCCGCCATCGGCATTACCGACCGCAACACCCTGGCCGGCATCGTGCGCGCCTATGCGGCGGTGCAGGCGATCAAGGAAAACAGGCCCAAGCTGCTGGTTGGCGCGCGCCTCGTCTTCGTCGATGGCACCCCCGACATTCTCGCTTACCCCACCGACCGCGCCGCCTATGGCCGCCTGTGCCGACTGCTGAGCGCCGGAAAACTCCGCGCCCCCAAAGGTGAATGCCATCTTGCTCTCCATGATCTTCTCAAATGGCAGGAAGGTTTGCTGTTCATTTTGATGGCGCCGCGTCCGGACCAGAAGGAGAGGGTGGATAACTCCCCCAAAAACTTCTGGAACAAAAACCTTGCCGAGGAAGATGAGGACGTGGGCGAACTCCCGGATGAAGTACATGCCAACGCGCCGCAAGTAAGTTCCGAAGAAATCCAGTCTCTTTTGGAAAAGCTACTCGGTGCAGCACCCGATAGAGTTTGGCTTGGGGTCTCCATGCCCCATAAGGGCGATGACCGGCGCCGCCTGCGCGAATGGCAACGCGTGGCGCGCGCCGCCGGCGTGCCGCTGCTGGCCACCAATGATGTGCTGTATCACTCTGCCGAGCGGCGCGAATTGCAGGACGTCGTCACCTGCATCCGCGAGCATGTCACGCTGGACGCGGCAGGCCGCCTCCTCGAAGCCAATGCCGAACGGCACCTGAAATCGCTGGATGATATGGCGGAGCTTTTTAAGGAAGCACCCGAAGCCATTGCCGAAACCATCCGTTTCGCCCGGCGGATCGCCTTCTCCCTCGACCAGCTCAAATATAATTATCCCGATGAACCCATACCCAAGGGAAAAACCGCGCAGGAACACCTTGAGGAGATTACCTGGCAGGGTGCGGCCTCGCGCTATGGCGGCGTCATCCCGGACAAGCTGCGCGCCACGCTGGAAAAAGAACTGGCGCTTATCGCCAAGATGGACATCGCGCCTTATTTCCTGACGGTTCATGACATCGTGAGCTATGCGAGGAGCCAGAATATTCTCTGCCAAGGGCGGGGCTCCGCCGCCAATTCCGCCGTCTGCTATGTGCTGGACATCACCGCCGTCGATCCGATGCAGATTGATCTTCTGTTCGAACGCTTTATTAGCGAGGAACGCAAGGAGCCGCCGGACATCGACGTGGATTTCGAGCACGAGCGGCGCGAAGAAGTCATCCAGCATGTTTACAAGCGCTATGGCCGTCATAACGCAGCGCTGACCGCCACCGTCATCTGCTACCGCCCGCGCAGCGCCATCCGCGAAACCGGAAAAGTCTTCGGCCTCACCGAGGACGTGACCGCAAATCTCGCCAGCGGCGTTTGGGGAAGCTGGGGCAGCGAGCTGAAGGACAGCCAGGTGCGGCAAGGAAGACTCGATCCGGCCAATCGGATAATTGCACGTGCGGTGGAGGCCGCCAATGATCTCATCGGTTTTCCACGCCATCTCTCCCAGCATGTCGGTGGCTTCGTGCTGACCCGCGACCGGCTCGACGAGATCGTGCCCGTGGGGCCAGCAACGATGGAAGACCGCCATTTCATCGAATGGGACAAAGACGATATCGATACCCTGCGCATGATGAAGGTCGATGTGCTGGCGCTCGGCATGCTCACCTGCATCCGCAAAGCCTTCGATCTCATCCGCATCCACAAGGGCGAGACATTTGATCTGGCCACGGTAAAGCGGGAAGATCCCCGGGTTTATGAAATGCTGCAGAAGGCCGATGCCATCGGCGTGTTCCAGGTCGAAAGCCGGGCCCAGATGAGCATGCTGCCGCGCTTGCAGCCCAAGGAGTTCTATGATCTCGTCATTGAAGTCGCCATCGTGCGCCCCGGCCCCATCCAGGGCGGCATGGTTCATCCCTATCTCCAGCGGCGGAAGGAGCACCGGGAGTCAAAGGGCACCAGGAAATTTGAATATCCCTCTCCCTTGTTGGACCCCGGGGCAAAGGACGAACTCGTCGGTGTCCTCGACAAGACGATGGGCGTTCCGCTGTTTCAGGAACAGGCGATGAAGCTGGCCATCGTGGCGGCGAAATTCACCCCCGATGAAGCCAATGGCCTGCGCCGCGCCATGGCGACTTTCCGCCATGTCGGCACCATCAACAATTTCAAGGAAAAATTCGTGGGCCGCATGGTAGGTCGCGGCTACGAGCCGGAATTCGCCGAACGCTGCTTCAAGCAGATCGAGGGCTTTGGCTCCTACGGCTTTCCCGAAAGCCACGCCGCGAGCTTCGCCCATCTCGTCTACATCTCTGCCTGGATCAAGAAATTCCATCCCGATGCCTTCGCCTGCGCCTTGCTGAATTCACAGCCCATGGGCTTCTACGCCCCGGCCGAAATCGTCCGCGATGCCCGCGAGCACGCGGTGGAGGTGCGCCATGTCGATGTGAATTTCAGCGACTGGGACAATACGCTCGAACCCTGCGAGGGCGGCCTGGCGCTTCGCCTGGGCTTTCGCCAGGTCAGCGGCTTCCGCGAGGACTGGGCCAAAACGCTGCTCGCCTCGCGCGCCAATGGCTACCGCGCGGTGAGCGAGGTTGCCCGGCGGGTGCGCCTGCCGAAACGCGCTTTCATCATTCTGGCGGAGGCCGACAGCTTTCAGTCCATCAGCATGGACCGCCGCGAAATTCTCTGGGCGGTGCGCCGAATCGCCGATGACGATGCCTTGCCGCTCTTTGCCGCGCAATACGTCGAAGAGCAGTCAGAGGAAGAGATTGCTCCGCTGCCGCTGATGCCGCTAAGCGAGCATGTCCTTGCCGACTATCAGATGCTGCGCCTCTCGCTTCGCGCCCACCTGATGTTTTTTCTGCGCGATATGTTCCGCAGCGAAGGGGTGTGGGATTGCGCGCAAATCTCCGGGGCGAAAGACAATACCCCCGCCTCCTGTGCCGGCATCGTGCTGGTGCGCCAGATGCCGGGTGATTCCGGCGTGGTCTTCATGACGCTCAGCGACGAGGCGGGCATTGCCAATGTGGTGGTTTGGCCGAAACTGGTTGAAACCTTCCGCCGCGAGATCATGGGCGGAAGGCTGCTGCTGGTCGAGGGCAGGGTGCAGCGCAGCCCCGAGGGCGTTGTCCATCTCGTGGCCGAACGCATCTTCGACCGCTCACACGAACTGGAGCGCCTGTCGGAAGATGTGAGCGAAGCGCCGTCCTTCCGTGCGCAGGCCGCCAAGCACCGCCACCCCCGCAACGTGCGTACCGTGCCGAAGTCGCGGGATTTTCACTAGGCCATGCTCGTTGAGCAGGGGCGTCTAGTAGCGCAGCCGTTCGCCCGTCTCGCCGTCGAAGAGATAGATGCGGTCCTTGAGGAAAGTGAAGGCAATCGGCGTGCCGAGGCTCTGTCGGAATGTCCGGTGCCCTTTGGCGACCACAAGCTGTTCGCCGGCCCATGCGGCGACGAGAGTTTGATCGCCCGTCGGTTCAAGGGAATAGATCTCCGATACGAAATTGCCGCCCTTCGCCGGGCTGATTTCCATGTCTTCCGGGCGAATGCCCAGGACGACGTTTTTATTCGAAGCCTTGCCCAAGTTTTTGACCTGGGTGTTTGGTCCGGTGAATGTTCCCTTCTCCAGCGACCCCTTGATAAGGTTCATCGGCGGTGAGCCAATGAAGCTCGCCACAAAAATATGGTTGGGGTCATTGTAAACTTCATCAGGCGTGCCGAGCTGCTGGATCTTGCCCTTGTTCATGATGGCGATACGGTCCGCCAGCGTCATCGCCTCGATCTGGTCATGCGTCACATAAATGGTTGTGGTCTCAAGATCGCGCTGAATGTGCTTGAGCTGGGCCCGCATTGTGAGGCGGAGCTTGGCATCGAGATTGGACAGCGGTTCATCCATCAGGAAGACTTGCGGCTGGCGCACAATGGCACGCGCAAGGGCGGCGCGCTGGCGCTGGCCGCCGGACAGGGCACGCGGTTTGCGGTCGAGATAGTCTCCGAGTTCAACCATCTCGGCGGCCTTGCGCACCAGGCGGTCATGATCGGCCTTGGGAACGCCCCGCATGCGCAGCGGGAAACGGATGTTCTCGTAAATCGACATATTGGGATAGAGCGCGTAGCTCTGGAAAACCATGGCCACGTCGCGGTCGCGCGCGTCTACATCGGTGACCAGTTCGCCATCGATTTCAATTTCCCCGGCGGTGGGCTCTTCCAGTCCGGCGATCATCCGCATGGTGGTGGTCTTGCCGCAGCCGGAGGGGCCGAGAAAAACCATGAATTCCTTGTCCCGGACTTCGAGGTCAATGGCATCGACACCCACGAATGAGCCCCACGCCCTGCTGATTCCGCGAAGTTTGATCTCGGCCATGTGCCTTCCTGAATGTCAGTTCTGCGCTTGATAACACGCAGATAATCGTCCGTAGAGCATCAGCAGTGATATACATGCCGAAAATAAATGCAACATTTTTAACAAGCGAGAAACATATGAAGCATCAGTTATCAGCGCATTGAGACTTTTGCCACAGGAGTCCGCCAGCTCCAGGCTCATAAGCCGTGCAATTAAGGGTGTTCTGCCGCATTACATATTGACATTTTAGTGCATAAAAGTATCTTTATTGAAAGTGCGAAGACTGGATGAGGTGACCCATGGCAGGTGCGGTTAAGAGAGCGCGGCACGATGGCCCAAGGGTCATTGGTCCTGCCAGCGGTCTTGCCACGGATCTTGCCGGCCGCCTGCGGAAAGAAGGGCGGCCCATTCGCATCGGCCTGATCGGCTCCGGCGAAATGGGCACCGATATCGTCACCCAATGCGATCAAATGACGGGCATAACCGTCGCCGCCATTGCCGAGATCAACATTGACGCGGCGAAAAAGGCATTGCGGATTTCCGGCCGCCCGCCCGAGAGCTTTGCCGTGGCCGATTCAAAAACTGCCTTTGACGCGGCATTGAAGAGCGGCATGACAGCCATCACCAGTGATGCCCAGGCGGTTTGCACCAATGGCCAGATTGACGTGATCATTGACGCCACCGGCAGGCCCGCCGTGGGTGCTGAAATCGGCCTCATCGCCATGGAGCACGGCAAGCATCTGGTGATGATGAATGTCGAGGCGGATGTCACCATCGGCGCCTATCTCCAGCATGAAGCCAAGCGGCTTGGTGTTGTCTATACCTTGGGTGCCGGCGATGAACCCAGCTCCTGCATGGAGCTTATCAACTTCGTCATTGGCCTGGGCTATCCGATTGTGGCCGCAGGCAAGGGCAAGAACAATCCGCTGAACATTGATGCAACGCCTGACCGGTACATGGATGAGGCCAAGCGGCGGAACATGAATCCGCGCATGCTGGTTGAATTTGTCGATGGCTCGAAGACCATGGTGGAGATGGCCGCCATTTCCAATGCGACCGGGCTGGTGCCCGATTGCGCCGGGATGCATGGCCCGGCGGCAACCCTCGATCAGCTTGAATCCGTTCTGTGCCCAGTGGCCGATGGCGGCGTGCTGTCGCGCAAGGGTGTTGTTGATTATTCCATCGGCGAGGGCGTGGCCCCCGGCGTGTTTGTGGTGGCTGAGATGGCCCACCCCCGCGTGCGTGAACGCATGCATGATTTGAAGCTCGGCAAGGGACCCTATTACACGTTCTACCGGCCCTATCATCTGACCAGCCTTGAGGTGCCGTTGTCCTGCGCCCGCGCCGTGCTTTACGGCACCGCCGATATGCAGCCTTTGCCGCATCCCTCATCGGAAGTCTGCGCCGTGGCCAAGAAGGACTTGCGGCCCGGCGACACGCTCGACGCCATCGGCGAATATGCCTACCGCGCCTGGATCATGACCTATGAAGGCGCCGCCACTTCCCAGGCCATTCCCTGCGGGCTTCTTGAAAACGGCAAAGTCACCAAGCCCATCAAGAAGGGCGAATTGATTACCTACGCCAACGCCGCTGTCGATCAGGTCTCGCGCATTGTAGCGCTCCGCAAAAGGCAGGATGAACTGCTGGCAAGGATCAACTGATGGCAAAGCCTGTTGCAATGGTGAAAAGCGAAGTGGCCAGCAATCAGCGCCCGTTCTATGCGCAGTTCACGCCTGAACAATTGAAGGAGGCACTGCGCCGCATGTGCCTTATCCGCCGCTTTGAAGAAGGTGCGGAGGAAGCCTACATGCGCGGCCTCATTCACGGCACCATGCATCTTTCCATCGGCCAGGAGGCAAGTGCCGTAGGCTCCACCATGGCGCTGCGCAAAACCGATTACATCACCTCGACCCACCGCGGCCACGGTCATTGTATCGGCAAGGGTGCCGATCCCAAGCTGATGTTCGCCGAATTTTTTGGCAAGGAAGAAGGCTATTGCCGCGGCCGTGGCGGCTCCATGCACATCGCCGATGTCGAGAGCGGCAACCTCGGCGCCAACGGCATTGTGGCTGGCGGCATTCCGATCGCCGTGGGCGCGGCCCTCGCCATCAAGAAACAGAAGCGCGACGACGTGGCCCTGTGTTTCTTTGGCGACGGCGCCACCAATGAAGGAGCCTTCCACGAGGCGCTCAACATGGCCTCGATCTGGAAACTGCCGGTTATTTTCGTGTGCGAAAACAATAAGTATGGCATGTCGGTTTCAACCGAACGTTCCATGGCAGTTGCGAATGTGGCCGACCGCGCCAGCGCCTACAACATGCCGGGCGTCATCGCCGATGGAAACCGGATCGAGGATGTGGCCGAGGCCGTTCTGACGGCCATTGCGCGGGCCCGCGAAGGGCAGGGCCCCACGCTGGTCGAATGCAAGACTTACCGGACGCGCGGCCATTCCCGGAGCGACCGCAACCGCTACCGCACCAAGGAAGAGATTGAGGAATGGAAGTTGCGAGATCCCATTGGCCATTTCGAAACGGAGCTTGTGGCCAACGGCATTGCAACCGCCGATGAAGTGGCCGGGATTTTTGCCGCGGCTGACGCGGAAATCGCAGCAGGCATAGAATTTGCCCGCAATGGGACGGACCCAACGCCCAATGAAGTGACGCGTGATGTCTATACCCCCGGAATTCCGGCATGAACGCGTCCATCCGCGAACTGACCTATGCGCAAGCCATTCAGGAGGCGCTGGCAATTGCCATGGAAGCCGACGAGCGGGTTTTCCTCATGGGCGAGGATATCGGTGTTTATGGCGGCGCCTTTCAGGTGACCGGCGATCTCGTGCACCGCTTCGGTGAAGACCGGGTGATGGACACGCCGATTTCCGAGCTCGGCGCGGCGGGCATCGCGGTTGGTGCGGCTCTTGCCGGCAGCAGGCCAATTCTGGAATTTCAATTCTCGGACTTCGCCACGCTGGCCATGGAGCAGATCGTCAACCAGGCCGCCAAGATGCGCTTCATGCTTGGCGGCAAAGTGTCGGTGCCATTGGTCATGCGCTTTCCCTCCGGCTCGGGCACCGGTGCTGCCGCCCAGCACAGCCAATCGCTGGAAGCCTGGCTTGCCCATGTTCCGGGATTGAAGGTCGTTCAGCCTTCCACGCCGCATGATGCCAAGGGCTTGCTGCTCGCAGCCATCGATGATCCGGATCCGGTGATGGTCTTCGAGCACAAGCTGCTCTACAAAATGAAGGGCGAAGTGCCGGAGGAAGCCTACCGCATCCCCATCGGCAAGGCTGTCGTCAGGCGCGAAGGCCGCCATGTCACGATTGTCGCCACTTCTATCATGGTGCATCGCGCCCTTGAGGCCGCTGAAATCCTGGCGGGCGAAGGCATTGAGACTGAGGTCATTGATCTTCGCACCCTGCGGCCCCTCGACACCGCCACCATCATCGAAAGCGTCAAGAAGACTACCCGGCTTGCTTGCGTCTATGAAGGCGTGAAAACTCTGGGCATCGGCGCCGAGATCAGCGCGCTGATCGCCGAAAGCGAAGCCTTCGATTACCTCGATGCGCCAATTCTCAGGCTGGGCGGCGTCGACTCGCCCATTCCCTATAATCCAATGCTCGAAAAAGCCGCCGTGCCGCAAACGCCCGGAATTATTGAGCAGGTTCGAAATCTCGTGAAGGGCAGGATTTGACCCATGCCTGTCGAAGTCATACTGCCCAAGGTCGACATGGACATGGACACTGGCAAGATTGCCAAGTGGCATGTGAAGGAAGGCGACGCCGTCAAGAAAGGCGCGCTGCTTTTCGAAATTGAAACCGACAAGGCGGCGATGGAAATCGATGCGCCGAGCGACGGCATCATCCGCAATATCACGGCCGCTGAGGGGGCGGTAATACCCGTCGGACAAACAGTGGCTCTCATTTATCAGGACGGCGAAACCGCTGCGGCACCTGCTGTTGCGCAACCCATACCCCCGGTGCGGCCCATTACACCGGCACCTCGTCCAGATGCGGAACCAACGGCTGTTTTCCCTGCAGCCTCCGCATCTGGACGTTTTCCTGCAACTCCGCTTGCAAGGCGGCTGGCGAAGCAAGGCGGAATTACTCTTGAAAATATCGCAGGCAGCGGCCCGCGCGGGCGCATCGCCGCGATTGATGTTCAAGGCGCTCTTGCCAAATCAGCAGCCCCGCAACGCGCCGAGCCGGGCAGCTTCGAAGTGATTCCAGTTGACGCGATGCGCCGCACCATTGCCCAGCGCCTGACGCTTTCCAAGCAGACGATTCCACACTTTTATCTTGCCGTGACCTGCGACCTGACCAGGCTTTCGGAAATTCGCGAACGGCTGAATGTCCACGCACCGAAGGACGAGAGGAAACTCCCGGTCTGGAAGCTGTCCATCAATGATTTCATCATCAAGGCCATGGCGTCAGCCCTCAAACAGGTGCCTGATGCCAATGTTACATGGACCGATGAGGGCATTCACAGGCACCACAGTTGCGATGTTGGCGTGGCCGTTGCCGTTGAAGGCGGACTGTTCACGCCCGTTGTAAGAGCGGCGGAGACAAAGTCGCTTTCGCAGATCTCGAAAGAAATGAAAGATCTGGCCACGCGGGCGCGGGTGCGAAAACTGCTGCCTGCGGAATATCAGGGCGGCACCACGACCATTTCCAATCTTGGCATGTACGGCATTGAGCAGTTCACCGCCATCATCAACCCGCCCCAGGCCACAATCCTGGCCGTGGGTGCCGGCATGGAACGCTTCGTGCCTGTGAACGGATTGCCGGTTTTGCGCACCCAGATGACTTGCACACTCTCCTGCGACCACCGCGCCGTTGACGGAGCACTCGGCGCGCGATTGCTGGCGGCTTTCCGCACCTTCATCGAAGAGCCGGCCTTGATGCTGGCCTGAACCATGCAATAGTATTGTTTCTTTGAACGGAGACGGAAACCCATGCGTTATGATTACGCGTCGATTGGCTTCTATACCTTTGACTGCCTCGGCTGGCCATTCACCGCCGTTCCACCCGGAGGCGGCACAAATTTCATTGACGAGCTTACATTGGCCGTTTCGGGTGCGGCCGGAACCGCCTCTATTGCCGCGTCGAAGATGGGCCTGAAAACGCTGGCCGTTGGCGGCGTTGGTTCCGATCTCATGGGCGACTGGGTGCTGAAACGCTTGCAGCACTTCGGCGTCGATACCTCAACCATGCAGCAGCAGGAAGGCTGGAAGACATCCTCATCAATCGTGACAACACGCCGGGACGGCTCACGCCCGGCGCTCCACATGAGAGGGGCAACCGCTGAATTTTACGTCGATGACGCTATGATGAACCAGGTCATTGACGCGAAGGTGGTGCATATCGGCGGCATTGGCCTGATGCAGAAAATGGACTCTGGCCGCAACGCCGAGTTGATGAAGCGGGCCAAGCAGAATGGCGCGGTGACCACGGTGGATATTTTCGCGGGGTCGAAGGACGATATGCCCGCCGTTGCCATGGTGCTGCCCCACACGGATTATTTCATGCCCTCCATTGAGGAGGCCCAGGCCCTGACCGGCCTTGAAGACATGGGCGAAATGGCCAGGCATTTTATTGGTCTGGGCGTGAAGTGCTGTGTGTTCACGCTGGGCGGCGATGGCGCCTATTATCATCATGCCAATGGCACCGTGTTCAAAATTCCGGCCTTCGATATCGCCGTCAAATGCACCTGCGGCTGCGGCGACGCATTCAACGCAGGCTTCGCCGTTGGGCTGAGCAAGGGCTTCGATCCGCAAACAACCGTGCGCTTTGCCCAGGCCACATCGGCCCTCAACGCAACCGGCCTGGGTTCACAAGCCGGCGTCGAATCCTTCGCACACACGCTGAATTTCATGAAGACGACGAAGGTTAAGGCTTAGTACATCGCCTTGATGCTTGCCAGTTCCGTGGAAAGCCCGGCCACGTCTCGCTTGGCGATGAAATCCGATATGTCCTTCAGCCGCGGCAGGATGAGGGCTCCGACAATGGCAAAGAATTCATCCTCGTCCTGAATGGCAATGGGTTTGCCTTCCTCGGCAAACAGCAGCGCAACGCAGGCAATCGCAAAGATCGCAATGTTGGGATCAGTGTCGTCAAACAGGCGCGCTGATCCCATGGACTTTCCAACACGCGCCACCGGCGCCGTTTCCACCAGAGCCAAAAGCGTGCGCGCCAGGAAATTTGTTTCTGCCTCGGGCAACGCACTGATGTCCCCGCTGGCCAATAGCCTGCGTGCCGCGTCGACACGATGTTCGAGCAGGAGGTAAGGCGGCTCCGAGTAGCGGCCGATGATGTGAATGGCAGCGCGAAAGAAATAGGCATTGAACAGGGGATTGTGAACCAGGCTGTTTTTGCGGATGGCCTCGGCCACTTCATTCATCATCCCCGGCGCAAACGGTGACGGCAGCTTGCGCCAGCTTGGCAAAAACAGCGCAATGGCCAGATTGGCGCTCCAAGTCATGAATCGGTCCGCCAGCCGCGCCATCCGGGCCACAAGGCTCGACAGGAAGGCAACATTGCGCCGCCCGTTGCCCCTGTCAGCTTTCGACATGTCACGCACATAGAATTGGGCGGTGCGCAAGCCGTCGCGGGTGCCCGCCGCCACGCATACGGCGTGGGCTGCAAGGGTATTGGCGGTTTGAAATTCAATCTTCATGGGGCCAATTCAACCCTTAACCGCGCCCATCGTCAAGCCGCGTGAGAGGTGATTCTGGATCAAGATTACCAAAAGCAAAATCGGGAAGAAAGCCATGAAGGAAACCAGCGCGATGGCATTGTAGATGATGCCGTCGGACCCGCCGGAAAAATTGGCAAGGGCCACCGAAAGAGGATAGGCGTTTTTTGAGGCTATGATGAGCGTGAAGAGATACTCGTTCATGGCAAAGATGGCGGCAATGACGGCAGCCGTCACAATGCCGGGCAGGCATATGGGAATGATGATGGACCACAGGATGCGCAAGTCAGAAGCGCCATCGGTGCGCGCTGCATCCTCGATTTCCGGCGGGATATCGAGCATATATGACCGGATGATCCACACGACGATGGACAGGTTCATGGCCGCGTAGACCAGCATGAGCGCCCAAACCGTGTCGAGGATGCGAAACTGGCCGAACAGGACAAAGATAGGAATGGCGACGGCTGCAGGCGCCATCATCTTGGTTGAAAGAATGTAGAAGCCAATGTCTTCGCGGCCCCTGAATTTGTAGCGGGCCAGCGCGTAAGCCGCAGGAATGCCGAGCACCAGGCAGATGACGACACTGCCGGTGATCGCCATCACGGAATTCTTGAAATAGGCGAGGAGCGGCCAATCATCCATGATCTTGGCCCAGGTTTCGATGGTCAGCGTGGGAAAATAAATTGGTTCGGGCGCAATGATTTCATTGCGCGGCCGCAAGGCGATGGTTGCAAAGAACAGGATGGGCAGAAAGCAGATGAGCCCCCAAATCACGAGAACCAGTTTGCGGAGCCAGATTCCTTTTTCGGGTTTCCCGGCCATCATTCAACTCCCGACTTGAAGAAGCGGCGCACCAGGGTTTGCGCCAGAACCACCGTGGCAATCAAAAGCAGCACCGAAGCGGCGGAGGCATAACCTTGCTCGAAACTCTTGAAAGCCGTGCGGTAGATGAAATAGCTCAGCGTTTCGGTATTTCCTCCCGGCGTGCCCTGGGTGATGATATGCACCGGGGCAAACATTGTGATGATATCGATGCCACGCAGCACCAGTGCTATCGCAATCACCGGCCGCATCATCGGCAGGGAAATATTGAAGAAAATTTTGTTCCACGAAGCGCCATCAAGCCGCGCGGCTTCTTCCACTTCCTTGTCCATCCCCTGAAGCGCGGCCACAAAGATGATGAACAGGAAAGGGGTCCATTGCCAGACGTCGGTCACCACCAGAACGAGGCGGGCGAGGAATGTCGAGCCCATGAAATCAATGTTGCCGAGCCCAAATCCAACGCGGGTCAACAGATCGCTGATCACCCGCCCGTCGTTGAACAGGAGTTTCCACAGAAATGAAACGGCCGACGGCATGAACAGCATGGGCAGCAGAAACAGGATCCGCCAGGCCTTCACCCAGCGGTCGCGGTAAACCAGGGCTGCGAGCGTCAGGGCAATGACGAATTCAAGGAAAAGGGTGACGACGCCAAGCAGGAGCGTGTTGCTCAGGCTGGTCCAGAAGGCATTGTCGACCACAAGCTCGCGGTAGTTCTGCAGGCCGACATATTCAAGCTTGAACTTGCCGGTCATCAGGCTGCGGTAAATGGCATAAATGCCGGGATAAAGCGTGATGCCCAGGAGATAGATGACGGCCGGGGCCAGCAGGAAGTAGGGGAAGGCCTTGCGCATGAAGGGGTTGCGGCGCACCAGAGTCCGTTTCGCTGGAGTTAAAGTGAGCGCCACATCGGTCATGGGGAGTGTTTATAGGCCTTGTTTCAATTGGGAATGAAAAAAATGGCCGGGTAACCCCGGCCATTTCAGCGGTGTTGCCTTTAGAACGGCAGTTTCTTGTCCTTGCCAACCCACGTGCCGGGCGCCATCGAAGCGTAGGAAACCGGATCGGCGCTCTTGTAGAAGCCGCTCTTTTCCATGATCGCCTTGACCTTGGCTGCGGCTTCGTCGAGAGCGGCTTTGGGCTGCATTTCACCCACAACTACCTTGTTGATGAGGAAACCGATTTCCTGGTCCATCTGGAAGGCATTTGGCAGGCGCGGCGCGCACCAGGCGTGCTCCAGCTCTTCAGACCAGATTTTGGCAGGCTGCGAAACGGCCCGCAGCTTTTCATTGGTCAGCACCGACTTGTAGCCGGGAGCAACGCCATTGGCGTTGGCTTCGTTCATGGCCATGATCGAGGCTGAGGTGAGGAAAGCCAGCATGAGGAACGCGGCTTCCGGCTCAGGCGAGGTGGAGGTGACGCACGACGTTGAGCCTGCGATGTTGGGCGGTGCGAAGCGGCCGCCTTCAACACGGGGTTCATAGATCGTCAGCACATCATCGCCAATCTTGCTTTGGTCGGGGCGGGTGGCCTGTGTGCCCGAGTCCTGCCACGAAATGTTGCAGGCAACCTGGCCGCCGAGCCAGGCGGCGCGGTTGGTTGGCCAATCGGCCGCCGCCACGCCTTCGATGGCGTGCTTCGAAAGCGCCACGATGGTCTCGAGGCCTTTAACGCCGGCGTCGCCGTTGAAGATGGGTTCCCATTTGTCATTAAACAGCTCAAGGCCATATTGGGCGGCTACATGCTGCCAGGTATAGGTCGCCCAGAAGCCGCGGCCGCACATCATGCCGATGGCGTTTACGCCTTTTTCTGCCTTGTTCAGTTCCGGCGCCAAACGGATCATTTCATCATAGGTCGGAATGCTCTTCACCCGGTCGACATCCCCGCCAAGGACTTTCTTGAAGATCGAGGGGCGAATGTGAACCATCTGGATATCGCAATCGAAGGGAATCCCCATCAGGCCCTTGTCGCCCCAATGGCCATAATTCATCAGATAGGTTTCGTAGAAATCATCGACCGGCAATTTCCACTTGGCGGCATATTCATCCAGCGGCTTGAGGAAGCCCTGGGCCGCGAAATCGCCAAGCCAGGGCGAGAAGAATTGCAGCGCATCGAAGCTGGCGTTGCCCGAGAGGAATTCGGCTACGACCTTGTCGTACATCGAGTCATCGGGAATGGCGACGAGTTCGACATTGATGCCCGAAAGTTCGAGGAACGGCTTGATGCCATCCTGGGCTGATTCACGGTCAGCAGCACCAATGGCAAAGCGCACGGTCTTGCCCGCATGTTCCTTGCGCACGGCCTCCCAGTCAACGGTGCGGATCCAGTCTTTGTTCGGATCCCACAATTCATCATTATCGCCAAGCTTGTATTGCTCGCGATATTCCTTCTTCACGTATTTTCCAACATTGATCCCCGCCAGAACATCGGCCGGGTTCGCCATCGCGGCAAGAGCGCCAGTGACATTGAACATCGATACGCCGCCGACCCCCGAAACCAGGGCAGCACCCGCCGCAGCACTGGATTTGAGAAGCGACCTGCGCGTGATAAGGCCGGATTTTTTCTTCAACATTGGTGGTTTCCTCCATTAAATGGCCTGCTCATAATTGTTTTCGCGTGCCGTCAGGCCTGAATGCACGCAAGTTCTTGATGATCTTTTTGTCGGTTGAATGGCCGGATACGGGGGGCCGGCGCGAAATTGTGCGCTCATGACAGAATAGAAACGTGGCGTTCTCTCGCTCAACTCCTGCTTCTCCCTTGCCCGGTGTTTATCGTTGGTCTGGTGTGCCAGCCGGTTTCAATTGCAGAATGGAAATTATAATACTTAATTCATTATAAAAATGCAAATGTTTCGTTATGAAGTGCCGAAATTAACTGGTTCTCATCGTTAGTTTTATAGCAACAGTATTATTCGACCATAAATTCCTTGATTGAGTTCGCTTTTATCTCTATTTTGCTATTTGAAATGAAATGTACAAAAGTTAGAGATTTTGTATTTTTGTATCTTTCAGCCATCGTTGCTTCATCTGACGTGCTATCGCCATTGCACTTCTCGGCTGTTAGAGAGTGTGGCGTGACAAAACAGCGGTTTTTGCGAGGCCACAAGCCAGAATGCTAGAAAAAACCACATCCCGGAAGGCCAACCCGGCCAGCGACACAGATCGTGGCGCCGGGCGCGTGGCGCGCAACCGCTTGCGCATCGCCTGGATGTATTATGTCGAAGGCCTGACCCAGAACGAGATCGCCGACAAGCTCGGCATCGGCCGGGTGACCGTGGTGCGCAACATCAACGAGGCCCTCAAGCAACGCGAAGTCAAAATCTGGATCGAGGGCGAGATTGCCGAATGCTTTGAGCTTGAGGTGCAATTGAAGAAGGCCTTTGGCCTGCGCGAGGCCATTGTTGTGCCGGAACCTTCAAGCCCTGCGAATGTGACCAAGGCGATTGGCGTGGCGGCCGGTATGTATATCACCGACAGCCTCACCGACGACATGTCGATTGGCGTGGGCTGGGGGGCAACCCTCTATGAATCGCTCCAGACGCTGACGCCCCGCGAACTTGAGAATGTGCAGGTTGTGTCCCTGCTGGGCGGCATCGTCCAGGCCCGGCGCTATAACCCTTCCGAATTCGCCTGGCAGTTTGCCCGCATCGTTGGCGCCGATTGTTATCTCCTGGCGGCCCCTGCGGTGGTTGACTCGCCTGAAACCAAGGAAGCGCTGATCGAGCGCTGCGGCTTGCGCGACGTGCTGCGCCGCGCCGAAAGAATCGACATGGCGCTTCTCAGCGTCGGCACCATGGCGCCGGACTCGACCGCATTCCGCTTTGGCTTCAGCTCCGAGGAAGAGCGCACCGCCCTGATCCGCCTGGGCGCCGTCGGCGACCTGCTTTACAATTTCTATGATAACACCGGAACGCTTGTTGACCATCCGATCAACCAGCGCGTGATGTCCATTCCGCTTGAGCAATTGCGCGGTGTGCCGCTGAGGGTCATTGCTTCCGGCGGCCATGACAAAGTCGAGCCGATCCTTGGCGCCATCAAGCTGGTAAACTGCAACGTCCTTATCACCAACGAGGCAACTGCGCGCGAACTGCTGCTGAGGCGGAACTAAGATGCTGACTCCCCTAAAATCCGAAATCCTCAAAGTTGATGACCTGAGCCATGAGGCGCGCCGCTTCAGGACCATCCTGTGGTCCTTCGAACGCAACATGGACCTGCTGTTCAAGGACACGGGGCTCACCGCCGAGGTCGATCACGCAGCCCTTGCGGAAGCCTTTTCCCGCTGGCGCATGGCCTTCGACAATTCCAAGTATCTGGCCAGTACCGACCGGCGCGACTTCGTGATCTATGCGGCAGGCCTGATGCTCAAGGAGCTCATTGCCGCCTCGCCGTTGAAGGCCGTGGAAGGAAAAGAGCAGGGGCTTTCCGTCTTGCCCATCGAAATTGATCATCGGCTGAAGCGCTGGCCTGAGGGCTATGCCTATACCAGCTTCTGTCTGTCGGTCGCCGCCGCCATCCTCAAGGAAATGGGCGATGCGGAACCGGTTCTGGCTGCAAAGACCGACGATCCCCGGTTCTGGGATTCTTTCCGGGAGAATGCCTTGGAAAGTCCGACGATGGCGGTGGCATTTTTCGATCTTGTCTGTGGCCAGGATCCCAACTGGGAAGCGCCCGATGTGCCATGGCTGCGCCGTGTTGTCTCGCGTTCAATTGATGTGGCGTCCCATGTGCAGGCCCCGTAGCTGATCCCGGCGCGAAATATTAGCCCACCGCTTTGCGCTGCATGCTGGCAGACTGGCTGACCGGGAGTGGTTGCCGCCGCCCATCGGCGCGGTCCAAAACGCCGCGCGCCGTCTGTTCATCCGTCACCAGGACATTTACAAAACCGGCAAACAAGGCACCATGCAAAACCGTCACCTTGCTGCGGCCTCCGGAAGCAAGGATAATGCGGGGAATACTTTTCAACTTGTTGGGCGGCAAGGCAATGACACGCCGGTTGAGCGGGTGATCAATCACCTCGCCGGCGGCATCAATCCAATGCAAACCAATGTCACCTACCGCACCTGATTTCATCAGGCTTGTCGCTTCTGCATTTGAGATCAGGCCAACTTGCGTCACGGTATTTGGATGGGTGAGCTCGCCAACCGAGAGAAGGGCCAAATCAACTTTTGCACCGCGCTCCAACACGTCCCGGACCATGGACTGCTTCAGGAATATGTCACGCGTTGCTTCTGAATCCGTTAGGGCGGGAGCTGCGATGTAATAGCATTGCGCCCCAACAATATCAGCAAGATGCGAAGCGGTTTCATGCGGATTGACCAGCGAGGCCTGTGTGAGGCCACCCATCAACGACACAACCGACAGATCCTTGTACAAACGCCGGGGAACCGAACGCAGGGAATAGCGAAGGGTTCGCCCCCAGCCCACGCCAACCGACATGCCATCCTTCAATTGCGAACCCAGATAATGCCCCGCAGCATTTCCGATCAGATAGGGAAGCTGGTTTCGATTGAGCGGGGTAGGAACCACCACCGCATGGCGCAGCTTGAACTTTTCCTTGAGCTGTTCCTCAAGGGCCACGCAGTCAGCGAGGCGGCCGGTGACCTTGATCTGGACCAGACCCTGTTCGCGTGCCAAGGCGAGCAGGCGGTTGATGCGCACCCGGGTCAGCCCCAGCTTTTTGCCGATTTCCGCCTGGGTATTGCCGCCGACAAAATAGAGCCAGGCCGCCCGGGTGGCCAATTGCTCCTCGGGATCAAATCCCGGCATTTCATCTGCGTTTGGCAGTTCCATTTCCATGACACTGGTTCTCATGTATGGTTTGCCCGGTGAAAAACCCGCCACGGAATTTCAAGTGGAGCGTCTAGCAACAATGTTTTCAGCAGGGCATTTGCCAGCGGCATTGCGGCTTCATCCAATACCCCGCCCGCCATCATGGCCCGGAGCGACTGTGCTGATGCCACGCCCAGCTCAGCGCCCTCGATGGTATCGCCCTTCATGGGGCCATTTCGGGTTTCGCTGTAAGTGAGGCCGCGCCCCAGGTTATTGCCAAGCCGGGAATTGCGCCCCGCCTGGCATGTGACATAGAGATCGCCAACGCCTGGCATTCCCCAAACGCTTTCTGGGGTGCCGCCCAAGGCTCGGGTAAGTGCGATCATCTCGCGCACGGATTGATCAAAGATGACTGAGGCCGCATTGTTGTTTTGCGCCTTGTTTTCGGCAGGCGCCATGCGCGCCATGGCGCCATGGGCCCAGCCCACTGCAATGGCGAAGAAGTTCTTGAAGGCGGCACAGGTTTCAACGCCCACCATGTCGGTCGAAGGCCGGGGGTGATAGTAGTCCGTTTCCAGGGCGGAACATAATTGCGCCGCCAGCCCTTCATCATGGGAAACGATAACCGTGCCCGTGAGCCTCCGCACCGCAAGCTCGCCCGCGATGCAAGGGCCGCCAATGGCCGCCACGGGCACATCAAATCCCAGCTTCTGCTTCAGGGAGTTTGCAACCAGGTCCGGTAGCGTTGCAAGCGATGTTGACTGCGGGTGCATGCCCTTGGTGATCATGAGCACGGGAACAGGCTTCTTGAGGGTTTCCGAAAGGCGCTCAATCGCCCATGTGACGCCCGCCGAGGATACGCCCAGCAAAATCAGGTCCGTGTCGTTTCCGACGGCCTCTGCAAATTGGTCATAGGTATAGCTTTTCACCTGCGAAGGCAGCGTCACATTCAGCTTGGGGTGAAGCCCACTTGTCTTTACGCTTTCGATGATTTCACCATCCAGATGCGTGCCCACGAGCCGCACCTCAAAGCCGCGATCGGCAAAGGGCAGTGTCATGGCCGATCCCATGACACCAGCCCCGAGGATGGTAACAGTTTTCATCTAATTGCCATTGTGGTTTTGGCATCGAACAGATGGACCTTGTCGAGCCGTGGGGCAAATTCAACAATGCTGTCGCGCTTGAAGACCTGGCGTTCGCGAACAATGGCGCAAATTTCAGTGTCGTCCAAATCCGCGTAGATATGGATTTCGGGCCCGGTGGGTTCGGTAACCGAAATTTTCGCCGGAAAGCCTTTCCCGACTTCCAGGTCCTCGGGGCGAATGCCATAGATCACCTCTTGGCCCGGCTTGGCCTTGTGGGATTTTGGCAAGGGCAGTTTCACGCCCCCAGGCGTGAGCACATGAGTCTTTTCGGCAATTCCGCTGATCAGATTCATCGACGGGGAACCGATGAACTGCGCCACGAACAAGTTGACGGGATGGTCATAAACCTCCAGCGGGGTGCCCACTTGCTCGATGATGCCATCGCGCAGGATGACAATCTTGTCAGCCATGGTCATCGCTTCAATCTGGTCATGGGTGACATAAACCGTCGTCGTCTTCAGCCGCTCATGCAGGTCCTTGATCTCGGTGCGCATTTGCACGCGCAGCTTGGCATCGAGATTTGACAGGGGTTCATCAAACAGGAAGACCGCCGGGTCGCGCACGATGGCCCGCCCCATGGCAACCCGCTGGCGCTGGCCGCCGGAAAGCTCCCGCGGGAAGCGCTTGAGATAGGGTTCCAGATTGAGAATCTTCGCGGCCCAGCCGGTTTTCTCGTCGATTTCGCTTTGCGGCCGCTTCGCCAGCACCAGCGAAAAACTCATGTTGTCCTTCACCGTCATGTGGGCATAGAGGGCATAGTTCTGGAACACCATGGCGATGTTGCGGTCTTTTGGGTGCTTGTCGTTCACCCGTTTGCCCGCAATCTCGACGTCCCCCCCGGTGACTGATTCAAGCCCGGCGATCATGCGCAGCAAGGTGGACTTTCCGCAGCCCGAAGGCCCAAGCAAAACCACGAAGCTGCCGTCATCAATGGTGAGGTCAACACCGTGGACAACTTGGATGTCGCCATATTTCTTGACGATGTTTTTCAGTGTTACCGATGCCATGTCATACCTTCATCATTGCGGATCGCGCGCGAGGAATTCGTCCAGCAGGCCCGCGTCGTCTGCCAGATCGAGGAATGACCAGCGATTACGCACATCGCGGGCATATTTCATGGACCGGCGCCAAAGCTTTACCGGAAGTCCCAGCTCTGTTGCCGTTACGGCACCGCCCGCAGACTTGAGAGTTGCCGCCATCTTGGCCGGATCCATGATGAAAGGCTGCAACTCATGGCGCAATTCCGGCCAGAGCCGTTCAAGCTTGTCATTGAAAGCCGCGGCACCTTGCGTGTCGAAAGACTTCTTCTTCGCCTCGCCATAGCACATGGACCCGATGGCTTCGCCGTAACGGTCAATGAACTCCGCCTCCACGATGTGGGTGGCGCGAATCTTGGGCGGCTTGTCCATGCTCAGGATTTCGTTTTGCAGGCGTGCGATGGTAAGCGAGGCCACGCCGACTTGCTGCCCATGGGTGGTGCCAGGATGATCCTTCCCGGCAAACATGTCGATCCAATGGGACACCTGATGTTCGCCCATTGAGCCGTGATGCGAAACGCCGGTGAAATTCACGCCGAAACCACACAGCATCAGCACCCGTTGCAAATGGCCGTTGGCGGCAACCCCGTGCCTGGCGAGGTCGCCTGCTGCAGCAATCATCTTGGGTTCATCTTCCGCAATCAGTGCATAGGGCGTTGCGGAATAAAAAGTGTCAAACAGGCGGTGCGAGGCCCACCAGTCGATCTGCGCCGTTGGCCGGCACAGGCTGTCGCCCAGGCCCGCCGCGGAAAGCCTGATAGGCGCATCCGCACACACCTTCAAGTCAATGAAAATGCCGCGCGGCGCATGGGCGGGAAGGGAAACCTTGTAGCCATTGTTGAGGGTTACCGAGGCGGTGGAGGCGGCATAGCCATTCATCGAGCTGGCCGTGCCGAAACAGGCGTATTTGCGCCCGTCCTTGAATGTCGCAAACTTGCAGCTGTCGGAGAGCGAGCCTGAGCCGACAACGACGATGGCATCGGCATGGCGCGTAAGCTCCTGCACGCGAGCAACCGTTGGCTCGTCACAGTGCGTGTCCCCCGGCATCACAACTTCATCGACGCTGCCGAGGCCTTTGAGTTCTTTCGCAACGCGCCGGCCCATGGCTTCATGGGTGTTGACATCGCTGACCACGGCAATGCGTTTGCCAATCCTCAAAGGCCCGACGAGATCGCCGGCACCGCCCTCAAGGGTTTCCTCAATGCGAATGCTTTCAAACGGCACGTTGGCGGGCCGCCCCGTTTCCGGATCGGGCCAGTCACCCTTCACGACATCGCGTATGAGAGCGTTCCAATCCGTCATCAAGTGTCTCCAGAAAAGGCCTGCAGCCTCGCATTCCATTGCGAAAGATTGGGCCACAGGTCACGGTATATTGCCATCAGTTGGCGGTAAGCCTTGTTTTCCCTGGTCCGCGGGCGGAATGTTTTGGAGGCCTTGCCAGACATGCTTTCAGCAGCAGCAGGAATGTTCTTGAACCATCCGATGCCTTTGGCCCCAGCCATCGCCGCCCCAAGGGAAGAAGCCTCAACCGTTTCCAGCCGCCTGACCTCCCGGCCCCCTGCATCGGCCACGATCTGGCACCATAAATCAGACTGTGCCCCGCCGCCCATGACGACAAAGTGGTCAATGGCCTGCGTGGCAGCCGCAACCCCATCCGTCATCATCACCTGTTCCAGGGCAACGCCTTCAAGGATGGCGCGGTAAACATCGCCGCGCGAATGATTGCCGGAAAGCCCGGCGATCACGCCCCGTGCTTTCGGGTTCCAATAGGGCGTCATGCAGCCAGACCAATACGGAACCAGCACCACGCCATGGCTTCCAACAGGCGAAGCCTTTGCTTCCCGCTCGAGTGCTGTGTGTATGCCGGGGGTCTTTTTTGTATCGACGTTGAACAACCGCTCGACCATCCAGTTCACCAGGAATGTTCCGGTGCGAATGGCTGTTTCGTAGGAATAACCCGCTTCCGCCACGGCAGACATGGTGCGGAACACCGGGTTGTATGCATAGCTCTTGCCAAAACTCCCTGATACGGCAGCCGTGCCCAGATTGAGGTAGGCTCGGCCTGTAACGAAGGTGTTGGCGCCCGTGCCGGCGCATTGCCCGTCGCCGCCGCCCGCCACAACCGCCGTTCCCGCCTTCAAGCCCGTGAGCTTTGCAGCAGCCGGGGTGACTTCGCCAACGACTTCGCCTGGCCGGAACAGCTTCGGCAATTGTGAGCGGTTCAATTTCACTGCGGCGAGAAGTTCCTGGGACCAGTCATAGCGCTCCATGTCGATCAGTCCCATCGGATCGGCTGAGGCCGTCGATGTGTGCCAGTGCCCGGTGAGGAAATGGACCAATATTGCGTGCACTTCAGCCGTCATGGCCGTCTTCTTCCAAAGGCTGGGCATGGTCTTGGCCAGCCACAGGCAGCGCGAAATGCATGGGGTGACATCGCTGGGCTTGCCCGAAATGCGGTGCAGTTCTTCAGCCCCGATCAGCTGTGCCAATTCCCTGGCCTCAACGTGAGCCCGCTCATCCAGCCACAAAGTGCCGGGGCGTAAGGGTTTGTTGGCGGAATCAAATTGCGCGAAGGATTCACGCTGGTTGGAAATGGCGATGGCGCCGACGCGCGCCATGTCGATTTTCTTTGAGAGTTGCTTGAGAGCTTTCGCGGCCGAACCCGTCCAGTCGCTTACATCCTGCTCAAACCAGCCGGCCTTCGGATTGCTCAGGGGCACGCCGGCCCGGCCTTCGGCAACCGCACGGCCGCGCCTGTCCCAGGCGATAGCCTTGGTCGTGGTCGTCGATGAATCAAGGCCTATGACGAGATCTGGTTTCATGTGTGATAAAAAAGGGAGGCAGCGCGAAGCTGCCTCCCACCTTCCTATGGATTAAAGCAGGCCTGCATCGGCCACTTGCGCGTCGATAAGGCCGGCAATGGTGTCCATGCACTTCTTGGCATCGCCACCGAAATCCTGGCCTGTCAACAGTTTGCCAAGGTTGACCGGTATCTCGTTGTTCGAGAAGCCAGCCCACAGCGGCATGTCGGGTTCCGACGCGATGTTGTTGTCGATGATCCACTTCACCATTTCGAGATGGCGCGTGGTGCCCGGGCCAACAACGGCCTTGGCCTTCACGCGGTCATCGGCGAATGAGGAGAGGCGCATCGGCGCGAAGCCACCCAGCAGGGTGCAGCGCGTCATCACGTCCTTCGAGCAGGCCCACTGCGTGAACAGCCAGGCTGCGTCGATATTCTTCGAGTACTTGGACAGGCCAAGTACCGAGCCGCCCTGGTGGGCATAACCCGGAATTTCGCCGAAGCCGACATCAGCCTTGGCGCGGAGCGGCTTGCCGACGAGCGGCTTGGCCGGCATCCACAGGCCCTTGACCTTGGAGTCGTCGGCATCGAGACCCGGGAAGAATTCATCCCAGGATTCGACAAGGGCGCACTGGCCGGAGGCCATCATCTGCCACTGGCCGTCCCATGTGGAGTTGAGCGACTCGGCCGGAGCGTTCTTCACGAGTTCCTGGTAGCGCTGGAGGCCGGCGATTGCGGCTTCGTCGTTACCCTTGAACTTCTTGTCCGAACCGAAGATCGAGCCGCCTTCGTTCCACACCATCTGGGTCCAGTCGCAGTTCAGCGAGTAGTGGCCCGACTTGGCCTGAAGGCCGGTGCCGAACATGCCGTTGGCCTTCTCGGCTTCGGTGATCTGCTTTACGGCAGTCAGGAATTCGTCGGGCGTGGTCGGAACCTTGATGCCATGCTTCTCCAGGATATCCTGGCGGAACATGGTCATGAAGATCGGGATGTCGAAGGGAATGCCGACCCACTTGCCTTCGTAGGCGGCAAGGCCTTCCACGAGCGGCTTGGAGAAGTCATCGAAGTCGAAGCCCGGCATGGCCAAGTCCGGCTTGTCCTTGTAGTACTGTACCGGGTCGATGGTGTCCTGGCTGAAGGTCGCAACCCAGGACTGGTCGAGATAGTAAACATCATAGGAACCAAGCTGGCCCTGAACGTCCTGCGTGGCTTTGGCGAGAACCTGCTCGAGCGGCACGATCTCGATTTCGACTTCGATGCCGGTGGCCTCGGTGAACTCGCCCTTGAGCTTGTCGAGGACGACGGTCGGAGGCGTTGCTTCCGAGGTGTAGCGGATCTTGGTGCCCTTGAACGGGCCGCTCACGTCCTTCAACCACTGGGTGACGCTGGCGTCCTGGGCGAAGGCTTCGGTGCCGATCAGGCTGGTGTCGCCGCGGAAACCGCGGGGATTGCCGAGCAGGCCCGCCGAGAAGGCCGAGAGGCCGACCCCGGCCATGCCAAGCTTCTTGAGGAAATCGCGCTTGGAGATGCGTCTTGCAGCAAAATCACGTGCGGTATCGGCAATAAACGTTTTTTTGTCGTGTTCTCTAAAGCTCATTATATTTTCTCCCATTGGTTTATCGTTCAGGGTCTCGTTCGCAAATTCACTCTTTCAGGGATCCAAGAGTGAGGCCGCGGACCAGATGGCGTTGGACAAGCAGGATGAAGATGAAGCTCGGGATCGCTGCCGCTGTTCCCAGCGCTGCGATGAAGCCCCATTCATTGCCCGTCGAAGTCACGAATGTCTGAATTTTGACTGGAACCGTCCGGATGCTCGTTGTCAGGAACAGAGACAGCAGGAATTCGGTCCAGGAGAAGATGAACACCAGCACGGCGGAGGCCGCCACGCCGCCTCGCACCATCGGCAGCACCACCTTGCTGAACGACTGCCAGCGTGTGGCTCCGTCGATCATCGCGGCCTCGTCGACGTCCTTGGGCACGTCGTCGAAAAACGATTTCATCAGCAAAAGGGCGATGGGCAGGTTCATCAGCGCGTAGATCATCATCAGGCCGAGATAGCCGCCATAGAGGCTGTCGTTGTCGCGGAGGCCTGCGTCCTTGTAGATCGTCACCAGCGGAATCAGGATGGCGATGGGCGGCATGAAACGCTGCCCCAGAACCCAATTAAGATATGCGGCACGGCCCTTGAAGGCCATGCGCGACAGGGCATAAGCGGCGAATACCGCCACCGCCATGGTCACTGCCGTTGCCCCGATCGAGACTATGACGGAATCAAGAATGGCGCGGCGTGAGTCATAGGCTTCAGCGCCCCCCACACCCATGCCGATGCCCTGGTCGATGGCAATGCCGGAGCGCGACAGGCCAAGCAGGGTGACCGCATAGTTGATCAGCGTCGGCACGAAATCGAAGAACACCACGCGGTCCTTGTCGAACACCGCGGAGATCGGCTTGATCGAGGTCAGCGCCCACCACAGGATGGGGAACATGAAGATGAAGGTCACGAACACCGCGGCGATGTCGCGCAGGATGCGGAGGTGCAGGGGCTGTTCCATCAGAGCTTCACCTTGCAGACTTTCATGAAGACAAAGGACACGAGGATGACGAGGATCAGTGTCATCAGCGCGATGGTGGACGCATAGGGGAAATCGGCATTGCCGAAATAGATGCGTCCGGCATAGGAGGTCAGTGTTTCGGTCGCCGTGCCTGGACCTGAATCGGTCATCACCTTCACGTAGTCGAAGGCGCGGAACAGGTCGATGCCGCGGATCAGCACCGCGATGGCTATGACCTTGGACATCATAGGAAGCGTGAGTTTGAAAAACACCTGCGTGGCTGTAGCTCCGTCGATGGCGGCAGCTTCGAAGGGTTCCTTGGGCAGCGAGCGAAGCCCCGCCAGCATGATCAGCACCATGAATGGCGTCCATTGCCAGACCTCGGCCAGCAGCACGCCCGCCATGGCGGTGGACGCCGTGCCCAGAATGGAGAAGCCCGGCGGCAGCAGCCCGGTGGCGATGATGCCGCGTGCCAGAACGCCGAAAGAGCCATTGAGCATCAGCAGAAACATCATGGCGGTGACGGCGGGCGGAATCACCAGCGGCAAGGTCATCATGGCGCGCAGAAGCCCGTAACCCTTGCGGTCCGAATCGAGCAGCAGCGCAATCGCCATGCCGAGGATCAACTGTAGCACCAGCGCCGCACCGGTGTAGACTAGGGTGTTCCCCAGCGCGTTCCAGACGCGCTCGTCGCCCAGCAGTTTTGACCAGTTATAGGTCGGCGCGAAGGTGAGTTTACGGGTGACGGGATGCTTGCGTTGCAACGAAAGCCAAACTGCATAGAGCAGGGGATAAAGACCGAAGATCACCATCAATGCCGAGGCAGGCAGCAGCCACGGAAATGGATGTTCGGATATCATCCATCTTGGCAACAAACTTGTTTTGGCTGCAGCAGTACTCATGAAATGATGCGGCGCCTTGCGAAAAGGCGGCAAGGCGCAACAATGCGATCATCAATCACGCTCTGAACCTCCCATTTGAACTTTTGTTTTTTTTAGTTACAATTGTTCAAGGGAGTTAAGAACTAATACTTTATTGTGTCAATAATGATTTTGGGTTGATCCAGCGGGTTCATGGCAAAGTTTTGCGGCCAGGTCGGTTCGACCTGGCCGCGATTTTGGAAACATTTACAACAAACACTTACATGCGAGGTCTGTTTAGCCGCGCCAGACGGCTCCGGTCCGGGAGTTTACATAAACCAAAATGCGGTGGCCGTTGCGCTTGGCGACGAACGTATAGGTCCGGCCTTCACATTCCCGCGTTGAAACGTTGCGGAAACCTTTGTTGCGAACGATCCGCTTTGCCTCGCCGCAAGAAATATTGACGCGATGGTTGGGACGGTACCAACCGCGGCCTTCATAATAGCGATAGTCCGGTCCAACGCGGTAATCATAGTATGGTTCGCCCAAATAGATCTTGAAATTAACTTTCGCCTCAGCAAGTGAGGCCATGCCGCCAGTAATGGCCACTGCGGCCAGCAAGCTGATAATGATCTTCTTCATAGTGATATTTCCTCCAGATATTGGTGATGACTAAACGCGCTCATCGCGAATTGGTTCCGTGTCCCGGCGATTAAGTTGCCATTCCGGCTTATATTTCTTGGAATTTTGGAATTGGTGTCAAATTGGTGCGTGATTAGCCCTTATATGCGGTCGAAGCATGAAAGGTCTTGTAAACCACTGTTTCATTGGAGGAATATTGAATAGTGGAGGGCGCGTTGAAACTGGCGCTCACCAAACCAACGATTGGTGTCATGAACAGCATGGCAATTGCCAATGCAACGAGTTGAATGATCTTTTTTACGGTGGTTTGCACGTGGGTCATCATGGAGATAACAACCCGGTTAAAGGGAATTGGTTCCATTCGGACGTGGAAATGTCAGGTTAACTGGCCGTTAACCCTCAAGCCGTGGCTTGGCAACACGCCGCTTGCGCCTGATCCGGCGCAGCGGTTTGAGCGTGAGCTCGATTGTGCAGATAAACCCATCCGCATCAAACAGCCGTTCCACTTTCGCTCCGCCAAGGCTCTTTTCGATGAGGGCGGAACCAAAGCCCCGGGTTTCGAGTGATGTGATCTTCGGCCCGCCGCGCTCACGCCAGGTGAGGCTGAGTATCGAACCCGCATTGGGTGTGTTTTCAATCCGCCAGCTCAGTTCGATTTTCCCGGCTGGAGTGGAGAGTGCGCCATACTTCAGCGCATTGGTGGCAAGTTCATTGAAGATCAATCCGAAAGGAACCGCGTATTCCGCCGGAAGATTGACTTCGGGCCCTGAAATCGCGAGGCGTTCGCCTTCGACGACGTAAAGTAAGAGCAGGTGACGTGCCAGCGCGCCAAGTTCCGCGCCCTTCCAGTCATTGGCGGTAAGAATATCCTGCGCCGCGGCGAGGCTGTGCAACCGCCCGGAAAATTTCGCGGCGAAATCCTCCGGATTTGGCGAGGTTTTCAGGGTTGAGCGCAGGATGGCCTGCAAAATAGCAAACGAATTCTTCACCCTGTGCGCCAGTTCCCGCGTCATCAGCCGCTGCCGCGCTTCCCACTCCTTCCGGTCGCTGATATCATGCATGGCATATGAAATCGCGATAACCGAACCATTTGGCGACTTGACCGGCCCAAGCGCCACCGACACTTCGACAAAGGTTCCGTCCTTTCGCAGGCGGCGGGCATGATAGGGCGGAATGGTTTCACCGGCGCTGGCGCGAGCCAGGTAAGTTCTCTGCTCGTGATGGTCGTCTGGTGCCGCCAGGATGCGGATGTGCTGTCCGATTGCCTCCGCGGCGGTATAGCCAAAGAGCCGCTCTGCGGCCGGATTCCAGGCCTCGATGTAACCTTCAAGCGTTGCGCCGAATAGCGCATCGTGCGAAGCCGCCGCCACGGCTGCCATACGCGCCGTTTCAGCCTCTGCGCGCTTGCGCTCAGTGATGTCATGGTTGGTTTCAAGGATCAGGAGTTCGCCGTCCGGTTCAATTGCCTGTTGGCGGCTCTCAACAAAAACCTGGCGGCCATCTTTGGTCAAATGCTGCACCTCTCCCGTCCAGCTTCTCACTGTCTTGAGGAGTTGCATAAGGTCTGCCGGGTCAATGGGATGGGTGGTGCGAAGCAGTTTGTGGCTGATCTGGCCCAGGGCTTCTTCCCGCGTGAAGCCATATAGCTGTTCAGCCCCTCTATTCCAGTCGACAATGCCTTTTTCCGGGTGCCAGACAAAAATCGGCTCAAACGACAACTCGATCAGATCCGTTTGGCGACTCAGGGACTCTGCAACTTTCTTGCGTGCAGATATGTCGATGATGACCCCAGTTTGGCGAATGATCGCCCCCGAATCGTCGCGAAACACACGGCCTGAATCTAGCACCCAGACATAAAACCCCGTCTTGTGCCTCACCCGGTATTCCATGACATAATTGTCATTTTCTTGGAAAGAACCCGGATCCTGCTGGGTTTTCAACCGCTCCCTGTCCACGGGATGCAGAAGTGCTGCCCATCCTTCCACAGTTGGGGGAACTTCATCAATTTGCCATCCCAGGATCCGCGTTAAGCCGGCACTGCGCCAAACCTGTTGGCTGGCAACATCCCAATCGTAGATAAGTGCCCCTGCGGCTTCCTCGGCCTTTTCGAGGCGTTCGGAAACAAGACGCAACGAGGCCTCGACGGCAAGGCGCGAACGTTTTTCATCCTCAAGCTGTTGGGGAGCCATCGATATGTCGTCCAATACCACTCCCCCGTTTGAGACATAACGCTCAAATAAACGCAGAGCTGTCAAAATAGTTCCGTTACCCGGAATCTATCAATCGAATTTGAGTAGTTAGCCTAACGGGAATGGAGCGATATTTGCCATGGAACCAATGTGCTGCCAACTGCTTTGGCTAGAGCGCAGCTTGACGTTTTGCGGATTCTAATGCTGGAGGCGCAAAAACCTGATAGGGCAAGGACTGTTAAGCATGAGCATGATCGATCCAAAGGGATCCCGCCCTTCCGCGCTGGTGAATTTGGCGCGATTGCAGCGCGAGAGCGTTTTGACGCTTGTAAAAATCGAAACGCCCGATCCCTCAGGTCAACCAATTTCGTCCTCAAACGACAATTATCCCAGTGAAACCAGCAGAGGATGATAACTCAGAAGCGTGATCTGAGGACGGGTGTGCCCCTATGGCTTGCCAGCAAACCAGCTTCACTCAAAATAGATAGATCAGCTACCGGTATAGTGGCCGATGTGATTGTGGTGGGAACCGGCATCTCTGGAGCCCTGGTTGCTGATGCTCTTATGCAGGCGGGCTACTCAGTGCTCGCCCTTGATCGCCGCGAACCCATGTCCGGATCGACCCCGGCCAGCACAGCTCTGCTGCAATTCGAGATCGACACGCCGCTCATAGAACTTTCGCAAAAGATTGGCAAGTCCGCCGCCGCCCGCGCCTGGTGGCGGTCTGCCGAGGCGGTCCGGGCGTTGCAGGAGCGTGTCAAAGCCTTGCAGCTCCGGTGTGGCCTTGCAGAACGGTCGACGATCTACCTGCCGGGAAACACACTTGGGATCAATCAGCTTAAGCTTGAAGCAGCAGGCCGGCAAAAGCTAGGCTTGCCTTCTGAATTCATCGGTCGCCAACATCTTCACGCCTTGACCGGCATGGATAAGCCTGGCGCTATTCTTTCGCACGGCAATGCCGAGGCAGATCCAGTGCGGCTTGTCGCCGGCCTCTGGCGTCATTTTCTCGGGCGAGGTGGCCGCATGGCCGCCAATGTCGAGATAACGGAGGTTGAGCAGACCCGCTCACGGGTGCGCCTCAAAACCAAAGACGGGCAGTCCGTGACTGCAAAACATGCCGTGTTCTGTACGGGCTATGAACTGATGAAATTCGCCCGGCCCAAAGGTTATAAAATAATTTCAACCTGGGCAATGGCAACCCGCCCGCAGCCCGACAGGATATGGCCAAGCAAAAGCCTGATATGGGAAGCTGCCGATCCCTACCTCTACATGAGAACCACGGGGGAGGGCAGGGTGATCGTGGGCGGTGAAGATGAGCCATTTTCCGACGATGTTCTGCGCGACAAGTTAATACCAAAAAAAATTGCGGCGATTGCAAGGAAAGCAAAACGTATTTTCCCGAAGCTCGACTTCACGGCCGACTATGCCTGGACCGGCAGTTTTGGCGAAAGCCCAACGGGACTGCCCGCCATTGGCCCTGTCCCGGAACTGCCGCGTTGCTATGCCGTGCTGGGTTTTGGCGGAAATGGCATCACCTTCAGCATGCTCGCCGCACAGCTGGTCTCCCGCCATATGCAGGGCCTTGAAGATCCAGATGCGGAGATATTCAAACTTTAGCGTGGATGATTGAGACGACGGTACCCTTGTTGCCGGTTTTGATGTCAACGTGTGCTCCAAGCTGCTGCGCCAGCGCTTTGACCAGCGTGGTGCCAAGGCCCGTCGATTTTTTGTCTGGTTCTTCCGGCATGCCACTACCATTGTCGGACACCGACAGGGTCCATTCCGCGCCGTTAACTTTATAATCTACCACGATATGGCCAACGGCGATGTCTACTGGAAAGGCATACTTCAGGGCATTTATCACCAATTCCGTGACGATGAGGCCAATGCTTACGGCCTGTTCGGATTTGACGGTCCCCGGGCCGGCCACGACGCTTAGCTCTATCGGACGTCTCTCCCGGCCCATTGAAACGGACAGGGCTTCGCAAAGCTTGGTCAGGTATGCGCCGACCTCAATCTCCTCGCCCATGCCGGTTGCTTTGAGCTGCTGTTGCAAGGAGGCAACTGACATGACCCGGCGGTGGGCATCCTCAAGATGCCCGCGCGTCTCTTCGGATTGAACCGAGCGGGCTTTGAGCAGTAGAATGCTGGCGATAATCTGCAGGCTATTTGCCACCCGGTGGCTCATCTCCGCAAGCAGCATGTCCTTCTGCTCACTCAGGCTGTGAAGCTGCCGCTCGGCGACACGCCGGTCGGTGATATCCTCGATTGCCAGCAGGAGAGTTGTGTTCAAGTCACCCTGGTAAAAAACCTTGCGGGCATTAAGCAGCATGGTACGCCGTCCGATGGCAGGGAAGTCCTGCTCGACTTCGAAATGATCCATGACGCCATGTTCGGGGATGATCCGCTCTAGCAGCTCGCGAAGGGCCGGATTGTTCCATTCGCCGGAACCCAGGTCATAGACCAAACGCCCCAGCGTTTCGGCGGGGGTCGTCTGGAAAGTAGCGTAAAATGAACGGCTGGCTGCGACGACGCGCAAATCCCCATCGAGCACGAGAAGAGATTCCCGAACTGTATCCACCAAGGCCTGCGCCAAGGTGCCGCCGGCTGCGATATTGTCCATTTAGTCCTTTTCAAGCCGACACTACGCGCCTTTTCCAGCGATAGCAAAATTACTCTTCAGCCAAGCTTAACCTCTGGTTCCGGATGGAACCATTCGTGTTTTTAACCGTTAGGGGAGCGAATAGTAACTTACCTTGAAAGGACGCAGCCATGGCTAAAGCAAAAAAATCACGGACGAACGGCAACTACCGGAATGCAAGCGCAGGGCTGAATGGCTCCCGCCGCATTTTCGATGATGTCTTGGCACTGGCCGGAACACTCGTAAGAAGCCAGAAGGACATGGGAGCTGACAAGCTGAACTCCCTTGCATCCCTGACGCGTGAATATGCCGCTTCGATGACAGACTTGCCAAATCTTCGCGTTCAAGTCGCCTCAGCGGCGGACAGCCTCGAAGGCGTCGCGGATTACGTCATGCACACCGAAATCGAGCAGATGGTTGGTGATGCCGGGACGTTTGCCCGCCGCCACCCCTTGGCGACTTTGGCTGTGACCATTGCTGCAGGCATGGCGGCGAGCCGCTTCATGCACCGCCAGCCTGTCAAAATGACAGCGGCATCCAGCCGTAAAACGAGCCCGCGTCGCGCTTCTGCTTCGGGCGCACGCAAGAGTACTGCTCAGGCTCGCCGCACTGCCAATGGCCATGCCCATGCCTAAGGCGGGTGCAGAACCGCTTCACTATCCGTCATCAAAGCCGGCCTTCCCTGAGCTGTTTAAAGAACTCGCAGGCGACGGGAAGCGCTGGCTCGATGCGGAACTTGCTTTGGCGAAAGCCGAGGCAGGTCTTCGTGCGCGTGGCTATGCAGCCGGACTGGGCGTTGCTGTTGCGGGCCTTTCAATCCTGATCGCGGCAATTGTGGTTTTAGCGCAAGCCGGCGTGGCGGCATTAACGCCCTACGTGGGAGGCGCAGCGGTCGCAGGTTTGGCGGTGGGGATTGCACTGCTGGTTGTCGTGATGGTTTTGGCACTCGTGGCCAAGTCTTTGCTCGTTAATAAAACCAAGGCGGTGGGCCTGGTGTTTCGCTGGCTCATGGGCGAAGAGTCAGAAAGCAGCCTGAAATGAGTTCCTTGCGACAGCTTGAAAAGGAAGCGCATGAGCGCCGCGCGCAGTTCAATGCCACGTTGCTCGATGTTCAAAACCGCTTGACGCTTCCAGGCCTGGCCAAGGAAACGCTCTTGCATATGGACCGGCACCTTTCGCAGCTGCCTCCGGCATTTCTGGTGGTCAAACGTCACCCCGTCCTGACGGCAGGCGCTCTCGCCGGCGTCAGCTGGTTGCTCAAGCAGGTCTTGCGGCCGGTGCGTCGCAGATACAAAAATGGGCAAACCCCGCCCTCCAATCACACCCGAATTCCGCCCGCAAACCTCAAAACCTTAAAAAAGGAGACGACCCATGAAAGCAACTGATCAAATATCAAAAACCGGCAAGGATCTCAGCCAAGCCGCCAAGGCCAAGGTTGCCCGGAAAGCCAAGCCTGCATCCCGCAAGCTCGCCGCTTCGGCTAAGCGCGCCACACGGTCTGCAACCAAGCGTTTGTCAAGAGGGCAATCCACCTTTGTGGGCTATAGCGATTCAGCGGCGCGCCTCATTGCCCGCGGTAAAGCTGCCTTCGGTGACGCTTATGCTTGGGCT
>JBBQNU010000005.1:0-46803 GCA_038330285.1 Hyphomicrobiales bacterium | reverse complement strand
CCCTGCCCCGAAGACTTGGTGTTGGAATTTATGTCGCCCTTTGCATTGGTATCGGCCCCAACCACCCCCATGATGTCATAAGTAAATCCGAGGTCCGCATCGGCACTGGACTTCCGTTCGATGTTTGAATTGTTGCTGAGGGCCGCCTTGTCATTGATCGAAATTTCGACGGTCAAAATGTCACCAACCTCATGGGCCCGGCGGTCCCGGAAGAAATCGGCCGATCCCCCGATCCACGTAGACTGGGATTCCTGCGAAATCGGATAAACCTGCGGAATGCTTTCCAAATGGGGATCAATCAGGCCAGAGCCCGCAGGCGAAAGCTCAGGCGCGCCCGCCAACTGATCAAACTGCGAGCCACAGGCGGTCAGCCACGTCAAAACAAAAATAGAGAAGACGAATTTTTTCATGTCCCGCCATCCAGTTTTGCGCCGTTGAGCGGCTGGGCCATCTTGACCGTAATCGCAGCAGCGATGGGGGCCTTCATCTCATTCAAGATCGTCCCCGCCACGCGCGCATTGAGCTCCTTGAGAATTGACGCGGACGTCTCCACATCAAGGATCTCGAACTGGGCTGCCGCAACATCCGGTTTCATCTTGGAAAAAATATCCACCAGGTCCTGTCGCGTCTCCTTGATCGCATCGTTGCGCTGCTTCGAAAACGCTTCGCTTTCAGCCCGCTTGGCTTCCAGCAGAACGATCTTCTGATCTATTTTTTTCTCGAGATCCTCCAGCGTTTTTATCTGCAGCATATGGCGGGCATCAGCGGCAAGGTCGGCGATGTTGGAGCAATAATCATCCTTGGGCATAACCACCGCTGGAACTGCCGTCACTTTTGGTGCCGCCGGCGCCACGACCTTGGCCTCGGACGCATGTGAGATGTCAGGCAGGACCAGCACCAGGCAGGCGGTCAATGCCCAAAGGGCCGAATTGCGCCGTGCATTCCAGACTGTTTTCAATTCCACGCTCATTGCACGACCAACTCACCTTGCAGGGCACCCGCCGTTTTTATGGCCTGAAGAATTGGGATAATGCCGGTGGGCTTCAATCCAATCTGGTTCAGCCCGTCCACCAGCATTTGCAAATTGGGGCCATGGATGATCGCCAGCTGGCCGCCTGTCTGATTGGCTGTGATGTCGGTGGAGGGAATTTCCGCCGTCTCGCCTTTGCTGAATGGCTCCGGCTGTGAAATGTCGGGCGTTTCAGTAACCCGGACAGTCAGGTTTCCGTGAGTAACCGCGATTGTCGAGAGTTTGACCTTGTCGCCAATCACGATCGTTCCGCTTTTTTCATCAATGACGATGCGGGCCGGACTGTCGGGTGTGATTTCCAGCTCACCAAGGATTGCGGCAAGCCGGGAAACCGTTATTTTATCGGGCCGGTCAATGTGAACGGTCCGGAAATCCTGCTCGGCCGCAATGGCCACACCGAACTTTGCCCGGGAAAATTCATTGATCTTGTCAGAGATGCCAACCGCTGTCGCAAAATCCGGGTTCCGTATTTGCAGGACAATGCTTTTCAGTGAATTGAAGTCGCCTTCAAGCTCTCGCTCGATCAGGGCGCCATTGGCAATGCGCCCGGCCGTTGCAATACCCTCAGACAGCTTTTCCGCGGCGCCCGATGCTGCAAAACCGGAGATGGAAATCGGCCCCTGCGCAACGGCGTAGGCTTCGCCATCAGCCGCCACAAGCGGGGTCATGACCAGCTGCCCCCCCGCCAGCGAACTTGCATCACCGATTGAGGAAACCGTCACATCAATTCTCTCGCCCTTTCCGACGAAGGGAGGGAGTGTTGCCGTTACCACGACGGCCGCAACGTTCTTTGATTTCACCGATCCCGCTTCAACATTGACCCCCAGGCGGTCCAGCATTGACCGAATGGACTGATCGGTAAACGGGGAATTCCTCAAGCTGTCGCCGGTGGCCTGAAGCCCCATCACCAGGCCGTAGCCAATGAGCTGGTTGTCACGCAGGCCCTGGATTGAGGTTATGTCCTTTATGCGCGAGGCGGCGTCGGCAACCTCAACGCTCAACAACAGGCCTGCAAGAAACGCCAGTGTCTTCATAGCCCACCGACTTGCAGCGAACCGTCGGATTTCACCAGGGCCTTTATGGTTCTGCCATACTCGGGATTGCGCGCGTCGATGAGTTCGCCCGCTACACCCGATTGCAGGGGAATCAGGAATGTTGAGATCACCAGGCCATTCATTTCGAAGGTTGCCTTTGTGAGAACACCCTGAACCACGCTGTCCTTCTGCTTTACATAGGCCAGGGGAATTGGTTTTCCTGGAAGGAGTGTACGCTTCGCATACAGTCCTTCAATCTGGCGGCGCCCGAGAACGTAGTTTTTCGCAGCCGCATCGGGCACCGAAAACGCCTTATCGACCAGCATGCCCTGAACTATCTGGTCGCCGGCATAGACAACGGCTGCCGGAACCGGAATCTCCCGCATGTCGGCGTATGCCGTCACTGACGCAAAAAAGGCGGCGGCAATGGAAGCTGCCAAAGCAGGGGCATATTTTCTATGGCGCATGGTCATCAAGGATTACCGAATTCCCTTGGATACAACGCCCGCCATGTCGTCCGCGGCCTGGATCACCTTGGAATTCATTTCATAGGCCCGCTGCGCCGAAATCAGGTCAGTGATTTCCTTGACCGGATCGACATTTGAGCCCTCAAGATAGCCCTGCTCTATTTTTCCAAAGTCAATCTGCCCCGGAACGCCAGCTGTGGCTGAGCCAGATGAAACAGTCTGGCGGAAAAGGTTGCCGCCAAGCTCCTCAAGGCCTGCCGAATTGGGAAAACTGGCCAGGCTGAATTGCCCCAGAAGCGTTTGCGTGGTCTGGCCGGCCACCTGGGCGTAGACTTCGCCTGATTGATTGATGTGCACGTCAATGGTGTTTGCCGGAACCGTCATCGCTGGCAGGACTTCATAACCGTCCATCGTCACGATTTGCCCATTCTCATTCGTGTTGAAAGCACCGGCGCGGGTATAAAGGGTTTCACCATCCGGGCCACCGACTTGAAACCAGCCTGTTCCGTTGATCGCAACGTCCATCTTATTGCCGGAATTGGCCAGTGGACCCTGCAGGTGAACGTTGCGAATGGCCGCCAGCCGTGTGCCCAAGCCCAGCTGCGCGCCTTCAGGAATGGCGCTCGCTCCGCTGCTGTTTGGAATGCCATTGGTGCGCTCGACCTGGTACAGAAGATCGGTGAATTCAGCCCGTGCCCGCTTGAATCCCGTCGTGTTGATATTGGCAATGTTGTTGGCAATGACTTCCACATTGAGCTGCTGTGCGCTCATGCCGGTTGCCGCAATTGAAAGTGCGCGCATTCCCTACTCCCTCAGATCTGCATTCTGCTAATTTCAAGGAACGCGTTGACAATCTTGTCGCGGATGGCAAGTGCTGCCTGCAAGGATTTCTCGGCCTCCATGGTGGCCATCACCGCCTGTTGCGTCGTGGCCTTGCCTTCAATTGCGGCAATGGCAGTTGATTCGCCGGTGCGCAGGGCTTCAAAGGCATTGACCCCCAGGCCATTGAGGATTTTTTCGAACCCTTCGCTGGCCGACAGCTTGTCAGCCGCATTGGGCTGCGCGGGCGCACCCTGGATTGCCTGCAACACCTTGCTGTCGCCAATGGCTGAAGTTATCAATTTCCACCTCTCAGCAGATCAATTGTCATGGAAATCATCTCACGGGCCTGTTTTACAACCTGCAAATTTGACTCATAGGACCGGTTGGCTTCGCGCATGTCGGCCATTTCGAGGATCAAATTGACATTGGGCATTTTGACATACCCAGCAGCGTTGGCGGCCGGATTGCCGGGATCAAATTCCAATTCGAAGGGGCTTTGGTCAGTCTGGATGCTTTTCACGCCCACAACCGTTGCACCGCTCATCCTGTCGAGTTCCTCGCCGAAGCTTATTGTCTTCCGGCGGAAAGGATCAGAGCCCGGGGTGCTCCCCGTGGATTGGGCATTCGCCAGGTTTTCCGAAATGATCCGAACCCGCATGGATTGAGCCTCAAGGCCGGAGGCCGAGGTCTTCATTGCCGCTATGAGAGGATCACCCATGGCTACTTCAGGCTCGCCATGATCATGCGGTTGAAGGACTTGATGAGCCCCGTATTCAGGGCAAACTGGCTATTGGTTTCGCCAAGTTTCAGCAACTCGTTTTCCAGCGAGACATTGTTCCCGGAATGTGTTGTTTCCCCGCTCTGGTCCTGTTCAACCTGGGGTGATTCCAGCTCGCTTGCAGAAACGTTGATATGTCGTTCATTTGACGTCGCCATCGTCAACTGGGCGCTGTCAAGAAACGATTCAAAGGGAACAATGTCTTTGGCCCGGTAGCTGGGCGTGTTGGCATTTGCCACATTCTGCGCGAGAATTGACTGCCGCACGGAAAGCCAATCCGCCTTCTGGACGGCCAGATTCATCAGTTGGATTTCAGACATCTGAAAACTCCGCAATTTATGGGCAAAGTTTAGGATGGAAATCTTGTCCGGGGCTGTCGTGGGCCTGCGACCCCGGACGGGCTATTGCGGCAGCGTTGCGATGTCCGAACGGGGCTTCCAGCGGTTTCCGGCGTTGGCCGCAAGCGGAAGCCTGGCCGCTTCAAGAGCCTTCGAAAACCGCGCGGCATCGCAGTGCTCATCGCAGGCAATGCCGTCAACCGACAGGTATTTGATCTGCACGCCCACCGCCAGCGCCTCGATGATGAGGCTGAAATACACGTCAACCCCGACATTATGAAGTTCCATGTCGAGGCTGACGCTTGGCCTTCCGAACCAGGTCAATTCCACCTCGCCAGAATATGAGAAGACGTAGGTATGGGGTTTGAAATAAAGCTCAAGCGCCGAATTTATGAGATCCCCGACATTGGCAAGCTTCAAGGTATGGATATAGCTTGCAAGGTCAATGACATCGACGGAACGCAGCTCGAGTGCCACCTCCTTCAGGGAGTCATTGATCTGCCGTTCGAAATCCGGGAAACGCCCTGGGCCTACTCCACTCATGTCAGGTTCCTTTTTGACCAATTGAATTGGCGACTTTTCGCATTTGCAGGAAGTGAATCAGTTCTGCCACGGCTTTGAAGAATTCTTGCGGAATCATTGAATTGACTTCAACTTTTTCATACATGGCGCGCGCTAGTGGCTTGTTTTCAATGACGGATATGCCGTGTTCTTCGGCGATTGAGCGTATCTTCAGCGCCATGCTGTCTTGCCCCTTGGCCAGCACGATGGGGGCGCCGCCCTCGCTGCGCACATATCTCAGCGCAACCGCGTAGTGCGTCGGATTGGCAATGATCATGGTTGCCCGTGGCACGGCGGCCATCATGCGCCGCGAGGATCTTTGGCGGGCCAGTGTTTTGGCGCGCATTTTGACCAGTGGATTGCCTTCCGCCTGCTTGTGCTCTTCCTTGACTTCCTGATGCGACATCCGCAGGTCGCGCCGCCACGCCATCCTGCTCCACACGGTGTCCACCACCGCGAGCACCAGTGCCGTAACGGCAACGGCAGAAACAAGCTTGATGGTGATCTCAAGTATGACGGCCGGCATCAGTTGCGGCGGCTTGATCATCACGCTGATGGCCGCGGGCATTTCCGATTTCACGATTATGTAGAGAATTAGGGAGATAGAGGCAAACTTGAACAGGGATTTCAGGAAATCCACGCCCCCGCGGGCCCCAAAAATCCGCTTCCAGCCACTGCTGATGGAAAGCCGCGAGGCCTTTGGCTCAATTCTCTCAAATGTGATCTGAAAAGGGTTCTGAACCAGAGACGAAACAATGCCTCCGGCCATGAGAACCAGCAGCATTGGAAGTATGTAAGTGAGGGATTGCTGGGCGATTGGCGTCAACAGTTCAGCCACATCGAGCTGGCTTTCCAGTCTATGGGTGCCCGCCTCGGCGAGTATCGATCCCAGCATGTGTTCGATGCCGGCAGTGCTGCCGCTCAGCATGAGACTGCAGACAATCAGGATGCTGACAAGCGAAAGGAGCACCGGCACCTCACGGGAAACCGGGACGTTGCCCTTTTCCATGGTGTCCTTGATCTTTTTTTCAGAGGCTTCCTGGGTTTTACTGTCGCGGTCCTGATCCTCGCTCATGCGGCATCCCGAGCGACATTATCAGCAGCCTCAACTTCAATGGAAATTTCCCCGCTGGAGGCAAGCCTCAGGGCGGTCTCGGCAATGGCCCGGCGCGCGGCTATCACTTCCTTTGTGACCTCGGCCGCGGCGTCATTCAGCTCGGATTCGATCATCCGGCGGGCGCGGGCACCAAGCGAAGACAGGATGATTTCCTTGATCTCGGCCTCAGCGCCGCGAAGGGCGAGCATCACCTGTTCGGTCTGAACCTTGTCAAAAAGGATCAACCGGTATTTCTGGTCAAGCTTCACGATGTCTTCAAACGAGAAGAGCAATTTTCTGAGAGCCGCCGCCTCAGCCGGCCTTGCGGCTTTCAAGCCTTCGAGAATCATCTCTATCTGCTCTTTGTCCATCTTGTTGAGAAGCGTTGCCATTCTCGCCCGGCCTTCTTTCTCAAGTCCCGTATCGGCTTGGGTCAGCAGGTCAGCCTGCAGGCAAATCTGAACCAGCTTATCCGGCTCGGCTTCAACTGACTGCATTTTGAGAAGGCGGCGGGTCACGGGATCACGCAACTCACGCGGCAACAGCGAGACAATTTTTGCCGAGAGATCAATATCCAGCTTTGTGAGGATGAACGTGATGGTTTGCGGGTGTTCATCAAGAAGGTATGGCACAAGCGTGTTCTCGGAGCCGGCAGCGAAGCTTTGCCAAACCGGCGCGAACGGAACATCTTCGGCGCCGAGTATCTTGTTGATCTGGTCGGCGGGCAATGCTTCCGCGAGAAAGTTGCGGGTTTGCTGGTCGCCACCCCGCAAAAGCGCGGGTTTGTTCATCTCAAATGAGAACTCGTCCACCAGGTTGCCCAGGAACGTCGGGTCAATCTCGTTCAGGGATGCCGCTGAATTTGCGAACTTCCGGATTTCCCCCGGCTCGAATTCCTTCAGCAGCCGGGAGCCAAGCGAGCCGCCCAGGGCCAGCAATATTATTGCTGCCTTGCTTGCCCGTTCATTCATGTCCTCCTGGCTCACAGCGCTTGTCTTTTCTCAACTAAATCGGTTTTGAAAGCTTTTCGCCTGGGCCACCCGACGAGACTTCCGTCAGCGAGATGCCGAGCTGGCCGGTTTTCTCGTTGACGACGACAATCAGGCCGCGCGCGACTTCGTTTCCATTCACAAGAAGGGCAACTGGTTCCGAAAGCTCCTTGTCCAGGGCCACGATGGAGCCGGGACCCAATGACATGACCTTGTGAAGCGACATCTTGGTCGTGCCAAGAATGACCTGGACGTTGACGGGAATCTTAAGCAGCGAGCCTTGCGGCATCACACCCCCACCACGCTGATCGGGAGGTGCATGGGAGCCGGATTTTGCAGGAGTTCTGCCTGCCTCCGAACTGTTCAAGGCATTCTCAAGCGAACCCGCACTTGGACCATCGATCACATCAACCGCTGGGGCGATTTCGGCCGCCTCTGCCGGCACAGACTCTTCAAGAATTTCGACCATTCATAAATCTTTCAGTTCAGGCGTCGGTTCGGTTTCTGATCATCGGCTATCAAGCTTGTGGGAAAATTGTGCTTCTTACTGGTCGGACAGGATTTGCCGGGCGAAATTGAGCTTCGAATGAGCTATTGCGCTATTTGGATTGACGTTTCGATGCTGAGGCAGAATTTTCTCGCCGTCTGGCCAAGCCTGGCCGTGAACAGTTCAATGCCGTCGCTGCACACCACAAGCGGGCTGGCGATATCATTCTCGAGCCTGATCACCTGTCCGGTGTGAAGGCTCGTTACGCTGTCCAGACTCATCTGGAACTCGGCAAGCACGGCCACCAGCTCCACTTCAATCGTTTCAACGCGCCCCGAGATCTGCCTTCCCCATTCAGAGACCTTTGCTGGCGCTGCGGCCTGCTGTTTGTCGTCGCCCAGTTGAAACTGAAGAGCGAGTTCTTCCGGAATTTCGATAAGCAGTTCTCCGCTGTAGCCGTGTATGTTGCAGAGAATTTTCACAGACACGAAGGGCTTGACCGGAGGAAATTTGGGATCTTCATTTGGATCCTCCGGCGGCGCCACAAAGAATTCCTTCAGGGCTGTATTCTGGAACGCCGACGGCATGGCCCGTCCGACGGTTTTGAAGAACAGCTGCGTGATTGCCCGTTCGATTTTTGAGAAGGGCCGGGCTTCGGCATAAGCTGGTTCGTTTCCGACACTGCCAAATACCACATCACACAAGCCGTAGATGACGGGCCTGTCAATGCTCACGCGAACGCCCTGTCTTAGTTCGCCACAAATGAGAGTTTCAGAAAGGCTCCAGTTTTCCTCTGCTTCCTGGACAAGTTGTGCCCCGGTTCGGCAAAATCCCTCAAACGTAAAACTGGGGGATGTCGAGGCAATGCTCAAGAAATCCTTGGAAAGTGCCAACGCGAAGCGGCCGAATGACTTCGGCAGCAGCGCCAAATTGTTGGTGGGTTTATCCGCTTTTGCACGAAGCGCCTCAAGCGAGAGAGGTTTGGCGGGCATAGAAGTTTCAGGCCTGTCCATATTGAGCTATCCTAAGCGGCACGTGCGGCCGCGCCATGATTCATGGTTTCTTCCTCAACCTGATTGATCGTCGGCCTCTCATAGGCGGAGATGGTCTTCCGGCCATGTTCGAGTGCGACCTGCGGCATGGCACCATTCATGAAGGCAAGCAGGGTTTGCTTGATGATGACGTAGCGCCGCACCTTTTTTTCCCGCACGGATTTTATCTTCGTGGCAAGCGGCCCGAAGAAGCCATAGGAGAAAAAGATGCCCGCAAACGTGCCAACCAGCGCCGCGCCAATCAAATGACCCAGAACCTCAGGCGATTCGTTGAGCGCGCCCATCGCATGGATGACGCCCAGAACGGCCGCAACAATCCCGAGCGCCGGAAGGCCGTCGGAGATGCCCAGCATGGCATGATAAACTTTGAGCTTGTCGCGGCCAATCGTCTGGATTTCCTCATCCATGAGGGCCTCAATTTCGTGGGTACGCGCATTGCCAATGACAATCAGGCGGGCATAGTCGCAGATGAACTGGATGAGGGCATGATCCTTCAAAATGGCCGGGTATCCCCTGAAGATCGCCGACTCCTCCGGATTGTCGACATGCGTTTCCATTTCGGTGCGTGACTTGGATCTCAGTTCTTTCATCAGCCCGTAGAGGAGCGCCAAAAGATCAAGATATTCCTGAGGCTTGGGCGTTGCCTCCCTTATGGCCTCCATGATTCCGGTGCCTGTGTCCTTCACTACCTTCATGGGGTTTGCGACAAAGAAGCTGCCGATGGCCGATCCCAGAATGATGATGAATTCATAGGGCTGCCACAACACGTAGAGATGGCCACCGAGGGCGACATATCCACCGAGAATGCTGCCAATGGTGAGAATGAGGCCAACAATGAAGGTCAACGCGGGGAACCCCTTGATTCAACGTCAGAGGCAGGAAGCCGCCTCCACCCCAAGTTCCTATCGAATGAGACTTACCTGAAACTTGGCGCGGGCCGTAAGTTCCAGACAAGCTGTTCAATTGATCATGGGGCAGGATATTGAAAAGGCCGTTCAATGCTGTCCACCGTCGCCAGCTACAAGTTGCTCACGCAGAACATCGATAAATCGCTGGCGCGTGTGCGCGCCGCGCCGGACGTGCACCGCGAAACTGATTACTACCTGGCTACGATCGGCAAGATTAAGACCATTGAAGGCTTTCTTGCCAATGACCGGGTGTTTGCCTACGCGATGAAGGCGTTCGGCTTGAAAGACATGATTTACGCCAAAGCCTTTGTTAAAAAAGTGCTTACCGATGGAATTGATTCGCCAAACAGCTTCACCAACCAGCTCACTGATCCGCGCTTCAAGGAACTTGCCACTGCGTTCAACTTCAAGAGCCTAGGCACCACCACAACAATATTTGAGCGGACCCAAAAGGGTGTCGTGGACAAATATCTTCAGGTTCAACTGGAAGAGAAGGCAGGCAGCTCAAATGAAGGCGTGCGGCTGGCGCTCTATTTCCGGCGCAAAGCCCCGGACATAACCACCGCTTACAGCATTCTCGGCGATTCCGCCCTCTACAAGGTTGCACAGGTGGCCCTGGGGCTAACCCCTTCGAGCAACGCCAACAACCTCGATGTGCAGGCTGAAATCATCAAGAACAAGATTGATCTTGAAAATCTCGATGATCCAGCCGTCCTGAACAAGTTTTTGACGCGCTTTACAACGCTCTGGGAAGTGAAGAACGGCACGGCAGCAGCCACGGCCCCTGCCCTGAGCATAATCCAGGGGGTTCAATCCATCACCAGCATGGAAACCCTGACGAAAATACAGTCGTTGCGCTTCAAGGGGTTTAGCTGATGCAATCTGGATTGTACGTAAACCTTTCGGGGCAAGTTGCACTTGAACGGCGGCTCGCCACGATTGCCAACAATGTCGCCAATGCGGGAACCGTCGGTTACCGCTCCGAGGAGTTGAAATTTGATACGGTGCTGTCAATGGTGTCGGTGACGCCAACCGCCTATTCGACCGCGGGGGAATCCTTTATTTCCGAACGGTCCGGTGGCCTGAACAAGACCGGCAATCCCCTTGATGTGGCCGTTCAAGGCAGGGGGTGGCTTGCCATACAGACTCCTGCCGGAATTGCCTACACCCGGGATGGAAGAATGCAGCTTCACGAGTCCGGCGAATTGCAGACACTGAATGGCTATCCAATTCTGGACGCGGGAAATGCGCCCATCCTGCTTGACCCGGCGGCCGGAACACCAAAGATCGCCCGCGACGGCATGATCACCCAGAACGGCAGGAATTTTGGCGCGCTGGGCCTGTTCACAATCGAGCCCGCCAACGGCTTCACGCGCTATGAAAACTCGGGCATCATACCGGCCAATGCCGGAACGCCGGTAGTTTCCTTTGCCTCCGATGGCATTGTTCAGGGCTTTGTGGAAGAATCAAATGTGAACCCGGTAACGGAAATGACCGATTTGATCATGGTCACCAGGGCCTTCGACGGGATGCAAACGTCAGTTGAAGAAAGCTCGTCTTCCCTGAAGCGGGCAATCCAGGTCCTTGGCGGGGCTTAGGTGACTGAGTTCCAGTGAACATCAATGCTTCCCCCCCTGGCGGACTGGCAACCCTTGCTGCCCGCATTCACAGACTGCAAAACTCTGTTCCGATGGCTGAGGCCATTGGCAAGGTGGTTGAAGCCACGGCAAGCGGGTACAGGATCCATGGCCTCTCCGACTTCGTAAGGCTGGGCTCGCTCGTCAAATTCAATTGCGGCTATCGCCCCGTTCTTGCCGAGGTGGTTCGGCTGGAGCAGGAAACCGTCCTTGTCAGAACTTTTGACAACGGCTCCAAGATCAGCCTGGCAACGCAAGCTTCACCGGTTGGAAACCTCACCATTCGGCCCAGCCCAAGCTGGAAGGGGCGCATGATTGACGCTCTGGGAAGGCCGATAGACGGCGGGGCAGAACTGATCCTGGGCCCCGAATCCCTGTCAGTCGATAACGCGCCGCCAAACGCGATGGTCCGCAAACTGGTGCAAAAGCCGATTAGAACCGGCGTCCGGGTGATTGATATCTTCACGCCGCTCTGCAAAGGGCAGCGTATCGGAATTTTCGCCGGTTCCGGCGTTGGGAAATCAACAATTCTTTCGATGCTGTCGAGCGCGGCCGGGTTTGATACGGTCATCGTCATTCTCGTTGGCGAACGCGGACGCGAAGTCCGGGAGTTCGCGGAATCCACTCTCGGCAGGGACAAGCACCGGTTGGTGTCCGTGGTGGCAACCGGTGACGAAAGTCCGATGATGCGTCGTCTGGCGCCGCGGACAGGCATGCGCCTTGCTGAATACTTCCGCGATCAGGGCGAGAATGTCCTGCTGATCATGGACTCGGTGACCCGCTATGCCCATGCCTGCCGGGATGTTGCCCTGTCCGCCGGCGAAGCCCCCGTGGCGCGGGGATTTCCGCCGAGTATATTCAGCGACCTGCCCCAATTGCTCGAACGCGCCGGCCCGGGCGCGGAGGGCACCGGTTTCATTACCGGTGTCTTTTCGGTTCTGGTCGATGGCGATGATCACAACGATCCCATAGCCGATGCCATACGCGGCACCCTCGATGGCCATATCGTTCTGAGCCGGAGCATTGCCGAACAGGGAAGATATCCGGCGGTAAACCTGCTGTCGTCCATTTCCCGCTTGGCACAGCTTGTCTGGACGCCTGATCAACGCAAGCTTGTGCGCATGCTTCTGGCCCTGATTGCGCGCTTTGAAGACTCCCGCGACCTGAGATCCATGGGAGGATATCAGGCCGGCGGTGATCTTGAATTGGACAAGGCATTGGCCATTGTCCCGAAGCTTTACCAGGCACTGGCCCAAACGCCTGATTCGCCCGTGAGCCTGGATCCCTTCGCTGAGGTAGCGGCTCAGCTCGCGGAATAAAGATCAGGCTCCGCTACACGATTATGCCGCTGCCACAAGCAAGTCTGATGCGCCCATCATGCCGGCAAAATCATTCTCAACCTCAGCAGTCGCGGCATTTGCCTGGGCTGCTTCATTTGGCCCCACCAGCTGATAGCCAAGGTACCGCTTGGTGTCGATCGGATCGTAACCCAAGGCATGTTTCAGCTTCTTGCGCAGCTTGCTGATATGGCTTTCCACCACACTTTCCTCCACCTCTTCATCGAAGAGGCCGTAGACGGCGTTGAATATCAGTGACCGGTTGACCCGGCGCATGCGGTTGGCCGCGAGGTATTCCAGGATGCGGCGCTCGCGGCGCGGCAGCATCAAAACCTGTCCGAGGATTTCAGGGTCACGGCCATCGAAGTAGATTTTCAGATGGCCAAAGTCCGACTGCCGCGGCGCTGCGCAAATGCGGCGCTTGATTGCTCCCATGCGCGCGATGAACTCACGCGCATGAACCGGTTTGCGGACCACATCATCGGCGCCCGTCGAAAACAGGTTCAGCGTGGATTCCAGACCCGTTGTTTCGTTGACAGCGATAACCGGAATGTTCGAGCGCAATTTTACTGCGCTGATGGCCCGTTCGCGGTCCGGGAAGCTGCCAATGATGATCGTCTCTACCGCAGCGAGATCATGCAGCCCCGCCGAATGAAACCAGCCATCGAATTCGATATGATTGAAACCCGTAGTTGAAAGGCCCTCACGGCCAAGACTGGCGCAATAAGCTTCCGTAACCTCGACCCGCTCGTCCACAATTATGATCATCTTTGCCCCTTATTATGCCGAAAATAGGATTTTTTTTGCCTCTAATTAACGCAAGTAAACACAACAGCTCAGGGGCTAGCATTCGTTTAGATACGGTTAATTAAGGGTTAATTTTCTATTAAACACTCGAAAATACCAAATATAACATGATTAATATTGTATATATACTGAACTATAATAATTATACCTTGATGTAGATATTAAATTATGTAGATCAAATTAAACTTAATATAGATTATTACATTAGATATAGATATGTGCACTTAGTGTAAGTGGCTTCATCAGATGGATGATTCGGCAACTCCGCTTTCGCTGGCGCCGGACCTCAGCACCTCACACGGGGTGCTTAAAACTGCCTGCAACCTCGGAATTCCATTTTTGCCTAAGGGCATGATGCGAAAACGCCATTGCCAGGCTTGGCTGACCACGGTGTGAATCTGCAGATCACGCGTGCCAGGCGAAAACTGCGGATAGTTTGTCACATGACCTTTGTTTTTCCGCAGTACGTTGCGTTCAGCAATGAATAACACTTTACATTATTGGCAACTGAACAGTAGTTTAATATACAAATTCGGTCTGGCCCGGGGGGGGCGGGAATCATGCAAGCAAATGAACTGCTCGCGCAGCACGCGGCTGCAGTCGAGGACATTCCATGTTTAGTGGAAGTAAATTCGTGTCTTTTTATTGTCTTGGCAAACGGAACTCCAGAATAGTGGGAACGGCGCCGTGGAGAAACCATCCTTAACCGAACGCGAGATTGAATGCCTCAAATGGAGTGCAGAGGGAAAAACCTACGAAGATATCGGAATGCTTCTGGGTATAAGCACGCGCACGGTCAGGTTTTTTCTTGAAAACGCCAGGCATAAATTGGGAAGCATCAATACAACCCACGCTGTCGCAGCTGCAATGCTGCGTGGTCTGATTTAGATTTGCAACCGACCTGCCAATTATGGCAGTTCCGCATAAGATGACTCACTGTAAACATCTGGTGATCAGTTAGGGAGAGAGCTGTAGGATCGGATTGGCAAGCGCGCCGCATGTTCAGGTCGCGCAATTCATCAGCATTCAACATTCCGTTTCAACTGGGAAGAATTGCGGCCTGATGCCGGGTGTCAGTGCGAGTTCGCCGAATATGGTTTCACCGCGTTAAAGAATAAAGATGAATACAGGGGCCAAGTTACAAAATGGACGGACCAGCAAGGGCGGTAATCCCGGTCGAATTTGAGAAGAATCAGCAGCGCCGTGAAGATGCCCATTCAGGCGGTTTCATGTTTATCGGCGAACTGGCGAAAGAAACCGGCGTCGATCCAAAAACCATACGCTTCTATGAGCGTGAGGGGCTTCTCTCGCCCCCCCGCCACGGGCGATTCAGAACCTACATGGAATCAGATGTCCGCCGCCTCAAGGATATCCTGATGATGCGGCGGCTGGGAATTGGCATCGCCAATATCCGCAAAATGTTTGAAACAAACGCGGAAATCACCAATAGCCAGCAAACCGTAAACCTGTTGCTCAGTCATCTCGACACTCTGAGGAGCCGGCAAGCCGAAGTGGCGAAGCAGCTTGAGGACACCTCGGCGATGCTGCTGCACTACAGCAACCAGTAATCCGCACCGGAAGGCTCGGCTTGGCCTTTCCCCGCGCAAGAATTAACCACTAACCGTAATCAAGACGTTGGCATGCCACTTGCACAGTTCCGCATCAAATGGAGACTGTAACAATGGTTTACTGGCGTGGGCAGCCTCTCGACAGCCTGCCGCGGACCGATCTGGAGCGGGCGGCAAATGATGCCATCGAGGAACTCATGGGGCTCCGCGACAATCGCAAGCAGCGTGAGAACCATGACCTTGTAATACTGGGTTTTATTCTTGGGGCTGCGTTCTCCGCCATCGCAGTGCTTGTCGGTATTGGGCTGCACTGAAAGCTTTGAAAGTCACGCCAGGCAGCCTGTCCATTTTCGCGCTATCGAGCAGTAACCATTCCAGACTCTGATATCTCCGACGTACTTGTCACTACAATCCACTTGCCGTTTCGCCGCTCGAAACGCAGCACATTTCCAACACCTGGAATCAGCACCCCGACTTCCACCGGCAGGGTGACAATCGACCGGTCATTTGAAATATCCACAAACGCGGTATTCTGGACAATGGTCCGCAATTTATAGTTGAGATGCTGATCCGCCTGAAAAAGCTCTAGGGCGGCGGCGTTGGCGCTCTTCCCGGAGCCTGCATCTTTCGTAATTGAGCCCGTCACAATGGGATCAAGAATGTCATATTGGCCCAACTTGGTTCGCGACGTGTCAAACGGTTCCAGCGCCACGCTAACCATCGGATTGCCGGTTCTCTCCGGCGGACCGTACATCACCATGTAGCCCGCAAAGGAGGCTGAAAAAAAGGCCAGCACGACCGACACCACATTGAGCGCGATGTCGCTTGCCGTAAGAGTCGTTCCCTCTTTGCTCATCAAAAAATACCCCGCACAAAATCGTTTAGCAATTTGTCCTGGCGCTTAACTGGCCACCCGGTTGCGTCCTGCGAGTTTGGCCTCGTAGAGCTTGCTGTCTGCCCGCCCCGCAAAACCTTCCTTGCTCTCGCCGAGCTGCAACTGGGCAACGCCGAATGACGCTGTAATGGTGCCGACCGGCTCATTGCGCTTGCTGACGAACCACTTCTGGATTTCAAGCTGATGCCGGATGTGCAGGGCAAGTTTCAGCGCATTTTCCAAGGATGTCTGCGGCAGGATCATTGCAAATTCCTCGCCGCCGAACCGGGCCACAAAATCCCGGCCCTTCACGTTCTTTGAAATTGTGTTCGCCACCAGCTTCAGTATCTCGTCGCCTATGAGGTGGCCGAAGCTGTCATTGACCCTCTTGAAGTGATCGACGTCAGCCAGGACCAGGCACGTCGGCGTGTTGCTCTTGACTGCCGTTTCAACTTGAAGCTGGAGCATGTGGTCAAAGGCGCGCCGGTTCCACAACTGTGTCAGCGGATCGCGCATTCCCGTTTCTTCCGCCACCTCAAGATCCTCCCGCAAATTTTCAATTTGCTGGTGAGACTCTTCAAGATTGGATTGCAGGTCATTTGTCTCCTTGCGCATCTTGTTGTTTTCTGTGATCAGGAAGCCAATGGCCACCCGAAGCTGCTCGGGAGATGTAAGCTCGATCAGGTTTCGCCCCGCGTTTTCCAATGTTGCTGAGTAGGCCCGGCTTGCCTCCGAATGGCTTTTGAGAAGGGCGATGATGCGATCGAGATTGGCGGACACCTCCCGCTCGGCCTCCTGGGCCATTGAACCGGGCTGTGTGATTTTCTCCGCAATCTGCGCCATGCTGTCTTCGATTGTTGGCGCTTCCGGGAGCATCAGCGTCACCAGATTGAGGCAGGTCAGGCCGATGATGCATCCAAAAACGATCAGGTTCTGCGATTCCGTGCCGCCACCCTCCGTTGCAGCTCCCAGGAGCTGGGGGGCAATCCGGTTGATCCAGAGCGGCCATATGATGAGGGATGCAGCGAAGAGGCCGAGGCCCATCGCCGAGAATACGATTATTGGGCGTAGTTTCTCAGTATAAGCAGGGTTCATGTCCAGGGGCCCGTCCAATTGGCATTTTATCGCAATCGCCTCTTCTGCCGGATCCCAACTGCGGACCCTGCAGCAGGCTAATGGCCCTACCTTGTGCAAAGCTCAATCTTTCCAAACTCCCGCCACCGTGGCGGCATTGCCTGAATCACGCCGCATATCTAAGTTGCGGGACTGTTTGAAGGGAAGTTGGGGTGGTGACGCATGCAGGCACGCTCAGGGGCTTATCTCATTTCAATTTTCCTCTTGTCGGGCCTTGCCGGCTGTGAGGACCAGTGTTCCAGTTTTTCACCCAACAAGTTCAATTGCCAGCAGATCGCCGAAGCCGACTATAATGTTCATTTCAGCTTGCCTGACGAGACCGAGATATCACTGGGACAGACAGCCGGCCTCAGCAATTGCGCGGCAAGAGCCTCCGAATACGCAAAACAATACTCCGTTCCCAAGCAATATTATTGTTGCCTGATTACTGCCACATCATCCTGCGCGGAAAAACACCGCTAGTCTTCCGATCGTTCTTGAATTTGGAAGAGAATTCACACTGCTGATGAATGCCCCATTCCCCCTCCCCGCAAGGGGGAGGGGAAAAATGCAAAATAGAAATTTAATCCTTGACACTTACATTCCTAATGTGAAATAATGTTCCTATTATATGTTTTATGCTGAATGGGAAACCACATGGACTGGGACTTGGCCATCAAACGCAACAGTGAAGCGCTCAGGGGGATAATTAAGGTCCTGTTCGCCCTGCTCGGGCTTGATGGCACAGAGGCGGCTTCGCGGATTCCGCGCTCCCTGCACAGCGCCGTGCTGGGTGTGCTGAGGCCCGCCGAATCCGCTGTCCGCCGCCTCATTGTCGTTGCTGCCCGGGGGTTGGTGGTGAAGCCTCGGCCCGCGCGTCCCATGCCCAAGGGGCACATAATCAGAAAGGGCAGCGGGCCTTCCATGCCCTCCTTCCGGCTCTGCGACAAGCGCGTGGTTTTTCCGGAGCTGGACCAACCCCGCGTAAAATACGCAAAGCATCCTCCGCGCATCCTTTTCTTCGGAGACGATTCACGGGTGGATGACCTATGGCCCGCGCCTCCACCCGCAGCCGCTCCCGCCCCGCCGCCGTCCGATGGCCTTGTTAATTCCGAACGCCTCAGCCGCAGGCTCCATGCCCTCAAGCTGGCACTCGATGATCTGCCGCGCCAGGCCCGGCGTATGGTCCGCTGGCGGGTGAGGCGGGAAGCCATGAAAAGCCCCAAGTTCAAATCGCCGCTCCGGCCAGGCCCTCCCCCCGGACACCGCAAGCGGCCAATTCACGAGGTCGATGAAATTCTCGCCAATTGCCACTGGCTCGCGTGGGAGGCAATGAAGCCAGATACAAGCTGAAGCGTAAATCATCCGTCTACGGATTAATTACGAATTTCTCCCAAGGTCCGTCATTCCGGTGAAAGCCGGAATCCCATCAACGTTGGAAAGATTCCGGCTTCCGCCCGAATGACAGAAATCAAGGGAGCTCACGTCGGGGTGGCAGAATCAAGAAAGTTTCTGGATCAATGTGGACGAAGATTTGGTAGCGAGAGAGGGACTCGAACCCCCGACCCCAGGATTATGATTCCCGTGCTCTAACCAGCTGAGCTACCTCGCCAAATCTGCGTGGGCTTATAGGAAGTTATCCCACCGGAAGTCAAGTTGCATGGCCTTTGCCGTCCTGGCCGTGGTCCGGGTCACCCTGAACGAAGGTCCGCCACAGGGAAATCCAGGCAAAATAGAGCGAAGCGGCAATCCAGACCCAAAGCTCGATCTTGTAGATTGCATCGGTCGGGCCCTTGTCCTTGCTGCTGATCACCAGCGAAAGCGTCATGGCCGCCCACAGGACGGTCATGGGAATTGTGATGTTGCGCCAATGGGTCACGCGCAAGGGATGCACGAATTTGATGGGAATGAAGGTGAGGATCGAGAGAATGATGATGGTGAGCCCGTTGACCAGCCAGCCCGTATCGAGGACGTAGAAATAAAGCACCACCACGTTCCAGATCGCGGGGAAGCCTACAAAATAATAGTCTTCTGACTTCATGCCCACATTGGCGAAGGTATAGCACGATACGGCCATGATGGTGGCGGCCGCCACAAGGCTCCAGGTGCTGCTGGAAAAATACCATTCCAGTGGCACCATTTCAAACCAGTAAACCATCACGGCCGGCACGGCCACATAGGTGAAAAAATCAATGACAAAATCAAGTGAGCCGCCATCAAAATTGGGCGTGTACTCGCTAACCTTCGCCTTGCGGGCCAGCGAGCCATCAATGCCATCAACGAAAAGCGCAATGCCAAGCCACATGAAGGCTTTGACCGGATCATTGTTCAGCACTTCCACAAGCGCCAAAAATCCCGCAACGATTCCGCACGTCGTAAAGACATGCACCGCCCAGGCGATGCCCTTTTTCACTTCCAGGTCAATGTTTGGCTTTTTGATTTTCCGCTTGGCCACGAAACCGCTTCTCCCTGCAATGCAAACTATAGGGGGGCGTCAAGTCCGGAGCAAGGAGCCTATGCGGACCTAGTATATTGCCAGACAAAGGCTGGCGGCACATTGTTCATGGCCGAGCCGACACATTCTCCCGTCAGCCCCACCTCCGCCGCAACTTCTTGCGGCACCGGCGAGGCTTTGAAATAACTGAACTGGACAAAAAGCCCGCCGGGTTCAAGCACCGCTGCTACCGAACGGGCAATATGCCTGCAGTCCGCAGGCTTCATGCTGCGCAGCGGAATGCCCGAAATAATTTTCCTTACCGAAACCTGCCCCAGCGTTTTCAGAAGTTGCGGCAGATCCTGTGCCGGGCCTTCAACAATGCGCAGGCCTGGAAATTCACCCTTCAGGAATTTTATAAACTCCTTGTTGAACTCCACCAAAATCAGGTTGGCGGGGTCAACCCCTTGCGCCAGAATTTCCCGCGTGAACGAACCCGTGCCCGGCCCCAACTCCACAATGACCTCTGACGGCTGTGGCGCAAGTTTCGCCACCATGAGCTTCGCCAATTGGCGGCCGCTCGGCGCAACGGCCCCGGTGCCGAAAGGATTGCGCAGATATTGTTTCAGGAAAAAAAGTGTCGAGCGTCTTTTGGCCTTGGCAGAAGTTTTATCGGGTCCCGTGATCAAATGACATGATCCTGGGCCACAGCAGATGCAATAGAGCCGCCGCCCAGAACCCGCGCCCCCGGTCCCTGCCCGTCATACAATACACAAGCCTGTCCCGGCGAGACGCCGTACTCGCCGTCAATGATTGTCACGATCGAACCATCGGGGCCTTTCCGCAAGGCCGCCTCGACCGGGGGGCGCGTGGACCTGATCTTGGCAAAAACCGGCTGGGCCCTTTCGTTCAGCGCCTTCTGTCCCAGCCAGTTGAGATTGGCCAAACGGATGTCGCTTTGCTTCAAGGCTTCCCGCGGGCCAACCACCACCTGCTTCGTTGCCGCATTCACCTTCACCACATAGAGCGGCTCGGCTTCCGCGATGCCAAGCCCGCGCCGCTGGCCTATCGTATAATGAATGATGCCGTCATGGCGGCCAAGTACCCGCCCGTCCAGGTGCAAAATATCCCCGGGCTCCGCCGCATCCGGGCGCAGCCGCAAAATCACATCGGCATAGCGCCCCTGCGGCACAAAGCAAATATCCTGGCTGTCCGGCTTGTCCGCCACCACCAGCCCGAGTTGGGCCGCAATGCGCCGGGTTTCAGCCTTGGGCAGTCCGCCTAAGGGAAAGCGCAGGAAATCAACCTGCTCCTGCGTGGTGGCAAACAGGAAATAGCTCTGGTCGCGCGCCATGTCGGCGGGGGTGAAGAGGTCACGATGCCCCGAGCCATCACCCCGCGCCCGGCTTTCGATATAGTGGCCGGTCACCAGTGCTGCCGCATCCAGGTCCTTGGCCCGCTGCAGGAGATCGGCAAATTTAACTGTCTGGTTACACTTCACACAGGGAATGGGCGTTTCACCGGCCAGATAGCCCGCAACGAAATCATTTATGACCGCATCCCTAAACTGGCTTTCAAAGTCGAGGACATAATGGGGAATGTCAAAAGCCGCCGCCACCCGCCTGGCATCATGAATATCCTGGCCCGCGCAGCAGGCGCCCTTGCGGCGCAGCGCCTCACCATGGTCATAAAGCTGCAAGGTGATGCCAACCACATCATAACCCGCAACCTTCAACATGGCGGCAACAACCGAGGAATCCACCCCGCCCGACATGGCCACCACAACCCGGTGCTCCCCGGGGTTTCCCCCAAGGCCCATGGCCGCATGAACGGCATCAAGAACGGCACTATCCAGCTTCATCGGGCCTAGATGGGCGCAAATTCCCCAAAACGCAATAATCCCGGCAAATCTGTCCTGAATTGAAGCACTTGGGGGCCGGAATTTGCGATTTATTCATAAGCGTTTAGCTCATTCTTAAGCGACCTGTCATAGCTTGGGCTCTCTAAAGTACCTGCGTTTTAGGTTTGTGAGTTTCAGTATGAACGGTCAGTTGCGTCCACGGGTTAATTACGTCATCGGTCCCGATGGCAGCCCCCTTACCATTACCGATTTGCCCGCACCCGGCAGTCATCGCTGGGTCATCCGCCGCAAGGCGGAAGTGGTGGCGGCTGTGCGGGGTGGCTTGCTGAGTTTGGAAGAGGCCTGTGACCGCTATGTTCTTACAGTTGAAGAGTATCTGGGCTGGCAAAGGTCGATTGACCGCCATGGTTTGGCGGGCCTTCGCACCACAAAAATTCAGAAATACCGCCAATAGGTTTGTTGCGTGATGAGTAACCGGGCTGGAAACGAAAGTTTCCGGCCCTTTTCATTTTTGGGGCTACCCGCCATATTGACCGCCGATTTTGCCCTCAAGAAAGTTTTTCCATGCACCTTCCGGATTTTCTCATCGGTGCCTTTGTCTATCTTGCCGCCGCCGTTGTTGCCGCTCCCATTGCCTCACGCTTCGGCCTCGGTTCCGTGCTTGGCTATCTCGTCGCCGGCATCCTGATTGGCCCCGCCGTTCTAGGCCTCGTCGGCAGCGAAGGTCAGGATGTCATGCACTTTGCGGAGTTCGGCGTCATCGTCATGCTGTTCCTGGTCGGGCTTGAGTTGCAGCCGTCAAAACTCTGGTCCCTGCGCAAGCCCATCCTGGGGCTGGGTGGATTGCAGGTCCTGGGCACCTCGGCATCCATAGCGTTTGCAGCCTATTTCATCGGCCTGGACTGGAAAACGGCAGTTGCCGCTGGTCTCATTCTCGCCATGTCATCAACCGCAATCGTCATCCAAAGCCTGAAAGAACGCGGCCAGCTCAAGACGTCTGCCGGCCAGTCCTCATTCTCAGTGCTATTGTTCCAGGACATCGCCATTATTCCCATGCTGGCGCTCTTGCCGCTGTTGGCGGCACAGCAGACAACAGGCCATGAAAGCTCCAGCCTCATTGCCGAATTGCCGGCCCGGGCACAGACCTTGAGTGTTCTTGCCGCCGTTGCGGCAATCGTGCTGGCCGGCCGCTACCTCATGCGGCCGCTGTTTCGCTTTGTCGCCCAATCCGGCATCCGTGAAATTTTTGTGGCCTTTGCCCTTCTGATCGTCGTCGGCATCACCTTGATGATGCAGTTCGTGGGCCTGTCTGCCGCTCTTGGAACTTTTCTAGCGGGCGTGGTTCTGGCCGAGAGCGAATACCGCCATGAACTTGAAATGGATCTCGATCCTTTCAAGGGCCTTTTGCTGGCGGTCTTCTTCATGGCGGTGGGAGCCGGCATTGATTTTAATTTGCTTATGGCAAACCCTGTACAGATTATCGGCCTTGTCCTCGGCTTTGTCATCCTCAAGCTCGTGGTCCTCTATCTCATCGCCCGCATCTTCCGCATGAAAGGTCCAGACAGCGCCAGTTTTGCCTTTTCGCTGGCGCAAGGCGGCGAGTTCGCCTTTGTGTTGATTTCATTCTGCCTGGGCCTTGGGCTTCTGCTCGCCAATCAGGCCGCCGTGCTCGTGGCAATTGTCGCAATTTCCATGGCCCTGGCGCCACTTCTCATCATCGCAAACGAAAACTTTATCCAGCCTCTCTTTGCCCGCGGCGGTCAGATCAGGGATGCCGATGTCATTGACGAGAGCGCCCGCGTCATCATCGCGGGTCACGGCCGCTTTGGCATGACAGTGGGCCGCCTGCTGCAAGGCAAGGGCTACAAGGCCGTGGTGCTCGACCACGATGCGGAACAAATTGATGCGCTCCGGAAGTTTGGCTTCAAGCTTTTCTACGGCGACGCGTCCCGGGTGGACCTGCTGGAAGCCGCAGGCGCACGAACCGCAGAAGTCTTGGTGGTGGCCGTCGACGGGCGTGAAAAAATTTCCGGGATTGTCGCCACCACCAAGAAGCACTTTCCCCACTTGCGGATTTTTTCCCGGGTCTTTGACCGGGTTCACGCCTATGAGCTGATCAACGCTGGCGTGAATGATGTCTACCGCGAAGTTTTTTCCTCATCCCTCGATATGGGAGAAGATGTGCTTGTTGCACTGGGGCAGGCCCCCTCAGAAGCCCAACGCACCGCCAGAACCTTCAAGAAGTTCGATGAGAAAGTTGTCCGCGAACAGGCCCGCCATGCTGGCGACACTGACAAGATGGTGGATCTTGTGCGCACCAGCCGCGCTGAACTTTCACGCATATTGGCCGGCGATCGCGCCCTATCGCCGTTGGGTGACGATCAGGCTGGGGAAGATAACGATGGAAGAAGTTAGATTTCAATGAATACAACGACCTCACTAAAGCGGCTTTGGCTCGGGCAATTGCCTCTGCAGGAAGCCTTCTGGCGCTGGCTGATTACCTATGGCCTCATCTTGAATCTTGTGGCCACCATGATAGCCCTCACACTTGTTCTTGCCGAAACGTCTATCATTCTGGTTGCCATCATCCATTTCCTGCCCTTGCCCTATACCTTTCTTGCCGCCACCGGCACCTGGCGCAGCGCCAACCGTTACACGGGCAATCCCCTTCACATATTGGTCGCCAAGGCCGTCATCGTCTTCTGGGTCATGATTTTGCTGTTTCTCTAGGTGCCTTCACTTGCCGCTGGTAAGAGCCTGCGATAAACAGGCTGTCCATGCCCCAGTCCCTCCACGACATCAAAATTGATCCGCGCAACACGGAAATCCTCATCTCCATCAATGGCGCGCTTTATCCCCGCGACAAGGCCATGGTCTCGGTGTTCGACTCCGGCTTCATTCTGGGCGATGGCGTGTGGGAAGGCCTGCGGCTGGTCGATGGCGGCGTGCCATTTCTCTACGCCCATGTGGAACGGCTCTATGAAGGCGCCAAATCCATCTTCATGGATGTGGGCGTATCACCCGACGAATTGGTGAAGCGCCTGTTCGCCTGCATCGATGCCAATAAAATGCGAGACGGCGTACACATCCGCCTGATGGTGACGCGCGGCGTCAAGGCCACGCCCTACCAGGATCCTCGCGTGACGATCTCGCCAGCGACCATCGTCATCATCCCCGAATACAAAAGTCCAAGCCCAGAAAAATTCGAGCTCGGCATGACCCTGCATACGGTGAATGTGCGGCGCGGCGCTCCTGATGTGCAGGATCAGAAGCTCAACTCGCACTCAAAGCTCAATTGCATCACCGCCTGCGTGCAGGCCATGAACGCCGGAGCCGACGAGGCGCTCATGCTTGATCCCCTGGGCTTTGTCGCCACCTGCAATTCCACCCACTTCTTTATCGTGAGGCGCGGCGAAGTCTGGACGTCCTCGGGACAGTATTGCATCCCGGGCATTACCCGGGGCAACATGATCCGCCTCTGCAAGGACAATGGCATTCCCGTTTTCGAAAAGCAGTTCTCGCTTTATGATGTCTATGGTGCCGACGAAGCCTTCGTCACCGGAACCTTCGCAGGGCTAGTTCCGGTGCGCGAGATTGATGGCCGCCCCGTGAGGCATCCCATGTCCACCGAAGACTGGAAAGGCGCAGGCCCCATGGCGCGCAAGCTTTCAAGCCTCTACAAGGCGCTCTGCCTCCGCGAAAAAACCCGCAGCCTCTGATGACAAACATCGCCATGTGGTCCGGCCCGCGCAATATATCCACGGCCATGATGTATGCTTTTGGCAACCGCGCCGATTGCGCCGCCTGGGATGAACCCTTCTATGCCTTCTCGCTGGTCAACCACGGCAACGACCATCCCATGCGCGACGAAATCATTGCGGCCAATGAAAGCGATTGGGGTGCCCTGGTTGCAAAATGCACCGAGCCTTCGGCAAAGCCCGTGTTCTACCAGAAGCACATGACCCACCACATGCTGCCGGGATTTGACCGGAGCTGGATTCACCGGGTGACCAACGCCTTCCTTATCCGGTCGCCCGAACGTGTGCTCGCCAGCTATACCAAGAAATGGGCGGATGTTTCCCTGCGCGACATCGGGTTTATCGAACAGGCGGAAATTTTTGATGCGGTGGCGCAAAAACTGGGAGGCGCCCCACCCGTCATCGATGCCGATGATGTATTGAAAAATCCGCGCGAAGTTCTCGGCGCACTTTGCAAGGCTTGCGGCATTCCTTTTGATGAAGCCATGTTGAAATGGCCAAAGGGACCTAAATCCTTTGACGGCGTTTGGGCGCCCCATTGGTACAATGCCGTGTGGGAGTCCACGGGCTTTGCCGCACCCGCGGAAAAAACCGTCGAACTGCCTTCGCACCTGGCGAAGATCGCCGATGAAGCGCGAGACTCCTACTTACGTTTGAAGGCGCACAGCTTAGTGGGCGTGGGCAGCCAAAAGGCCAGCTGAAGCGGAAGCCGACGATGATGCACCGCTTTCCTTTTCCATCAGCATCTCGACTTTCCGCAATTCAACTTCCTCATCGGCAAGCTGCGCCAGCACAGCCGCCTTCTGGTCCTTGAGGTCGGAAATGGATTTCAGGAGATTATCGCGGCGTCCGCGAGTGGCCTTGGCCGCCATCGAATAATTCACATTGGCTGGATCGGTGACGCCGTTACGGCTTTCTTCAAACCGGACGTGGGAGTCGAGCTCGTCGTATTTCTTGGTAAGGTCCTGGATCATCCCATCGATGTCGGCGGCCTGACGACGGCGATCCTCGGTACGGAAGCGGTGCAGTCGCAGAAGGGTCTCACGTGAACGCATGGAAGTCCTCACAAACTCAAAAACAAACCGGGCCTTGAACGCAGCCCCTAGGCACGATTCGCCGAATCAACTAACCAGAAGATTCGCGTGCTTCATCCAACATCATGAACGGGTAAGCTTAAGGCTGAGTAAACTGCGCGGGGGTTGCAATTAAAACTCTTTCCTGTCCCGTTAATTTTAAAGGGAAAGCTACATGTGGTATGCTGTGTGCGTCAAAACACTAGATATGGCCTAGAGTAAGTAAAAGTGTGCCGCTCAGAGATTAGGTTTTGTTAACCTTTCTAAGCTTATCTTAACATTCAGAGTTAACGGATAGTTGCGCGTTCAGGGCCCGTTGCCTGAGGGACTGCGCGACTGAAAAGGCTCCACCACGGAGCCGCACAAAAGGGGTTTCGAGATGAGAGTACTGCTGATCGAGGACGACACCGCAACGGCCCAAAGTATCGAGCTGATGCTGAAGTCCGAAGGCTTCAATGTCTACACCACCGACCTCGGTGAGGAAGGCGTGGACCTCGGCAAGCTCTATGACTACGACATCATATTGCTCGATCTCAACCTGCCCGACATGTCGGGCTATGAGGTTCTGAAATCGCTCCGCGTGTCGAAGGTCGGCACCCCCATTCTCATTCTCTCCGGCCTTGCCGGCATTGAAGACAAGGTCAAGGGCCTGGGCTTCGGTGCCGATGACTATATGACCAAGCCCTTCCACAAGGACGAGCTCGTCGCCCGCATCCATGCAGTGGTGCGCCGCTCCAAGGGCCATGCCCAATCGGTTATCCTCACCGGCGAATTGCTGGTGAACCTTGACACCAAGACTGTTGAAGTGGGCGGCCAGCGCGTGCATCTCACCGGCAAGGAATACCAAATGCTCGAGCTGCTCTCGCTGCGCAAGGGCACGACCCTCACCAAGGAAATGTTCCTCAACCATCTCTACGGCGGCATGGACGAACCCGAACTGAAAATCATCGACGTGTTTATCTGCAAGCTCCGCAAAAAACTTGCAACCGCCGCCGAAGGCAAGAACTTCATCGAAACCGTCTGGGGCCGCGGCTACGTCCTGCGCGAAGGCGCGCCTCCCATGGCCGGCCAGGAAGACTTCCGCGAAACCGCCTAAACGCTGCCTTCAAAGCAATCATTAAGATAGCGCGTGACATCCTCTGTCGCGCGCTTTGACGTTAAAAACCGTTTCCACGCCTGCTGCTCATGCCAGACAACGCCGAGTTCCCACACGCAAAATGTGCCACGGTGCGATGTTTCAACAGTGAATGGCTTGAAGTCGGGCTCTCCGGCATTGGCTTTTGCATAAACCGATTCCCACAGTTCATTTTCATTCCGCCAGGTTGAAACCAATAGGAAATAAAACGCCTCGCCGCAGCGATGCAGGATCACAAACCCGAGATCGCCGGCAACCCGCACGCCCTTCACATAATCGCGCGCCAGCTTTTCAATTTCTTTCGGCACCGGGGCATCAGCAGGAGCGATGTTGCTCCACTTGAGCTGCGAGTCCCCGACAATAATCCCCTCACATGAGCTCGCAAACTTGTCCCGGTGCACATAGGCCGCCGCAACATCGCGCGTCATAGTTTACGCCGCCTGGGCCTGCACCAGCACATCATCGCCACTCATGGCCATGGTCAGTATGAGGCCGGCGGAAGCAGCCAATTGTTTTGAATAATAGGGCTGCACCAGCCTGGCATCGAGCATGGAAAGATCAGCGGTTCCAGCCAGAACTTCAGCCAGCGGTTCAGAAATCTTGGCCCGCTCGCCCGAGGCGCGCACCGTGAGCGTGTCGCCCTCGGCAGCCACCGTCACAACCCCGCCACGCGGAATTCCGGCAATAGCCAGGAGCAGCATGTTGAGCAGCAGCTTCACCTGTTGCTTGGGCCGGTTCTCCCGCGGCGCCTGCCAGTCCAGTTTGACCTTTTCCTCACCCACAAACCCGCGCGCCACTTCCCCCGCTTCGCTGAGGTCAATCAGCGCGCCCGCCGTTCCCGCCGCACCAAAGGCAATGCGGCAGAATTTCAGCTTGGCGCCCGCTGTCTTGGCCGAAGAGCGGATCATGTCCAGCGCGGTCGCCTTGGTTTCCTCGTCCATTTCCGGATCGTCAAACAGTTCAAGGCCATTGGCAATGGCGCCGACCGGCGAAATCACATCATGGCAGACGCGGCTGCACAGAAGTGCCGCGAGATCGAGATCGGAAATGCGTGACGCGTCTGTCATGGGGGCCCCATAAAAAGTGATTCGTGGAGGTTTCTTTTAGCAAAGCCCCGCAAAAATTTCTGCATTGACGATCACATCTCGACACGCCCATAGAGACCCCTCGAAAACACCCGGAATCCCTATGACCCTAGCCCCCACAAGCCTGACGAAATCACTGGTAAACCTCGCCCTTCTGGCAGGGCGCGAGATCATGGCGATCTATGCTACTGATTTCAGTGCCCGCACCAAGAGCGACCTGACGCCCGTGACCGAGGCCGATGAAGTGGCCGAACGCATCATCCTCGAGGGCTTGGCGAGGTTCGATCCCCAAACCCCGGTCATTTCCGAGGAAGCAGCAGCCGCTGGCCGTGTGCCCGAGGTGGGAGCCAGCTTCTATCTCGTGGACCCTCTGGACGGAACCAAGGAGTTCGTCTCCCGCAATGGCGAATTCACGGTGAACATCGCCAAGATCGAAAATGGCGTCCCGGTGTTAGGGGTGGTCTATGCCCCGGCCATCGGGCGCATCTTCTGGGGTGACACCAGCAAGGGTGCCGCCGAAGGCAGGATCGCCGCCGATGAAACCATCACCTGGAAAAAACTGCTGGTTCGCCCCTGCCCTGGCGATGGCGCCATTGTCGTGGCAAGCCGCAGCCATCGCGATAGCGCCACCGATGATTACCTCAAGACCGTGAAAGTGGCCAAGCTGGTGTCCGCCGGCTCCTCGCTGAAATTTTGCCTGATCGCGGCCGGCGAAGCCGATTTATATCCGCGCTTTGGCCGCACCATGGAATGGGATACGGCCGCGGGCCATGCGGTTCTGCTGGCCGCCGGCGGCAAGGTGCTGAACAGCGACGGCGAGCCCCTCTGCTACGGCAAGCGCGACCGGGGCTTCGACAATCCGGGCTTCATCGCCAGCGCCGCATGATTTGCAATAAATTAACCATCTCGTAAGCCCTCTCCGCTACTTTCCGGGAGGAGCTATCTTGGCCTCGCTGTCGCGAGTGGCCCATGCGTGAGGTGGAAATATGACGAGCAGCAAATTCTTGAAATCCGTGGGTCTGGCCATTGCCCTTTGTTTTGCCAGCATGTCCTCCACCGCGCTGGCGCAGACCACCGGCAGCATTGCCAAGCCCAAATCAACGTTCACCACCGATGAAATCGTCACCAAGGGCCATCAATTCTTCGGCAAGGCCAGCCGCGGCATCAGCGAGGCGATTGAATATCTCTTCCAGAGCCAGGGCGAACCCACCGCTTACATCGTCGGCGAAGAAGGTTCCGGCGCCATGATCGGCGGCCTCCGCTTTGGCGAAGGCACGATTTATTACAAGGACGGCACCACCCAGAAAATCTATTGGCAGGGCCCCTCCGTCGGATTTGACTTCGGCGGCAACGGCTCGCGCACCATGGTTCTGGTTTACAATTCCGACCAACCAAGGGAACTCTACAAACGCTTCATCGGCGTTGAGGGCTCGGCCTATCTCGTTGGCGGGATCGGCGTGAACCTTCAAAAATACCGGAACATCACGCTTGCCCCCATCAGAACAGGTGTCGGCGCGCGCTTCGGCGCCAACGTGGGCTATCTGAAATACTCCAAAAATCCCACCTGGAACCCCTTCTAATTTTTCATTCGCCTCTGCCCTCGTTCCGCACTAAAACCATCCGCTGAATTGGATTTAGTGTTTTTCGAGGACTGCCATGTCTCAATCCGAGACCCTTATGCTGCTCATCCTGGGCTTTGCCGTAGCCACTTTCCTGGGCCTGATCGCCGGGAGGATAGCCTGGAAGCTGGCCTTTCGCCTGGGCGCCCGCCACACCCAGCGCAACATGCCCTCCACCATGATCGAACTTCAGACCGACCGTGACCGGATGCGCGCCGAACATGCCATGATGGCAAAAAAGCTGGAGCTGCGCCTGAGCGACATAAGAATGCGCATGGCCGAGCAGACCGCCGAAGTTTCGCGCCATCGCAACCGCTTTGAAATCCTCAAGCAGGACCTGGCCAAGCGCGACGAAGAGTTGCTCGAGCGCAACGCCGAAATCGTATCCCTGCGTGACCGGGTGAGTGAGCTCGAAACCAAGGTCGAGGAAAGAGACGGCGAAATCCAGGCCTTGAACGAGTCCCTGGTCGAGGTGGAGGAAGTGGAAATCGTTGACGCGAAGGAAGCAACAGGTGAGGCGCCGCCCGTCCCAACCGAAGATCGCCTGAAGAAGCGGATCAAGGATCTGGTGAAGATCACCAAGCAGATTTCGAAGCAAAAGAAGGGCGCGCCGCTGGAACTGGAACAGCCGGTGGAAATGACCGAGAGCGAAATCATCGTAAAGCCTGCCGACAGCAGCACTCTGGAATTCGTGGCGCAGTCCGAAGTCCTTGAAGAGAAGATCGTCGAAACCGAACGGGCCGCCGAAGAACTGCAGGATGAACTCAAGCGCCTTGATCAGGCCTGGTCAGCGCCAGAGACAACACCGGAAACAGCACCTGAACCTGTGATCGACGAAGCTGCAACAGAAGCCCCTGCCCCGGTCGAAGAGGAAAAGCCAAAAAGCGCCATCACCAATGTGATTTCCCTGGCCCAGCGCATCCGCTCCCTGCACAAGGATGCAAAGAGCTAATCGTAATTCCAACTTCTAAATTAATTCTGTCATCCCAACAAAAGTCGGGATGACAGGCTTTCACAATCTACCAAGAATCACTGAGTGGTCGTGGCAGGCGGCGTTGTGGCGGGAGGCGTTGCCGGTGCAGGAGCGGCGGGTTGTTCCGTCGTAGTCGCTGGAGCAGCGGGCTGTTCTGTCGTGGTGACAGGAGCCGTGGCATCCTGCGGCGCTTGGCTGCTAAACCATCCGCTGGCCCAACCTATGATCGCCAGCACGATGACGACGGCGACGACGCCGATGATTGTGTTTTTCTTGTCCATAATGACCGCTCTTGCCCAGAATGACGGGCATTTTTTGGGTTTTGCGTGGGAGTTCGCGCAGATGACGCTAAGACGCCACTGTTGGCCGGATCCCCCTCGCAGTAAGTTCACAACTATGTCGTGCCGATATTGCAAGAAGGGGGCATTCAGCGCCCCGGATGCCAGGATTGGGAACCGCTCACGGATGCGCTACTCGAGCGCTCTTGAATACAAAGATTATGCCGAAACTACAAAAGTTTGGTGATCCCTGCGGGAGTCGAACCCGCCTTTACAACGTGAGAGGCTGTCGTCCTAACCGATAGACGAAGGGACCCTGTCACCAGAAGCTTTCCTATATCGGGCCGGTTGCATGAGTGCAAGCGTCAGGGCGAACCAGCCTTCACCCGGAGAAGCACCTTCCGGCTGCTCACCTCGACGATGAAAACTTCCGTGCCTGTGTTGATCGTAAGCTTGTCGCCTGTGAGAATGGCTTCGCGCACCTGGGTGTTGGCAGGCAGGCCAAGCTCCACCAACCCGGTTCCGGAAGGCAGCGTAACACGGTTCTTGATCTTGTAGATAATGCCGCCAATAAGGCCTAGGAACAGCAGCACGAGAGCGGCCCCCATGAAATACACGGCAAATACCAGAAACCGGTTGACCGGCGGGGCCGCACCACCATTTGAGTTTTGATCATCCATGACGTCGCAATCCTCCCAAACCCTTAACGCAACCGTCGAAGCGCCTGACCGCCTTGACCGCTTCCTGGCGCTTGCCTTTCCTGAGGTCAGCCGCGCCCGCTTTCAGAGGCTTATCGCGGAAGGCCAAGTCTCTGTCGAGGGTGTTCCCGCAACCGAAACCCGCCATAAGCTGAAGGCAGGCCAGCGCGTGGAAGCCGTGATTCCGCCGGCCGTTGCGCCAGAACCAAGGGCCGAGACTATTCCGCTCACCGTCGTCTATGAAGACCGGGACCTGATCATCATCGACAAGCCCGCTGGTTTGGTGGTTCACCCCGGGGCCGGCAACGAAACGGGGACCTTGGTAAATGCCCTCATTGCCCATTGTGGCGACAGCCTGTCGGGCATCGGCGGGGTAAAGCGCCCCGGCATTGTCCATAGGTTGGACAAGGACACCAGCGGTCTGCTGGTCATCGCCAAGAATGACGCGGCCCACCAAGGCCTGTCCGAGCAATTCGCCGCCCATGGCCGCGATGGCCGGCTGGAACGGGCCTACAAAGCCATCGTCTGGGGCGTCCCCGAGCGCAACCGCGGCACGGTTTCGGCCAATATCGCCCGCAGCAACAGCAACCGCCAGAAAATGGCCATCTCCAAGTCAGCCATGTCGCGAGAAGCCGTCACCCATTACGAAGTGCTGGAGAATTTGGGCAAACCGCCCCTGGCCAGCCTTCTCCGCTGCGTTTTGGAAACTGGGCGCACCCACCAGATCCGCGTGCACATGACACATATCGGCCATCCGCTTTTGGGCGACCGGGTCTATGGCGCCAGCTTCAAAGCCTCCCTCAGCACTTTGAGTGAGGCCGCAAGAGATGCCGTTAACACTTTGAATAGGCAGGCACTTCACGCCTGCGTCCTGGGTTTTGAACACCCCCGGACGGGCAAGGCCCTGCGCTTTGAAAGCGCCCTGCCCCCAGACATGATGCAACTATTGGCCGCGTTCACGCGTTGATCAATATAAAGTTAAACGGTAACTTGTTTAGTATCTTATTTTTGTCGCAATCCGTACTATATTGTTTACTTATCCGAGCGAAAAACTCGGGAAAATGAGGAAGGAATAAGAATTATGGCGCGCTCCACATCATTGCCGGCAATTGCCTCAGGCGAAGGCGGCCTCAACCGCTATCTGCAGGAAATCCGCCAGTTTCCAATGCTCGCCCCGGAAGAAGAATTCATGCTGGCCAAACGTTGGAAAGAACACGCCGACAGCAAAGCGGCTGAGCGCATGATCACCAGCCATTTGCGCCTCGTGGCCAAGATTGCCATGGGCTACCGCGGCTATGGTCTGCCCATTGGCGAAGTGATCTCCGAAGGCAACGTGGGCCTCATGCAGGCCGTCAAGCGCTTCGAGCCCGACAAGGGCTTCAGGCTTGCGACCTATGCCATGTGGTGGATCAAGGCCTCCATCCAGGAATATGTGCTGCGCTCATGGTCGCTTGTGAAAATGGGCACCACCGCCAGCCAGAAGAAGCTGTTTTTCAACCTGCGCAAGATGAAGGGCCAGATTCAGGCCCTTGAGGAAGGCGATTTGAAGCCGGATCAGGTAAAGCTGATTGCCACGCGCCTCGGTGTTGAGGAACAGGAAGTCATCAACATGAACCGCAGGCTCAGCGGCGATGCCTCGCTCAATGCCCATGTGAGCGCTGATGCCGAAGGCGAATGGCAGGATTGGCTGGTCGATGACAGCGACAGCCAGGAAGACATTCTGGCTGACAATGAAGAAGCCTCCATGCGCAAGGAAATGCTGACCAAGGCCATGGACAAGCTGACTGACCGCGAACGCCGGGTGTTCGAAGCCCGCAAGCTGCAGGACGATCCGATGACCCTCGAGGACCTCTCAAAGGAATTTGACGTCTCGCGCGAGCGCATCCGGCAGATTGAGGTGCGCGCCTTCGAAAAGGTCCAGAAAGCCGTGAAAAACGCGGCCCAGAAGGCCCTTGCCCCGAAAGCCGCACCAGCGGCGGCACTCACCTACTGACCTGAACTCTCAGTAGAGCCCACTGCCGCCCAAAACCTTCGCTCCCTCCGGCAGCGGTGCAAAGAAGATCTGGACCGCCCAGATCTTGTTGCCCCGCTGCACCACACCCGTGGAAACGAATTTGTAGCCGCTGTTGAGCAAGGTTTTGCGGTGCGGCCGGCTCTCCACCCATTGCTGGAACAATCGCCGCGCCTTCCCCGCATCGGCTTCCCCCTTTTGCGTATCGCGGGCGGCATTCTCCCCCATGCGGGGCATCATCATTACCGGGCTTCCGAGGAAAGCCCGCATGCGCGAGTCAAACTCATGGCCCGAGCTCGACTTGTGGCCCACATAACCATTTAGCATCATGTCGATGGCCTGGGCCCGCGCCGCATCGCGCAGCCGTGGGCTCGCCTGCAGGGATGCAACGCCTTCGGACTGCCGGTAGGCATTGGCCTGCCCGGCAATTTGGGCTTCCAGATCCTCGCGGATACGCGCATCGGCAGGCAGGTTCTTGAGCGAACCAAGGGCTATTTCAAGATAGGTCTTTGCGCGGGCTTCAAAAGTCCCCTCAGGAAGCAGAACCAGGCCTGCAACGAGCCAGATCACCACATACTTACATAGGGTTGCAATTACGCCCGGCATCCAAGATGTTCCCGCATTGCGGGTAAAATAATCCATACGGCCCTCAGCAAATCCAAAAATTTTACACATTATTTCATTCTTCCTAACCATTATGGCCGGAACGGAAGCTTAGGCCAATTGTCATACATGATTCTTTCCGACCCCTTAGCACGCGCGCCGGACGCAACCGGAATGAGTTCCCTGCGCAAGCAATTGCAGCAGCTCTCGAGCTATGACCAGGATACGGGACTGCCCAATTACGAAGCCTTGCTTGGTGACATCAACGCGGAAATCGCCAAGGCAGGCCCCCAGCCCTTGGGTGCAACGTTCATTGAAATCAGGATCAAGGGCCTTTCCAGAATAGGCGAAGCTTATGGCCGTAAAACGATTGGTTCGGTGATCCGCCAATTGGCCGAACGGCTGGAACGCGCGCCCGTCCAGAACCGGATCATTGGCCGCATTGATCACAAGAGCTTCGGGATTTTTCTATACGATGTCAGCGATCCGGTGCTGGCCCTTCAAACCGCCAAGCAACTGGTTGCCCTGTGCTCAAGGCCTGTCCCCTGGGGCGACCACATGCTGACGGTCGAGGCCATCGCCGGCGTTGCCCTGACTACCGATACGGTCCAGGATGCCACAACCCTGCTGCACCACGCAGGGCTTGCTCTTCGCGCCTCGTCCGAAAGCGGCAGCCCCGGATACGCCTTTTTTGATCCGGCGGAAGCCCAGGCTGCAACGCGCCGCAACGATCTCGTTGCCATCGTCGCCAAGGCGGTTGAACAAAACCAGTTTGAAATGGTCTACCAGCCGTTCTTTGCCTTCAATTCCGGCAAGCTGGTGGGCTTCGAAGCTCTGATGCGGCTGAGGCATCCCGAGTTCGGCAACATCGCACCAACCGAATTTATCCCCATTGCCGAGGAAACCGGCCTCATCTCCAGGCTTGGCGCCTGGTGCATCGAAGATGTCTGCCGCACCGCGGTTGAATGGCCGTCGCATCTTGTGGCCAGCGTCAATTTTTCGCCGGCCCAGTTCTATACGGGAACTCTGATGGCGGAGGTCAACGCCGCCCTCAAGCGCACCCAGTTTCCTGCTTACCGGCTCGAAATCGAAATTACCGAAGGCACCTTCCTGAAGGATCAGGAATTGGTACTCTCGCAACTCAATGCCCTGCGCGGCATGGGCTGTTCCATCGCCCTTGACGACTTTGGCACCGGCTATTCAAGCCTCAGCTACCTCTGGCAATTCCCCTTCTCGAAACTGAAAATCGACCGCTCCTTCATTCACGCACTCGACACCACGCCTAAGGCTCCCAGCATACTCAAGTCCATCATCGACCTCAGCCGGAATCTCGGCATCGAAGTGACCGCCGAAGGCATTGAGACAATCGAGCAGATGGTGACCCTGCGCAACTTGAACTGCGATTACCTGCAGGGCTACCTCTGTGGCAAGCCAACAGCCAAAGCGAATCTCGCCGCCATCATCCTCAAGAACTTTTCCGAAACCCTGGGGCAGGAGAATGCCAAGCTTTCAAAGATAAAAGTTATTCGCTAAGACCTTCACAGCGAAGAGTATCCGTGACCCATGCATAAGCTGCCCCCGTTTCAAACCATCAAACATGCCCTGAAGGCAGTTTTTCAGTTCCGCAATGCCGGAATGAGAATCGGCTTGCCCTGGGTTCTGGTGCTCGCTGCAATGAGCCTCATTGACCGCAGTTTTTCCGTTGCCCCTGATCCCGCAAATGGCCCTGCGGGCATGATGCTCCCGAGTCCGATGGAACTTGTCATTGCAGCTTTAAGCCTGGTGATTTTTTCTTCCATTGCAGTGAACTGGCACCGCTACATCCTGCTTGATGAAACGACTGCATCTGAAAAAATTTTCCGGCTTGACCGCCCCGTTTGGAATTACGCCGGGCGCACGCTGCTGATAATGTTCGCAACGCTTATTCCGATTCTCGCTCTCTCATTCGCTTTCCTCACGGTCCTGCCAAGTCTCAGTGCTGTGCTTGCGGTCCCCTTCTTCGTGGCCGGCATCTATATCATGCGCATGTCCGTTGCCCTGCCAGCCATCGCCCTCGAACGCAAGGACTTCGGCATCACATCGGCATTGCAGGTCACCCAGGGCAACAACCTGCAGTTTGCCGCGCTCCTGGCGCTGAACGGGCTCATCCTCTTCGCAACCTTCCTGGCGCTCGGCATCGTCCTCTCTGTCGTGGGCAACGTCAACATGATGGCGGCAAAGGTTCTCGCCCTGGTCCTGAGCGTCCCGGTGAATCTCTTTCTCTCGCTCTTCAGCGTTAGCCTATTGAGCTCACTCTATGGTTTCTTCGTCGAGCAAAGAAAGTTCTGATCAGTCCTCGAATGGATCGCGCATCAGGATTGTATCCTCGCGCTCTGGCGACGTTGAAAGCAGAGCCACGGGGCATTCGATCAGCTCTTCAAGATATTTTACGTATTTGATCGCCTGTGCCGGAAGCTGCGCCCAAGAGCGGGCGCCCGCCGTGGTGTCTTTCCAGCCTTCGAAATTCTCATAGATCGGCTCAACCCGTTTCTGCGCTTCTTCCGCCGCCGGAAAACGTTCGATTCGCTTGCCGTCAAGCATATAGCCCACGCCCACCTTGATTTCCGACAGCCCGTCCAGCACATCGAGCTTCGTCAGCGCAATGCCGTGGATGCCGGACGTCTTGATGGCCTGCCGCACCAGCACCGCATCGAACCAGCCGCAGCGGCGCTTGCGCCCCGTAACCGTGCCAAATTCACGGCCCCTCTGGCCGATATGCTCGCCGACTTCATTTTCCTGTTCCGTCGGAAAGGGTCCGGAGCCGACGCGCGTCGTATAGGCTTTGGCGATTCCCAGCACATAACCAATACTCGAAGGCCCAAGGCCGGAACCCGCCGCTGCCTGTCCGGCAACCGTGTTGGAAGAGGTGACATAGGGGTAAGTGCCGTGATCGATATCCAGCAAAACGCCCTGCGCGCCTTCAAACAGGATGCGCTTGCCTTCGCGCTTCACTTCATCAAGCAGCGACCACACGGCATCCGAATAAACTAGAATCTTGGGCGCGATCTCGCTGAGCTGCTTGAACAGATCCGCCGCCAAAATTTCGGCCTGGCCAAGCCCGCGGCGAAGCGCGTTGTGATGCGCAAGCAGGCGCTCGATCTTGGGTCCAAGGATGGAAAGATCAGCAAGGTCATTCACCCGGATGGCGCGCCGGCCCACCTTGTCTTCATAGGCGGGACCAATGCCCCGCCCCGTGGTTCCAATTTTGGCAGCGCCAGCCGCTTCCTCGCGGATGCGGTCGAGTTCGCCGTGCAGCGGCAGAATAAGCGTAGCGTTCCCGGCGATGCGCAAATTCGCCCGGCTGACGGAAATGCCCTGCGATGAAAGCTTCTCGATCTCGGAAATGAGCGCCCAGGGGTCGATCACCACGCCATTGCCAATGATCGAAAGCTTGCCCGGCCGCACAATGCCCGAAGGCAGCAGCGAAAGCTTGTAGGTGACGCCGTCGATGACCAGGGTATGGCCGGCATTGTGCCCGCCCTGGAAACGCACCACCACATCGGCCCGTTCCGACAGCCAGTCCACCAGCTTGCCCTTGCCCTCGTCGCCCCATTGGGCCCCGACCACCGCCACATTGGCCATTCCAAACTCCTATCAGACATGCGAACGGCCCCGGGGAGATTCCCTCCGGAGCCGTTGACAGGTCATACACGAAAGCTGGGCCAGAGCAAATGCTACTCCAAATTCACCCCTTTCACCCCTCAACCTGAGGTGCCTTGGCGCAGCCAAGGCCTCGAAGGGCTGGCGGCAATGCGTTGGATGCTTCGAGGCCCGGCTTCGCCGTGCGCCTCAGCATGAGGATCATTCCAAATTCATCCCCACCTGCATGTTCTGGGGCCAAGTGACCTTGTAGCCGAATTTGATGGTATTCTCCGCCTTGCTTTCAAGGTCAAACCGCCAGGCCAGAACACCCCGCCGCTTGTTCAAATCCTTCTCCGTGGGCGGCGTCATTTGGGCCATGGGTTCAACCGTGATTTTCTCGTTGGCCGAAAACGGCAGTTGATCAATGACAGTTACCGGAATGGTCGCGGCGTGAAGGTTCTTCACCACAATATCCCAGGCCCGCTCTTCCACATTTGAAGTGGAGATGAGGCCTTCCTCGCCTTTCTTGCGCTTCACCTCGGCCCGCTTCACCTTGATCAGGTCATCGGCCCCGAAGCCAAGCTTGGCCTCCTCATCGGGGCTTAGGAGCGGCAAGGCCCCCTGCCCCATGAACACGCCATCGCGATAGAGATTGACCGTTCCGGGCAGCATCGGCGCTTCACCCTTGATGGTGAAGGCAGAGGTGAGATAGGCGGAAGCATCAAGCTTCGGCACCACCAGCGCATTCAAGGTTGCATCATAATCGTCGGTCGCGATTCGCACCTTCTTGGAGGTACCTGAATTATCGACACTCACCCGGCCCTGAATACCGTAAAGCGCCTGGAAGCCAGCCATCTCAACGACAGCTTGTTTTTGTTCAGCCGGTGCCGGTGCCCCCACATCATCGCTCCTCAAATCCTGCAAAGTCCTTTCCAATGTGGATGGGGCACTGAGTTGGATGGCATTCCCCGCCCGGCCATCGCTTTCCTTTTTCATTCTAGCGGTCAGCGGCTCATAAATCTGGATTTCTTCTTCCCACAAATCGGGGGCCGAAGTTGCCCCAAGTGGCCTGGCCGTTGAAAGCGTCAGTGCCACATTGTCCCAGCTTTCACCGGTTGACTGCATCACCTCGGCCCGGCGCACCAGTTCAATCCTGGACTTCTCATTTTTCTCCGGTGTTGTAAGGCGCGCATCATAAAATGGCGCCCAGCCTGCGTTGCCCACCCGGTATTTCACCTTGAAGGTGCCATTGGTTTCCGCCGGCGCCGTCAAATGGACCGCCACCTGCATGCGGGCAACCTGCGTCGGGGCAATGCCTGCCAGCTTGTTGTTCAGTTCATTCACTTGCTTGTCGATGTCGCGCTGGCGGATTTGCGCTTCATGAATGGTTTTGGAAATCACATTCAACTTCGCGCTGACAAGATCAAGCAGGGAACCAAGTTGTACGGCGTCAACCGCCTTGGATTTTTCGTCCGAAGATGGAACAAGCTGCTTATCAGCCAGGGAGAGCAACAGCCTTTTCTGGTAATCCGCATCCGACAGTGTCTGGTCCAGGGCCTGACGTTCATCGCCCAGCGATTCAATTTCCTTTTCCAGGCTCTTGCGTTCGGCGTCCTGCGCTGCGGTTGGAAGATAAACGAGCTTGGAATCAACCGAACCAATCTCAAGCCCCACGCCGCCGGCCCCTTCGACCCGAATGGATTGAGCATCGAGTTCACCCGGCAGGTCTTCCAGAATAAGAGTGGTCTCCCCGGCCAGAAGATGGGCCTCCGTCACCCGCGTGACCTCCGCTCCTGAGGGGTAGACCGTAACGGCATCCACATGGGAAGGAGCTTTAAGATCTGCGGCAAAGGCAGGCGTAAGGCAGGTGGTAACAAGAATGAAAGTGGCTAAGCGCAGGCGCATGGGAATTTCCTCCAATTAAGGTGGAGGGAGGAAACGCCCGGTCCAAGGCAAATTCACGACGGGATTGCGTCAAAAAGCCAGCGGTTTGGCCTGGCGCACCTGCGTTAACTTTTGCACCGCCGCAAGAACCGATGGCGGAATGGGCTCATCCAGCTGTACCAGGCAAATCGCATCGCTGCCTTCCGCCAGCCGCCCCAGATGGAACGAGGCGATATTGACGTTGGCGTTGCCGAGCAACATGCCGAGTGACCCGATAAAGCCGGGTTTATCCATGTTGGTGACGTAAAGCATGTACGGGCCAAAATCCGCTTCCAGCTCAATGCCCTTGATCTGGATGATGCGCGGTTTGCCATCGGAAAACACCGTTCCCGCCACCGAGCGCTCCAGATTTTCGGTGCGCACCGTAAGCCGGATATAGGTTTCATAGGCGCCGCGCTGGCTCTGCCGCACCTCGTCAACCTTGATGCCGCGCTCGCGCGCCACAATGGGGGCGGACACCATGTTCACCGTACCGAGCATGGGCTGCAACACCCCCGCCAGCGCCGCAGAAGTAAGAGCCCGCGTATTCATTTCACCCACATCGCCGGCATATTCAATCACCACGCTGGTGATCGGCCCGTCGGTCAATTGCCCGGCAAAGCTGCCGAGCTTTTCCGCCAGTACAACAAAGGGCTTCAGGCGTGGCGCTTCATCGGCGGAAATGGACGGCATGTTGAGCGCATTGGTCACCGCCCCTGAGATGAGGTAGTCCGCCATCTGCTCGGCCACTTGCAGAGCCACATTCTCTTGCGCTTCTCCCGTCGAGGCTCCGAGATGGGGCGTAACAACAACATTTTCATGGCCAAACAACTTGTGCGCTGTCGCAGGCTCCGTTTCAAAAACATCAAGCGCCGCTCCCGCCACCTTGCCGGAAATAATGGCGTCATAAAGCGCATCTTCGACAACTAGGCCACCGCGGGCGCAATTGATGATGCGAACCCCCTTCTTGCATTTTGCCAGTGCCGCAGCGTCAATGACGTGGCGCGTCTTGTCGGTGAGCGGCGTATGCAACGTGATGAAGTCCGACCGCTTGAAAATATCCTCAAGCTCCACCTTCTCCACCCCTATGGCAATGGCCCGCTCCGGCGACAGGAAGGGATCAAAGGCAATCACCTTCATCTTCAGGCCAATGGCTCGGTCCGCTACGATGGACCCGATGTTGCCGCAGCCGATGATGCCGAGGGTCTTGTTGAAAAGCTCAACCCCCATGAAGCGGTTCTTCTCCCACTTGCCCGCATGGGTTGACGCATTGGCCTCGGGGATCTGCCGGGCCAGCGCCATCATCATGGACAGTGCATGTTCCGCGGTGGTGACGGCGTTGCCGAAAGGCGTGTTCATCACCACGATGCCGCGCGCCGAAGCCGCCTGAATATCCACATTGTCCACCCCGATGCCGGCCCGCCCGATCACTTTCAAATTATTGGCAGCTTCCAAAATTTTCGGCGTGACCTTCGTGGCCGAGCGGATGGCTAGCCCATCATAAAGCGGAATGGCCGCCAGCAGCGCGTCCTTGTCCTTGCCCAAATCCGGCAGGTAATCGACGTCAATGCCGCGGTCCCTGAAAATCTGTACCGCGGTTTCAGACAGCTTGTCGGAAACGAGAACCTTTGGAGCCATGTGGCTTCTCCTGAAAAAATGAATTATGCCGTGGCCGTTGCATAGGCCCAGTCGAGCCAGGGCAGCAGTGCCTTGATATCAGAGGTTTCAACCGTGGCCCCGCACCAGATGCGAAGTCCCGGCGGCGCATCCCGGTATCCGCCGATGTCATAGGCAACGCGTTCCGCTTCTAGCAGCTTCGCCATCTTCTTTGGCACGGCCTCATCTCCCGCCAGCGAGAAACATACCGACGTATTGGATTGCGTCTCGGGCCGCTTGGAAAGGTTTTTGGCAAACGGTGAAGCCGTAATCCAGCCATCAAGCACTGCCGCATTGGCGTCAGCCCGCGCCCGGAGCGCTGACAATCCGCCAAGCCCCTTCGCCCATTTCAGAGCCACAAGGTAATCCTCAACACAAAGCATGGACGGCGTATTGATGGTTTCGCCGTCAAAAATGCCTGCGATCAATTTTCCGCCCGAAGTCATCCGGAAGATTTTTGGCAGGGGCCATGGCGGCACATAGGTTTCAAGCCTTTCCACGGCGCGCGGACTCAGGATGATAACCCCATGAGCCCCCTCCCCGCCCAGAACCTTCTGCCAGGAAAATGTCACCACATCGAGTTTCGAGAAATCCATGTCCTGCGCGAATGCCGCCGACGTCGCATCGCAAATTGTCAGCCCCTGGCGGTCAGCCGGAATCCACCTTGCATCGGGAACCCGCACCCCGGATGTCGTGCCGTTCCAGGTGAAAACCACATCATTAGCGAAATTGACCTTGCCCAGATCAGGCAGCTCGCCATAGGGCGCCAGATGCTGGGTCACGTCCTTGAGCTTCAACTGCTTGAGCACATCGCTCACCCAGCCTCGCCAAAGCTTTCCCAGGCCAGCATATCTACGCCGCGCGCGCCCAGCAGCGACCAGAGCGCCATTTCAACCGCCCCCGTGTCTGAAGCCGGCACAATGCCAATGCGATGGCTCGCCGGAACCTCAAGCACTTCACGGGTCAAGGTGATGGCTTCCTTCAGACGTGCCTTGCCTTCGCTTGAGCGGTGCGAACGGCCGACTGATGCGGTTTTGAGGAGGTCCGGCGTCCAGCCCGGAATCTTGGCGCAGGGGCCAGAAGAAAATTGCGGATTTTCCGGCCGCAATGCCGGTTTAGCTGTCGTCATCTTGTTCTCCATCCTTGCAGATGGACTGACCCTCGTTGGGAAGGGTTAGCCCGGCACGCTTATGCGGCAGCAATGCCTGGAGGTCAACTGCGACTCTTTTACAAGAGAAAACGGCGGCAGATTGCTCTGCCGCCGTTTGCTTTTGTTGATCACGCGCGATTGCGGATCAGAAGTTGAAGCGCACACCTGCGGAAACCACGTGCTCCTGCGGATCCGAACCCGAAATCATGATATCGCGGAAGCGATAGCCGACATCGAGGTCGATGTTGTCGGTGAGGCCCATGGAAACACCCGCGGTCAGGCCATAGGCAAGGCCGCTGTCATCACCCGATGGCGCATCATCCACCCAGCCATAGCCAAGGCCGGCACCCACATAGGGGGTGAAGGCCGACTCATTGGCCCAGTCAAAATAGAGATTGCCCAAAACCGTCGTGGTGCTCATGTCGGCACCGGGGGCAACATTGTAGTCTCCGGCCCAGTCCGCCGTTATGTCCGCGCGCATGTTTTCATTGAACTGATAGCCCACGCCGCCACCCAGGCTAACGGCGCTGTCATCGTTGCCGCCGCTCCATTCAAGGAACGACCATCCGAGATCGCCACGAAGATAAAAACTCGTGACCTCGGTATCGTCCACCGCAACATTGGGAGCAGGGTCGACATCAGCCGCATGAGCGGCCGCCGCAAACGGCAACACCGCAAATCCGGCCAAAATAATGAACTTGAATACTTTCATCGAAAAATCCTCCAAATGTCTTCGTCCGATGATGAAAGCTAAAGGTTACAGATGGCTCAACACGGGCATCAATGAGGCGATATCGTGACACTTCCCGACTGTTGCCCTGAAAGCACAGCTAATTGTTACAATTTGAGACAATCCGTAGACGGACTACCAACCATGAATTTTTTGTAATGTTTCTGTCAGGCGGCCGCCTTGGAAATGACGCCGCAGAGCTCGTCGACAACCGCATTCACCAGCCGTGCGTCGTCGCCTTCCGCCATCACGCGGATAAGCGGCTCCGTGCCCGACGGACGGATGACCAGGCGTCCTGCGGTGCCAAGGCGCGAGATGGCTTCCGCAATTGCGGTTTTCACCCGCGCATCATCCAGCGGCTTGCCGCTCTTGAATTTCACGTTCTTCAAAACCTGCGGCACCGGCTCAAACATTTTGCAAACTTCACTCACGGGCTTTCCCGCCCGCTTGACTTCCGCCAGCACCTGAAGTGCGGCCAGCAAGCCATCACCCGTCGTCGAAAAATCCGAGAGGATGATATGGCCCGATTGCTCGCCGCCCACATTGAAGCCATGGGCCCGCATGTGTTCAACCACATAGCGGTCGCCAACCTTGGTGCGCGCCAGCGAAAGGCCACGTGCGCCCAGGAAGCGCTCAAGCCCCAGATTGGACATGACCGTGGCGACAAGCCCGCCGCCCTGCAGTTGTCCCCGTTCATGCAGGGATTTTGTGACCAGCGCCATCAACTGGTCGCCGTCGATGACCTGGCCCTGCTCGTCGGAAATCATCACCCGGTCCGCATCGCCATCCAGCGCAATGCCGATATCGGCGCGCGTCTCGCGTACTTTCTCGCACATGACCTGCGGCGCGGTTGAACCGCATTTTTCGTTGATGTTGAAACCATTGGGTGCGTCGCCAATGCGGATGATTTCCGCCCCCAGCTCCCACAAGGCCGTGGGGGCCGTCTTGTAGCTGGCGCCATTTGCCGTGTCGATCACAATGCGCAAACCGTCAAGATTTGAGTCACGCGGATAAGTGCGCTTGGCAAATTCAATATAGCGCGCGCCCGCGTCTTCAATGCGGGTTGCCCGGCCAATCTCATCGGAACTGGCCACCGGCATGGCATCGGGGCTTTCCACCATGCCCTCGATCTTGAATTCCTGCTCATCCGAGAGCTTGTAGCCGTCAGGCCCAAAAATCTTGATGCCATTGTCGTAGTAAGGATTATGCGAAGCCGAAATCATAACGCCGAGGTCGGCGCGCATCGAGCGCGTCAACATGGCAACGGCAGGCGTAGGCACGGGACCCAACAGGAACACATCCATGCCCGCCGCCAGAAGGCCGGCAGTCAGGGCCTGCTCAATCATGTAGCCGGACAGGCGCGTATCCTTGCCAATCACCACGCGGTGCCGGTGGCTGCCGCGGCGGTAGAGATTGCCGGCGGCCATGCCGATTTTCAAAACCATATCAGCCGTCATGGCGCCGCTGTTGGCCTTGCCCCGCACCCCATCGGTTCCGAAATATTTCCTGCTCATGGCCTGTTCCCTTCAGCGGGCTATCAATAGGTAACGAAACTTAAAATTCAGTGGACCTTGGGTCCATCGCGGCCCCCGCCACCGCCAGCGCCTCAACTGTCGCCTTCACATCATGCACGCGCAAGATATGTGCCCCATTCAGGGCCGCCTGCACCGCCCCGCCAACCGAGCCGTGAACCCGCTTCCCGGCGTTCTTTTCGCCCGTCAGCGCTCCTATAAAGCCTTTGCGCGAAAGCCCCACAAGCACAACCACGCCCAAGCCATGAAACAGGGTTAATTGATTAAGCAGTTCAAGATTGTGGCGGAACGTCTTGCCAAAACCAATGCCGGGGTCGACGGCAATGTGCGAGCGCGGAATTCCGGCCCCAACGCAAGCCATGATCTGCTGTTCAAGCTGGTCATAAACATCGAGCGCCACATCATCATAATGGGGATTGAGCTGCATCGTGCGGGGGTCGCCCTGCGCATGCATCAGGACAACCGGAATCTTGAGTTTGGCAACAGTGCGGAGGCTGTCCGGATCATGCTGCAAGGCCGAAACATCGTTGATGATGGCCGCACCGGCCTTCACCGCCTCGCGCATCACCAAAGGTTTTCGCGTATCGATGGAAACCACATGGCCCGCTTTGCTCAGGCGTTTCACCGCCGGAACAACCCGCAACAATTCCTCATCCACCGAAACCGCATCCGAGCCAGGCCGCGTTGATTCACCGCCTACGTCCAGAATATGAGCCCCTTCGGCGGCGAGGGTCAGACCATGGGAAGCACCAGCATCGGAGGCGCTGTGCCGCCCGCCATCAGAAAAGCTGTCAGGCGTCACGTTGACAATGCCCATGACCTTGACGCCATCCATCGCCAGTCCGGCAAAATCATCACGCGGTGCCTCTATGGGCTGAACGGCATCCGTATACGGAACAATTTCGCGGCTCACGGATTTGCCATCGCGCGTGATGCGCTCCACCAGCGTGAAGCCAATAACGCCGCTTCCCCCCAAACGCCCGGCCCGGCGCGAAGCAATGAGTTGCTCAGCGTCGGAACCATAGCAAAGGCCTAGGGGGCGAAAGTAAGTCCTGGTCATTTAAGACTGGGGCTGCGGTTCCATATCTCCCGAACCGCTGCTTCCGCGCTTGGCGCCGCCAGCCCGCGGAACCGAGGAAGATGGCTTTCTGCTGGCCTTCTTCTTGGCTTCATCATCGTCACGGTTGATCGTGCCACCGGCCATGATCTTCTTCACTTCGTCGCCGGAAAGCGTTTCCAGTTCCAGCAGCGCCTTGGCAACCGCATGGAGATCAGCCCGGCGCTTGGCGAGAATCTTCTTGGCCGTCGCTTCACCCATCTGAATGAGATCACGGATGGCTTCATCGATAAGCTTGGCCGTTTGGTCCGAAAGATTTTTCGTCTGGGTCACCGAATGCCCAAGGAACACTTCCTGTTCATTGCCATTGTAGCGCACCCGGCCAAGCTTGTCGGACATGCCCCATTCGGTCACCATGGCGCGCGCCAGTTGCGTGGCCATCTGGATGTCGCCGCTGGCGCCGTTCGTCACGTTCTTTTCACCGCCGAGAATAAGCTCCGCTTCGCGGCCGCCAAAGAGTACGGCCATGCGCGCTTCGCACCATTCGCGGGTGCGGCTGTGTCGGTCGCCTTCCGGGAGGTTCATGGTCACACCCAAGGCCCGTCCACGCGGAATGATCGTCACCTTGTGCAGGGGATCGTAGGGAACTGCCAGGCCAACAAGGGCATGGCCCGCTTCGTGGTAAGCAGTGTTGCGGCGCTCTTCCTC
>JBBQNU010000004.1:0-49381 GCA_038330285.1 Hyphomicrobiales bacterium | reverse complement strand
GCGTTCCAGAACCTCGGGATTCCGGCGATGCTGAAAGCCGAACTGCGAGTGCGCGAGTCATTCACGGGCGGCGGGCTGGCCGGGTCGGGGCTGATCATCGTCAATCCGCCCTGGGGGCTTGAGGACGAGTTGAAGGCGATCTTGCCGGCGCTGGCGGCGCGGCTTGGGATTGGAACCTGGGGGCAGGGCGTTGTGGAATGGCTGACGGCAGCGAAGGGATGAAAAGTTTTGAAAAGGGAGTCACACAATGCTGAAACCATTTAATCCGCCGGGCATGGTGCAGCCGGCCTCGCGTTACAGCCAAGGGGTTGAGGTAGCCGCCAATGCGCGCTGGCTGCATGTTTCGGGGCAGATTGGTGTTGCTGCGGATGGCGCGGTTGCCAAGGGGCTTGAAGCGCAATTCAAGCAGGCTTTTGAAAATATCGGCACCGTGTTGGCGGCAGCGGGAATGGTTAAGACCGATCTGGTGAAGGTGACGGTATTTGTTACGGTGCCGGGGCCTGAAACGGTGGGGATCTACCGCAAGGCGCGGGACCAGTGGATGGACGGGCATGCGCCTGCCGCCACCTATCTCGTCGTCGCCGGGCTGGCGCACAGGGATTACCTGGTTGAAATCGAGGCCATTGCCGCGCGCTAGGCTTCAGCCCGACAAGAAAAAGCCTCCGCGGACGAAGGCTTTTTCCGGCTCACGCCTTGCGCCAGACTGCCTTTTGCCAATCTATGGATTGGTAGCAGGAGCGCCAGCAGGCGGCGGAGCAACGGTGGCATTGATATCCGGCGAGGGCACCGTTTCAGAGACGGTGGGGAACAGCATCATGGTGTTCCAGTTGCTGTTGAAAAGCAGGTAACCGACAACGATAAGAAGTAACGCCGCTACGGCGTAGACAATGGGGCTGCTGGAATGCTGGACCGGGGCTTTCCTCTGGCTCCCGGCCAGACGGGCATTTGCACCAGCACGTTTAACATCCGCTTCGGGGGCGGTGAGGATCATGGGCTTTTGGCCAGCGGCACTTGCCATGGCATTATCCTTTCAGGAGTGATTATCGCAACTTAACGCCCGAGGGGCGCTGTTGTTCCCCCTGCTCCCGGGGCGAGGCGCTATAACCGGACATATCAAGGGTTTACCACCTCTTCAGATGGGTGTATTCTTTGCCGCGGGTCTGCCATAGTTTGGAGCGATAAGTCCGCAACGGCAACTTGAGGTAGTAGTGTTATGCGTATGATTTTAGGCATGTTGGCAGTGGGCGTCTTTTCGACGCCAGCCTTTGCAGATGTTAAATCTTACTGCGAGGTTTTCAGCCAGGATTTCGCCAGCGCCAAGACTTCCGATGTGGATGAATGGCAGGCCAGCTTCCGCAGTGCGCTTGGCGATTGCATGGCCCAATATGCGGCGGACCCGAAGGCCACGCCGCCCAGGAAGAGCGCGGAAAAAATTTCCAAGAAAGTCGTGGTAGTGCCGGCAACGTCAACTTCGAGGAAGAAGCGGACGCGGATACTGGAGCCCGGATCAAATGCCTGGGTCGCGGCCTGTTCGGCAAAATATGCCTCGTTCGACAGTGGAACGGGCAACTATAAATCCAAGACCGGCAAGCTGCAGCGCTGCAGCGTTTAACGAAACGAATTCAGAATTACAGATAGTGGGGGCACACGGCCAACGCGTGCCCCCAAGCTTGATCAATCTGCCGCAATGACACCGGTGGCAATTGCTTTTGACAGGTCCTGGTATTCCTCGCTGGCGGCGCCAGCGCGATTCTTGATCTCGTTGAGTTCGAGTTGGGCGAGATCAATGCGGCCCGCGGCGACGTAACCTTCACCGAGATATTCGCGGGCCAGCACGAAGTTGGGATCGATGGCCAGCGCCTTGCGGTAATAGGTGATGCCGATTTCGAGGCGGCCGGCCTTGCGGTTGCTGTAGCCGGTGTAGTTCAGGACGCGGGGATCATTCTGGTTTTGGATCGCCGCGAGCACCTGCAGGGCCCAGTCGTACTGACCGGCCTTGGCCAAGGCGCGGCCCTGTTGATAGAGGTCCTCGTCGGGGAGGATGCCTGATTCAACTTTTACACATTTCTTGATGTTGCCGACCTTCTTGAGGACTTCGCCTTTTTTGCAGGTCTTCACTTCCTCGCCAGGGCCGCCGCCGCCACCGCCGCCGGCCGCGAAACTCACCGAACTGCCAGAAGTCATCAGAAAGGCGGCGAGGGAAAGATACAGAAGCTTTTTCATTGTCGTTCTCCACAGCATGAGGGTTTGGAAATTGCCGAACTTAGCACTGGTACGGGGGCATTGCGGCATTGGATTGCAGATTAACGAAAAATGAACAGTCCATTCAGGCCCGGCTCAGACAATTTTCGCCATATTTGAGCCAACGATCAGACTAGATCGCAAACCCAAGGAGCAAAAAATGAGCACTTCCATTACCAACCACAAGTTTATTGCCGCTACGGCCTTCGGCGCTGCCGCGCTTTTCAGCATGCTTTCTTTCGGCGGCACCGCCGAAGCATCAAAAAACCTTTTCCAATGTGCGGGAAAAACAACGGGAGCGGTGATATCCTGTTGCGAAAGACTGTCAGAAGCACAGCGTCCCACGTGGATGATTCAATCCCAGATGAGCTGCCGGCAGCTTGTTATCTGCGGCAACCAGAAAAATTCTGAACGCCGCTGCTATGTCCGGCGCATCGTCCTTTTGGACAAAAGTGGTGACAACGAAGGCGGCGGGGAACGCGGTGATCAGGGCCGCGGCCCCACCAGTGCTAAGTAGTCAATTATCTGATCAAGCAATAGAAGAGTGGTCTCGCAAGAGATCACTCTTCCTGTCGCCAATCATAGATCCATGCCATCCGTTTTATGAAGCTGCGCCTTAGCGTCGCTTTCAAAGCTGCATTGCGGGCCTGCCTCAGGACGCCCCTGGCATGATAAATATTGCCGAGCTGGCGCGATCTTTTTTGAATTGCACTGGTTCGGGCGAATCGCGACCCGGAGAAATTCCGGAAAGCTGATTCCAATTCACCGGCTTTTTCTATTGCGCTGGACAGCACGCAGGCGTCTTCGAGCGCCATGGCCGCACCCTGGGCGAGATAGGGCAGGCTGGCGTGGGCGGCATCGCCGATGAGCACGGTGCGATTCCTGCTCCAGTCCGGCGCGGGCGCAAACTCAAGTGCCGGCCACTTCATCCATTTGATTTTGAGATCAAGAATGTCAGCGAGCGGCTGGCAAGCGCATTGAAATGCTGTCCAGAGAGAGATTTCGGAGTCTGCCACTGCCGCAACAATATTGAAGTGCCGCCAGTTGCTGACCGCATAGTGGACAACGTGGCCGCCGGGAAAGAGCCAGAGGGTTAGAGCATCGATGTTGACGCTCGCCGGAACTGACGCAATGGGAATGAGGCCCCGGTGCAACAGGTGGCCCATCGGGTGTTTTTCAGGCTGTCCGGCCATAAGATTCCGGATTGTTGAATGTACGCCATCGGCAACGATAATGGCTTCGCCATTGAAACTCATGCCCGATTTCAGGGAGAGGGTGGTTTCAGCAATCGAGACACGTGTGACTTCAGCATTATTCTGCAGCTCGATGCCGGGTTTGGAGCGTGCCGATTCGAGAAGGGCGTTGTGCAGATCGGCGCGGTGGGCGACACGGTAGGGCGCGCCAAACCGCTTTTCAAATTCCGCTCCCAGCAAAATGCGCTGCAAGATGATTCCTGACAAGCCATCGCGCACATGGATTTCGGCGGGGGCCACACAGTGGGCTGCAACCGCGTCCCATGTGCCGAGCCATTGCAGGGCGCGCACCGCGTTGGGGCCCAATTGCAGGCCGGCGCCGACTTCTTCAAATAACGGGGCTTTTTCAAAAACATGCGCAGGTTTGCCGATGCGGGCGAGGCCCAGCCCGGCGGCAAGGCCCGCAATTCCGCCGCCGACAATGAGAAAAGGTGAATCAGCCATGGCGCATCATGGCATGAAGCGGGGTTAATTTCATGGGGCGGATTGAGGCTTGCGGCAATGCGCACTTGCGCCTAGATCAGCGCCATCATCAACAGAGGACCCGCCCCGTGGCTTTCATTTCCGACGCGCTGAACCGCATTCAACCTTCCGCCACCATTGCCATTTCCAACAAGGCTATGGCCTTGAAAGCGGAAGGCAAGGACGTAATCGGCCTGGCGGCGGGCGAGCCGGATTTCGATACGCCGGACAACATCAAGGACGCAGCCATTGCGGCGATCCGGGGTGGCAAGACCAAGTATACGGCGGTGGATGGAATCCCCGAACTGAAGGCGGCGATCTGCGCCAAATTCAAGCGCGAGAACGGGCTGGATTACAAGCCATCCCAGGTTTCGGTAGGCACCGGCGGCAAGCAGGTGCTGTTCAATGCGCTGATGGCGACAGTCAATCCCGGTGACGAAGTGATCATTCCGGCGCCCTATTGGGTGAGCTATCCCGACATCGTGATGCTGGCGGGGGGGACGCCGGTTGTTGTCCAGACGAAGGTTGAAAACAATTTCAAGCTGAATGGTGCCGACCTGGAAAAGGCGATTACGCCCAAGACCAAGTGGCTGATCCTGAATTCGCTGTCCAACCCAAGCGGTGCTGCCTATGCCAAGGCGGAGCTGAAGCAGTTGACCGATGTGCTGGTGAAGCACCCGCATGTGTGGATCCTGACCGACGACATGTATGAGCATCTGGTTTATGATGATTTTGAATTTTTCACGCCGGCGCAGGTTGAGCCGAAGCTTTATGACCGGACGCTGACGATGAACGGGGTTTCAAAATCCTATTGCATGACGGGCTGGCGCATTGGCTATGGGGCAGGGCCGGAAGTGCTGATCAAGGCCATGTCCAAACTGCAATCGCAATCGACCTCCAATCCCTCGTCGATAGCCCAGTGGGCGGCGGTTGAAGCGCTCAACGGACGGCAGGATTTCATTGCGGCCAACAACAAGGTGTTCAAGGAGCGGCGCGACCTGGTGGTTTCAATGCTCAACCAGGCCAAGGGGATTTCCTGCCCGACACCAGAAGGGGCCTTTTATGTCTATCCTTCCTGTGCAGGCGCCATCGGCAAGGCGGCCCCTTCAGGCAACGTGATCAAGACGGACGAGGATTTTGTGACTGAGCTGCTGGCCGCCGAAGGGGTAGCTGCAGTTCACGGCGCGGCTTTTGGAAGCTCACCTTTCTTCCGTATTTCCTATGCGACCGCAACACCCGTTCTTGAAGACGCGTGCATGCGGATCCAGCGTTTTTGCGGCAACCTCAAGTAAGGAAAAAACCTAATCATGTACGATAGTTCCATTGCTCCATTGAGCCATTCTCTTAAGGCGCTTGCGGCGATTCTGAACAAGGCTGAAGCCTATTGCGAGGCCAGGAAGATCGACCCCAATGCGCTGCTCACCGCACGGCTTTATCCCGACATGCTGCCGCTGACACGGCAGGTGCAGATTGCGACCGATCAAGTGAAGGGGTGTGGCGCCAGGCTGACAGGAACAGCCATTCCGAGTTTTCCGGATGAGGAAAAGACCTTTCCTGAATTGCAGGCGCGCATTGCCAAGACCCTGGATTTTGTTGGCGGACTCAAGAAGGCACAATTTGAAGGCGCGGCGACGCGCATGGTGACCATAAAGATTGCCGGCAAAGACGTGGAGCTTGCGGGTGCCGCCTACCTCTCAAGTGCCGTGCTGCCCAACTTCTATTTCCATGTTACTACCGCCTACAACATCCTGCGCCACAACGGCCTTGAGATTGGCAAGGGCGATTTCCTGGGGCGGAATTTAAGTTAGCTTTTCAGCCTTGGGCTTGAGGAAGTAACCCGCCGCGACAACCAGGGCCAAGCCGCAGGCGGCGGCGGCATAGTGGTACTGATGGGGCACATCCAGACCGGCATAGGCAAAGGCCGCGGTGTCACTGATAATCATTTCGCCGGCTATCCAGCCGAGAAGTGCGGCACCGGCCCAGACGAATATGGGGAACCTGGCGATGATGCCGGAGATGAGCGAAGCGCCAACCACGATCAAGGGAATGGACAACAAGAGTCCAAAAACAAACAGCGAGTAGTCGTCACGGGCGATGGCCGCGATGGCCACGACATTGTCGAGGCTCATGACCGCGTCCGCCATGGCGATGGTTCCGACGGCTTTCCAAAGCCGGTCGGAGGCGGGAATTTCGGACTCCTCGTGTTTTTCACCGATAATGAGCTTGATGGCAATCCACATGAGCAGGACGCCGCCGAAGGCCTTGAGAAAGGGAATCCCCAGAATTTGGGTTATGACGAAGGCGAAAGCGATGCGCAGGCCCACGGCGGCGCCGGCGCCCAGAAGAATACCGATACGGCGCTGCTTTTCAGGCAATGACCGGCAGGCAAGGGCAATAACCACCGCATTGTCGCCTGACAGCAAAAGGTCAATCCAGATGATCTGGGTGATTGCCAAGAGGTACGCGGGGCTGAATTCCATGGATTTTCCGACTTGTTTCAGGGCAGGTGGTGGCAAGGTTAACGTTGCACAAGAGGTATACTGGACCCTCATAACGGGTTTCGCCGCGTAGTTGCACGCGGAAAAAGCCTTTCCACAGGAACATTTTGCCATGACCGGCGTTGTACAAAAGCGAGTTTACGCCCAATTGGGGTCACAATCGGCTGGGAAAGCTCTAGGCGATTACAAAAAAGGAAAGTCACACAAATGTATAAGTTTTTATCGATTGGCCTGCTGGCCCTGGTTACCATGGCCTCGGCGGCGGAAGCCAAATCGGGCGTGAAAGTCGGCGTCCTCTCCTGCGAAGTGGAGGGTGGCGTTGGATTCATCATCGGCTCCTCCAAGGGCGTTGACTGTGTTTACAAGCCAGCCAGCGGCGCGCGGGCGGAACACTATTCCGGTTCAATCGGCAAGCTTGGCGTTGATATTGGAATCACCAACCGGACCGTTTTGGCCTGGGCCGTATTCGCGCCAGGCAAGATCAACAAAGGTGCCTTGAAGGGCTCCTACACGGGCGCCTCGGCTGAGGCCACAGTGGCTGTCGGGGTTGGCGCCAATGTGCTGGTTGGCGGTTTCCGCAAGGGAATCAACCTGCAGCCGATCAGCCTCCAGGCGCAGACGGGCCTGAATATTGCGGGCGGCATTGGCAGCCTGCACCTTCGCTATAACAAGTAACTATCCGTATAATCGCGAATAAAGGGGCCTGACTGGCCCCTTTTTTTTGTAGCCATAGGTCACGAAGGCGTGTGGCGTCGTGTTGTATTTTGGCAGCAGTGGATTGGAAACTTGAGCCCTTGCGGCTTTGTGAATTGTTGATTCCCGAATCGGCACGTATAGAGAGACGAGTGTTTAACTTGACCGCACAAGCGGCGTTTACAGGGGCGTATCATGGCTATTTCAATCAAGAGAGCTGCTTTTCTTCTGACCGGCACGATCGCCGCGGGGCTTTATGGCAGCGTGTCGATGGCTGCGGATATTGAAACGGCGACCGCTCTTCCCGCGGTTTCGGCCCCTAACGGCAAGATCGAAATTGGCGGCGGCTGGGCTGACATTGATGACCTGGGCGACGATGAAGTGTTCCGTGGCGGCGCTGCCTTCAGCTTCCCGGTTGGCGACATGTTCGGCATCCAGGCTGATTTGACCGCACTTGACGCCTATGGCGAAACTGCAATTGGCGGAGCGGCCCATTTCTTCACGCGCGATCCGAACGCCTATCTCTTGGGTGCGTACGGTGGCTATGTTGATGCCGGTCCGGCTAATGTCTGGTATGTGGGCCCTGAAGCAGAATTGTATCTCGACAACATCTCCATCGAGGCCGTGGGCGGTGTCATGGATATCAGCAATGGTGGCGGCACCGAATTCTATGCGATGGGTAAGGTTGCCCTCTATGCCACCGAAAACCTGCGCCTGTCGGTTGGTGCCAGCACGGTCGCCAACTTTGAGTCTGCCAATGCCGGACTTGAATGGTTCATGGGCGACACGGGGCTTCCTGTTTCCCTCACGGTTGATGGTCAGCTCGGCGAAGATGGCTACACCTCGGTCATGGCGGGCCTCAGCCTGTACTTCGGCGGCGAGGACAAGAGTCTGATCAGGCGTCACCGCGAGGATGACCCGCGGCTCCACTTTTTCAATATCTTCAATGCCGGCCTTCTGGGCGGCGGCGGTGGCGTGTTGAGTGAAGACGGACCAGCGTGCTCTGATGCACCTGAAAGTCAATTGCCACCCTGCACTCCTGATCAGACGTAAACCAGCCTAGCAATTGTTCAACTCTACTGGAAAATTGGTTTTTGGGCCGCGCATGTCGCGGCCCAATGGTTTATGACGTATAGGACAACTCACAGACATTTTCCATGAACTTGCCGCTAGGTGTCAGTGGCAAGGTGTCGAGTTTAACAAACCGGACCTCGATTAATTTGCCAAGCTGGCTCCGCATATTTTGGATAATCTGCTCGTTGGCGTCGGGCTTTGCAGGTCTAAGTTGGACATAGCGGATTTCGAACAGCAGCGGCTCCACTTGCGCAATTTGCCAATTATCTGTGCCTAGCAGCCATTTCAATACTGGCGGGACAGCAGGAGACAGTCTCCGACCATCGGGCATTCGGAATAATTGGGCCGTACGTCCGACGATACGTTCGAGAACTGGAAGGGAGCGGCCGCAACTGCATTGTTCGCCTGCAATGGCGGTGTCGCCCTGATCATAACGAATGAGCGGTTGGGCTGTGCTTAGCAGTGGCGTCATCACAACGCGCCCGGGTGTGCCGACTGCACTGGCGCGTCCAGCTTCGTCGACGATTTCCACCAGGACGATTTCCGCATTGACATGATATCGACCTGTAGCTGGGCAAGGATGCGCAACCTTGTGGCACTCAGTGGAACTGTAGACACCAATGATGCGCGCGCCAAATGCCCGCTGGCAATCTTCGCTTTCCTCTGCGGTAACTCCCGTGCCATGGCCGAGGACAGCATCCAGTTTCAGGGGCAATTTGAGGCGCAACGCTTCCAATGCGGCGGCTTGGGCGGTTTTTGGCCGGCTACCAAGATATGCAACGCCCTTTTCCTGCATGAATCTCACAAGCTGCTCGGGAGATGCCTGGCGGTTGATGTGCCATACGCGCCCGGTGGCTGTTTCGTCCCATGCTGGCCCCCAGTGGTTTCCCAATTGACCGTCTGGCCAAGGGGCAAATGCTGGATCGCCACGCGTGCAGTCGCAACTTGACTTTGACCAGTCAACCTTGTGCCATGAATTGGATCTGTAAAGAGCGGCGCGCGAAGCCAGAAATGCCAATCCGGTGTGGCGGACGGCAACGGGCAAGCCGGTGGTTCCCGAGCTCCAATAATTCCGGGTTTCGCCATGGCCAGCCGGCACGGCGGCAGCGAGCATGCTGTCGCGGTGATCAACCAGGTCCTTGCGCGTCAGGATGGGGATTTCCTCCCAGCGATTCCAGTCAATTCGGCCGGTTTGGGAGAAAACAGGGTCCAGCCGGGACTGGTAGAATGGGACATTTTTTCGTGCGTGTTTAAGGAGTTGCGAAAGCTGGCTGCGCTGATATTCGAGGAGCTGCGCAGCTGGCCAATGCTGGCTTTTCATCAACATTTCGTAGAAATTTTTTTCAAGCGAAGATGGATCGGGCATGGGTTAATGTAGCCAACCAAGGCATTTTGTCTAATGGCTTTGAGGTGTTGCAATTTGGCAGCAATGGGGCGGAATTTTGGGGATGGGGCAGTTTTCACTTTGATGGCGGGCAAATTGTCGGTTATAAATTATGGAATCGGGGATAACCTCGGCGCACGGTCAAGTATTGCAGGGTGGGTTTAATGACAATTTCGATGAAAAGAGCGGCCTTTCTCCTCAGCGGCACAATCGCCGCGGGCATGTATGGCAGTGTCTCCCTGGCTGCTGACGTTGAGACGACGTCTCTCCCTGCGGTTTCAGGCCCCAATGGCAAGATAGAAATTGGCGGCGGCTGGGCTGATGTTGATAATTTCAACAGCGATGAAGTGTTCCGCGGCGGTGCAGCCCTCAGCTTCCCGGTTGGCGACATGTTCGGCATCCAGGCTGATTTGACGGCTTTGGATGTTTTTGGTGAAACCGCGATTGGCGGAGCGGCCCACGCCTTTACGCGTGATCCCAATTCTTATCTCTTTGGCGTTTACGGCGGCTATGTTGATGCCGGTCCGGCCAATATCTGGTACGTAGGCCCGGAAGCTGAACTGTATCTCGACAACATCTCGATCGAGGCGGTTGGCGGCTACATGGATATCAGCAATGGCGCTGGCAGTGAATTCTATGCGGTTGGCGACGTGGCCCTCTACGCGACTGACAACCTGCGCCTGCAGGTTGGCGCCAGCACGGTTGCCGGATTTGAGTCGGCCCGTGCCGGACTTGAATGGTTTATGGGCGACACGGGAATTCCTGCCTCGCTCACCGTTGACGGCCGTATTGGCGAAGATGGCTTCAGTTCGGTCATGGCCGGCATCAGCCTGTATTTCGGCGGCGAAGACAAGAGCCTGATCCGGCGTCACCGTGAGGATGACCCGCGCCTGCGCTTCTTCGACATCTTCAACGCCGGTGTTTTGGGCAGCGACAAGATTGGCGGCGGTGAGTTGGACGAAGGGCCCTGTGATCCAGAGGTTACTCAGTGCCCATCGCCACCACCTCCATCACCACCACCTTACTCTTACTAGTAACGGATCGTAATGGAACGACGGGTGTAATTTATTTGTTTGGTGTTTAAGGGGGCGTTTGCCCCCTTTTTATTTGGAATGTTACATTATGGTTTCAGCTGGGGCGAAATTTGGAGCTGGGCCGGTTTTCTTGTTGGTAACTGCCAGATGACGCGCCGCGTTCTGTTGGGCTGGGAATTTGGCGGAGGCTTCGCGCATATTGTCATTTTGAGAGAAATCGCCAGATACATTGGCAGCTCTCAGTCCTGCGAGTTTCTATTTGCCTTTAAGACGCCTCAACATGGCATTGCTGCCGGATTGCCGCACCTTTCGGTTATTGCAGCGCCCGAACCGCAACGCTTGGGTCGCGGCAAAAAAATACAAAACCGGGAGACCTATGGCGAACATGTTTCTGAAAGGCTGATGATTGAAGAAGGGGCGTTTGCCTCGCGGCTGGCAGGATGGGAGAAAATAATCCGCGGTTTCAATCCACATCTTATCATTACCGACTATGCGCCTGGCCTTAATCTCTTTGCGCGCGGGCGATGGCCGCTGCTGGCAGCGGGCAGCGGATATACGATGCCTCCGTCGGAAATGGCCAGCTTTCCGCCCGTAGCAAAGCTGGACCGCAAGCTTTATGCCAGCGAACCGGAGATCATCGACAGATTGAACAAGGACCTTGTGAAAATTGGGGCGCGGCCTATTGAACGGCTGCCGCAATTGAACGAAGCCGACGCTTACGGCCTTGCAACGATCCCAATCTTTGATCCCTACAGGTCCTACCGGCAGCAACCCTATCTGGGTGTTGAAATTCCCGGAGGCTCGCCCATACCTTTTGCCACCGCATCAGACGGCATTGCCTATTTTCACGAGGACACGCAGCTTCATGACAAGGTACTTGATGGCTTGCTGGGAGCAAGCACCATCACGATGGCATATTTCGGTTCACCACTGCGCCGGATAATCAAAAAATTCGAAGGCTCACGCGTCCATCTTTCCACCAGTCCCTTGAGACTTCGTGACGACATGTCCGGCAAGGCGGTGGCGGTTCACAAGGGAGGATTGGGTTTTGCGACTGCGGCAGTTTTAGCCGGTGTTCCGCAGGTTCTGCTCCACAGCCACGAAGAAAACTGGTTCAACGCGAATGCCATTGTCAAAGCGGGCGCCGGAATTTCCGCAAGATATATGGATATAAATGCAAGCGTGCTTTCCGAGGCGATTGACCGGGTCACCGCGTCTTCCGCCATGCGTGAACATGCTTTGCTGCTGGCAGAACAAAACGTCGAATTCAGAAACGCCGTTCCAGCACAGGTGATCGCCGGCATGGCCACAAAGTTTTTCTGACAGCCGGCTTGATAAAATCCCCTTAGCTGGAATTGGCGGTCACTTGGATTTTTCCTGGGTGGATCATGAGATTTCGCGAAATGGCTTGAGCTTTACCTTGGTGCGATGCTCAGGCTTGGGCTGTTCATCAGGGCCTACAAAGTAGGAGCGCTGCCAGCCCTTCGCCTGGGCCGGAGAGCTTTGGACTTTCAGCGCCTTGTTGAAATCAAGGCGGCTCATGCGATGGGCCATGTGTTTTCGCCAGAGGTCGGAATCGGCCTCGCCGCGAACGATGACGGCATCCATGGATTCCGCAAGGCCCCTTGGAACAGGATAAATCATGCAGAACGGCTCGCCTTTCTCAAATCGCACGGGGCGGTCCTTGTCGGTGAAGATCCAGTTCATGGTGAAGCCAAATTCGGACCAGTCCGTTTCAATAATCCCGGTCAAGGCCTGGATTCCAGCCTTTGGCCTATTGACCGGGCCGGTGACGCAGAGATCAATTCCTTCCGGGGTGCGGAACAACCCCCGGACGCCGAACGTCATGATGCCTGAGCCGAAATGACTCATGGCAGTTGCCGGCGCAGTTTCCTCATCGGGAACAATCTTGATGGCATCCATAGCGCCACTGCCGTTCCATGTCGCGGTGAAACCGTGGCCATTCAACATTTCCCAGCCCTGGCCGTTGGCTATGTTCAGGGGAAGGCAGCGGTAGGCGAATTTTTCCGGGGTTGCATCCATCCACTCCCGGGCAAGGGGTGCCGGGCGTATTTCCGGCGCAGGGCCCTCTTCACGGTACCAGATAAGGCGGTTTTCATCAGCGGGAATTTCCGGGGGCTTTTTTTCCGCAGGGCGGGCCGGGACTTTCTGTGCTGCGAGAAATGCCTGCTGGGGATCAACCGCAATGGGTTCCGGCTGGATTCCAGGATCAGTTATCGAGGAAAAGCCCAACTGGTTCAGTTGCTGCATTTTGTGCTGGGCATCCTCGCTGCTGAACGGCAGCACCACCAGCCAGCCCTTGTCGCGCAGCACGCCATGAAGCTTGATGGTGATGGAAATATCGCGCGACTCGTAGGTCCAATTTTCGCCAATCACGACCAAGTCGAATGCGTCACGGGCAAAGGCCCCGCCCGTAAGGTCGGCGGTTTCAGCGTCGACAAGGGAGACGCCGGGGAGCTTGACGAGAGCGCCGCGGAGGGCCAGCGGCGAACTGAGGGTTAGAATGCGGGCCTGCCGCGGCAGGCGCACTTTTTCCAGTATCCAGGCGGCAACCAGCCTTGACCACTCATCGGAATTGCAATTGGGGCAGGCCCGCAGTTTTCTCCGCCCAGCCTCGGTCTTAGCGGTTCCGGCTGGCTTGAAGAAGGAGCCAGAGTAATTGCAAACTGGGCACTTTAACTGCACGATTTTCCCTTTCCAGGATGAATGATCTGACATATGCGGCCATCAATCGGTTCCGGATTCACCTGCCTGCAGGCATGGGCGGGAACAAAGCGAAGCTCGAGATCGATTAGCTGGCTGAACTGGCCGCGCTGATAGGCAAGAGGCTTATCCGGCGGCCAATCCTGAATTTGCGTGAGCATATCGAAAATTTTCGTTTGCAGCTCGCCCATCAGGCAAACTCGCAGACGAAGCGCTGCTGCTTGCCGCCGGCATTGCGCGGGATTTCAGCCAGCCTCTTGTATTCAAAACTCAGCTTGGGATGAAGCACCTGGCGCAGGTGCTTGTTGATTTTTGACTTGGCGCCGGGCGTGGCATCGGCGTCAGCGACATAGCGGATCTCGAATTTCAGTTCCCTGGTCTGGGCCATTTGAATGGCGGCGGCGCGCAAGGTTTCCTGCAGCATGGATTTGTCGATCAGCACTTCGCTGCCCAGCCGGTCGGGGAAGCGGAAGATTGGGTCCTGGCGGCCGTCAATACGCTGCAGGACTGGCAGTTCGCTGCCGCAGTCACAGGCCGGGCCAAGGGTGGCGAGATCGCCCTGTTCATAGCGGATCAGGGGCTGGGCGGTGCTGTAGAGCGGGGTGACCACCACGCGCCCGGATTCACCCGGCGCACACGGAAGATCGCGCTCGTTCAGCACTTCGAGAAGAACCTGTTCGCTGTCGATGTGAAAGTGATTATGGGCCGGGCACTGGCAGGCCATGAGGCCCGCCTCCTTCGAACTGTATATGCTGATGCAGCGCGCGCCAAAACTTTCCGCCACTTTCTGGCGCTGCTCAGCGCTGACGTGCTGGCCGTAAAAGAGGAATGACTCGAGGCGCAGCGGTTTGCCCAGCTTGTTGTTTTCATAGGCCAGGATTTCGGCGGTGTTGGGGAGGTGGGTGAGCGAGCCAACTTCCTCGCGGACCAGAATTTCCAGCTTTCTGGCATCGGACAGAAAGAGGTTTATCCTGATGTTTTTTGTGCCGCCGTCCTGCAATTCAAAAGACCAGGCGGGCGTGCTGCCATCTTTGAAAATTTGCCCCTTGAGTTCGTGGGGAAAAACGAAAGTGGCGAAATTTTTGGACGCATCCACCTTGTGCAGGGTTCGCATGCGCTGTGTCGCAGCCGATTGCGCCGCACTGGCAATGGCCGTGGCTGTGACCGTGACGGGAACGCCGGATGAACCGGAGGTACTGAAATCCTTGGTCGGGCCATGGCCTGGCGGAAGTTCCCGCGCCAGCAATTCGGTGCGGTGTTCGCGGAGTTCGGCGCGGGTGACGATGGGGATTTCGTGCCAGCGGCTCCAATTGATGTTGCCATTCATGTCAAAAACGGCATCAAGCCGCGTTTTGTAGAATGGCACGGTCGATTTTGCATGCCTGAGCAATTGCGCAAGCTGGCTGCGCTGATAGGCCTGCATCTGGCCGGGCGGCCAGAAGCGGCTTTCCATCAGCATTTCATAAATGCGTTGCCTGAGCGCGGCAGTGCTGTCCATGCCGCAAGTCTAAACTACAAAACTTGCCTCTTGCCAATGATCTTAATTAGAGCAAGCATGGGAACGTCGGATGCGCCCAAAGACGGGGCCTCTCACCCCGCACGCGGACGGTCCTTGACAGTTTGGGAGGATCGAACATGGACTCCAACCTCGGCAGAAGGACCCAGGGCTCGCGTTGTGTGGCGCTCGTGGGCCCCTATCTCAGCGGCAAGACAACTCTTCTCGAAGCCATTCTCTTTCGCACTGGCGCCACGCGGCGGCAGGGCAAAATCTCCGAAAAATCAACCATAGGCGATGCGTCACCGGAAGCGCGCGGCCACGGCATGAGCGTTGAGCTCAATGTGGCCACGACGGACTACCTCGGCGAGCGCTACACATTTCTCGATTGCCCGGGCTCCATTGAATTCAACCAGGACATCGGTGCGGCGCTGATCGGCTGCGACGTGGCGGTGGTGGTTTGCGAGGCGGACGAGAAAAAAATTCCCGCCCTGCAGCTCATTCTCAAGCGGCTTGATGAGATCGACATGCCGCGCGTTGTATTCATCAACAAGATTGATCATTCGAGCACGACGCCGCATGCGGTGCTGGAATTCATGCAGCCCGCCAGCAGCAAACCGCTGGTGCTGCGGCAGCTGCCGATCTGGACCAACGGCATCGTGACCGGCTTTGTCGACCTGGCGCTCGAGCGGGCCTATGTTTACCGCGAGCATGCGGAAAGCACGGTGATTGAGATTCCGGCCGAGATGAAGCCGGCGGAGAAGAACGAGCGCTTTGCCATGCTCGAAAAGCTGGCGGACCATGATGATGAATTGCTCGAGCAGTTGCTGGCCGACATTGAGCCGCCGCGCGACCGGGTTTTCGCCGATCTTGCTCGCGAGCTGGCCGAGGGGCAGGTGACGCCGGTGTTCTTTGGTTCGGCCGAGCACGGCAATGGCATTGGCCGCCTGCTTAAAGCATTGCGCCATGAAGCGCCCGCAGTGGAAGCTACGGTCAAGCGCCTGGGGCTCAAAAGCGGCGCGGGCGCCACGGCGCAGGTTTTGAAAACGTTTCACACGGCGAGCGGCGGAAAGCTTTCCATCGCGCGGGTGCTTGCGGGTGAATTGCCTGACGGCGCGGTTGTGTATGGGGCCGGTGGCCATGAGGCGCGGGTTGCCGGGGTGTTTTCCATGCTGGGCACAACGCCCACGAAGCTGGCCAAGGCGGCGCTGGGTGATACTGTTGCTCTGGGACGCTTGGAAAAAATCAGCACGGGCGAGACCATTTCAACAATCAAGGGCACCACCAAGCAACTGGCGGTGCAGAAGCCGGCGCCGGGAGTTTACGGCGTTGCGGTTTCGGTGACCGACCGCAAGGATGAAGTGAAGCTCACGTCGTCGATTGCAAAGCTGATTGAAGAGGATCCTTCACTGTCGCTTGAGCACAATGCCAACACGCACGAGATGGTGCTGTGGGGGCAGGGGGAAGTGCATTTGCGCGTGGCGCTGGAACGGCTGCAGGGCAAGTTCGGGGTTCACGCCAAATCCCAGCCGCGGCGCATCGGCTACAAGGAGACGATCAAGAAATCAGTGCAGCTTCGCGGGCGGCACAAGAAGCAATCGGGCGGGCATGGCCAGTATGGCGACGTGACGGTGGAAATCAAACCGCTGCCGCGCGGCTCGGGCTTTGTGTTCACCGATACGATCACCGGCGGGGTGGTTCCCAAGCAATACATTCCGGCGGTTGAAGCGGGGGTGCGGGAATCGATGGTGCAGGGGCCGCTGGGATTTTCGGTGGTTGATTTCACCGTCAATCTTTCCGAGGGCTCCTACCATGATGTGGATTCATCGGAAATGGCCTTCAAGCTGGCGGCGCGGCTGGCAATGACCGAGGGCATGCCGCAATGCGCGCCGGTCTTGCTGGAACCCATCGTGTCGGTTCACATCCATGTACCGAGTGACGCAACCTCGCGGGTGAACCAGATCGTCACCGGACACCGGGGGCAATTGCTGGGCTTTGACGGGCGCGAGGGCTGGCCGGGCTGGGACACGGTGAAGGCGCATCTGCCGGAATCGGAAATCGGCTCGCTCATCATCGAGTTGCGCTCGGCAACCGCCGGGGTGGGGACCTTCGTGTTCAGCCATGATCACATGGCCGAACTGGCAGGGCGCAGCGCCGAACAGGTGGTGGCGGCGCGAAAGGCGCAGATGGCGGGGTAGGTATCTTTGGAATAAGTTGGTTCTATTCCACTATTTTCCAGTAGGAATCCTTGCGGGTGACTTTCCCTTCCCGAAAGGTGTAGAAGTCGCAGCCCCAGACTTCGATGCGCTGGCCATCAGGGCGGGTTCCGGTCAGGGTCCATTTCGAGATGCCTGTGTTGGCACCTTTGTCGATAAAGTGTTGCGCGTTGCCATAGTGAACATCCGGCAGCCCTTCGAAGCGCGTGGCAAGGGACTTCCGCACATTTTCACGGCCTTCGGAACGTGACCCCCAGGGATGATTGCCGCGCGGCATTTCCAGGACGCAATCATCGGCAAAATGACTCATGATTTTGTCGAGGTTGTGCTCGTTGAATGCGTCACAAAGCTGCTTAAGGGCAAGGTTAATTTCGGTCATGAAAGTCTCCATCCGCTTTGGCGCCGAGCTCAGTATGGGGGCGCTGCCGCCCGCGGGTCAATCCGGGACCAGATGACTGGAGTGTGAACGGGTGTGAATTGCGGGATATGCCGTTACTGTTTATTATGCGGTGAGCACAAGGAGCGCGTGGAATATGTTGATCAAGCAACGCAAGGGCTGGGAAATAGCCGAGTCACGGGTGACGCCGGAGGATATGTTTCTTAACCGCCGGGCCTTCATGGGAACGGCGGCTGGCGCGGCTGCGGTCTTTTCGGCGGGCGTGGCGCGGGCCGAGGATGACCCGTCGGCTGGCCTTTATCCGGCCAAGCTCAATGCCGCCTATGCGGATGCGGGCCGCTCGGTTACGCCGCTGGAGATCAACCGGACCTACAACAACTATTATGAGTTCGGTACGTCGAAGCAGATTGCTGAGACCGCCGAAGCCTTGCCCATCCGGCCTTGGAGCGTTGTGATTGACGGTGAGGTGGAAGCACCCCAAACGCTGGCCATTGATGAGCTTCTGAAGAAGGTGCAACTCGAAGAACGCATCTATCGCCACCGCTGTGTTGAGGCGTGGTCGATGGTTGTGCCGTGGACGGGCTTTACGCTGAAGTCGCTGGTTGAGCTGGCCCAGCCAAAGGCCGGGGCCAAGTTCGTGCGCTTCGAGACATTCAACATGCCGGCGATTGCGGTTGGCCAGCAGCCGGGATTGTTCAGCAGCTATCCCTGGCCCTATGTGGAGGGTCTCACCATGGCTGAGGCTATGAATGACCTAAGCTTTCTGGTGACAGGGGCCTATGGCAAGCCGCTGCCGAAGAGCATGGGATCGCCGCTGCGCCTGCACCTGCCGTGGAAATATGGCTTCAAATCGATCAAGGGCATTGTGAAGATCAGTTTTGTGGCGGAGCGGCCCATTGGCATGTGGGAGGCCATCCAGTCTTCCGAGTATGGCTTCTGGGCCAATGTGAACCCGGAGGTTTCGCATCCGCGCTGGAGCCAGGCCATGGAAGAAGTTCTGGGAACGGGCGAGCGGGTGCCGACGCAACTTTTCAACGGCTATGGGGAATTCGTGGCCAGCCTTTACACCGGATTGGAGAAAGAGCCGCTCTACATGTAGGCCATAAAAAAAGACCGGAAATAATCCGGTCTTTATAGTGAGGCTACCCTGGTCGGGTATGATCCCAAGCCATGCGCAGGCATGATTTGAAACCGGCTGCGGAAGGCACAAGGGGAGAGCGCATCTTCCGCATTCGAACGCCCATTGTGGGAGCATCCGCGGCGGACAATGCAGGGGAACGTCCTGCCCAACAAGCCGCACTTCCTCATGGGTGCCATGTGAGCCTTTCATGCGCACCTGCCATTCATTTTTGCATTTCGCATTGCGGTATGGCATGCCGGGTCATGGCCATTGACCTATTTATGCCCCTCGTGATCTTTGCCTTCGTCATGTCGGTGACGCCGGGGCCGAACAACGTGATGCTTCTGGCATCGGGCGTGAACTACGGTTTCCAGCGCAGCATTCCGCACATGCTGGGAATCACCATTGGCTTCAGTTTCATGATCCTCGTTCTCGGCCTGGGCCTTGGCCAGGTGTTCGAGCGGTTTCCGGCAACCTATGAGATCATGCGCTATGGCGGGGGCGCGTACATGCTGTGGCTTGCCTGGAAGATTGCCAATTCCGGGCCAGTGGGCGAGGGCAAGGCGTCGGGCTCGCCCCTGACGTTTTTGCAGGCCGCACTTTTCCAGTGGGTGAACCCCAAGGCGTGGGTGATCACGATCAGCGCCATTGCAACCTATACGCCGGGCAACGGCAGCCTGTGGCCGGTGCTGATCGTGGCGCTGGTGTGCGAGGTGGTGAATTTTCCGACGATCGGGCTGTGGGCCATGTTCGGTACGCTGCTGCGCAACTTTCTCCAGCAGCCCACCTTCCTGCGGATATTCAATATCTCAATGGCGGTGCTGCTGGTGTTGAGTTTGGCGCCACTGGTGTGGCGCTAGACGCTGACTTTTCACTAACACGATCATTGCATCCCCTGTCATCTTGCCCGCACTTGATGCGGGCATCTTCTTGGCAAAAAGGAAGATGGCCGTGTCAAGCACGGCGATAATGAGAATTTGAGGGCTTGCGCTCGGCAGAAGAACTCAGAAGCTCCATTCCTTCGCTTTTGCGACGATAAAATCGCGGAAGGCGGTGATGCGTTTGGTTTCCTTAAGCTCTTCGGGATAGACGAAGTAGCTGTCGAACTCCGGGAGCTCGATGGGGAGATCAATCTGCACCAGGTTGTTGTCTGAAGTGACCATGTAATCGGCAATGGAGGCAATGCCGACACCGGCCTGGACGGCGCGGCGGAGGCCATAGGCGTTGTTGACGCGCAGCGCCACGGGGCGTGGATTGTCCTCAGCGCGGCCGGCGCGCTCCAGCCAATTGATTGTCGTCAAATAGCCGGGGGCCTGGCCGAAGGTCAGGATCTTGTGCTTGTCCAGATCCTCGATGGACTTTGGAATGCCGTATTTCTTGATGTAGTCGGGCGAGGCATAGACATGGTGATGCACGACGAAAAGCTTGCGCTGGATGAGATCGGGCTGAGTTGGCCTGCGCAACCTTATGGCCACATCGGCCTCGCGCATGGAGAGATCGAGTTCACGGTCTTCCAGCAAAAGTGTGACGCTGATTTGCGGATAGAGTTCGGTGAATTCCTTGATGCGCGGCGTGAGCCAGACGGAGCCCAGGCCCACCGTTGTGGTGATGCGCAACTCGCCGGAAGGCTTTTCCTTGGAATCCATCAGGCGGGTTTTGGCGGCGGCCAGCTTGGTGAACACATCATGGGCAGTGCGGTACAGCACCTCGCCTTGCTCGGTGAGGATCAGGCCGCGGGCATGGCGATGAAACAGCGGCACGTTGAGGTCTGTCTCAAGAGCGCTGATCTGGCGGCTGACGGCGGACTGCGACAGGGCAAGCTCATGGCCTGCATGGGTAAAACTACCTGCATCCGCAACGGCGTGAAAGATCCTGAGCTTGTCCCAATCCATGGCAGCTACTCGGCTGCCTTGCGGACTTGCTCGCTTGCATGGAGATATTTTTCCACTTCGAGGGCCGCCATGCAGCCCATGCCAGCAGCCGTTACGGCCTGGCGGTAAATGTCATCGGTGACATCGCCCGCCGCATAGACGCCGGGGATGCCTGTGGCCATGGAATTGTTTGCGACGATGAGATAGCCGCCCTGTTTGAAGGGCAACTGGCCTTCGAACAATTCGGTGGCGGGCTTATGGCCGATGGCAATGAAGACGCCATCGGCGGCAACTTCCTGCACGGCTCCCGTCTTGACATTCTTCAACAGCGCGCCGGTGACGCCCTTGGGATTGCTGGTGCCGATGACATCGGCAAGTTCTGAGTCCCATATGACCTTGATCTTCGGATGGGCGAAGAGCCGGTTCTGCAAAATGCGCTCGGCCTTGAATTCATTGCGGCGGTGAACCACGGTGACTTCGCTGGCGAAATTGGTAAGGAAAAGGGCTTCTTCGACGGCGGTGTTGCCGCCGCCGATGACCAATACTTTTTTATCGCGATAAAAGAAGCCATCGCAGGTGGCGCAGGCGGAGACGCCGAAACCCTTGAAGTGATGCTCCGAGGGCAGGTCCAGCCACTTGGCCTGGGCGCCGGTGCAGATGATCAGCGCGTCGCAGGTATAGACCTGGCCGCTGTCGCCTTTCAGCCAGATGGGCTTGTCCTTCAGGCGGACTTCGGTGATTGTGTCGGAAATCACTTCGGTGCCGACATGCTCGGCCTGGGCCTTCATTTCCTCCATCAGCCATGGGCCCTGGATGACTTTGGCAAAGCCCGGGTAGTTCTCAACATCGGTAGTGATGGTGAGCTGGCCGCCGGGCTGGATGCCTTGAACAAGCATTGGCTTCAGCATGGCGCGGGCGGCGTATATTGCAGCAGTATAACCCGCAGGGCCTGAACCGAGGATCAGGACGCGGGCGTGGCGGGCGGACATCTTCGGGCTCCGGGTTGCTATGAGCTAGTAACATAGCTCATTTGGGCCCCAGAACAAGTCCGCAACCCCCGCTTCTTAACAGACCGCTTGCAGATTCACGCAATATTGTTGCACAAATGGCCATGAAACGCGCCACAACCCTCGATTTAACCGATTGGAAGATTCTCCGTGAGCTGCAAAGGAACGGGCGGCTGAGCAATGTGGAGCTGGCCTCGCGGATTGGCCTGTCGCCGCCGCCCTGCCTCAGGCGTGTACAGGTGCTGGAGCAGAAGGGCTATATCGCGGGTTACCGGGCTTTGCTGGATGCACAGAAGCTGGGCTTTGACGTGCAGCTCTTTGCCATGGTGGGGCTGAAGAGCCAGAACGAGGTTGAGCTCCGGGCCTTCGAGGCGAAAGTGACGGACTGGCCGCTGGTGCGCGAGGCCTATGCCATTTCGGGCGAGGCGGACTTTATCTTGCGCTGCATGGGAAGCGATCTGGCCGAGCTGCAGGACTTCATCATCAAGACTTTGACGGCGGACCCCAATGTGGACCACGTGAAAACCACGATAATCATGCGGGTGTCAAAATACGAGCCAGGAGTTCCCCTGAAATGAGCGACGTGGCGGTGTTGCGGAGCGGCTGGTTCAGCATCATTTCCTCGGCGGCCACCGCCGTGGTGGTGGGTTTTGCCTCCACCATCCTGCTCATCATGCAGGCGGCGCAAGCGGTGGGCGCCACGCCTTCGCAGCAGGCTTCATGGGCGGCGGTTTTGTGCTTTGGCATGGCGGCAACCACGCTCTACCTGTCGTGGACCCACCGGATGCCGATCATCACCGCCTGGTCGACGCCGGGGGCGGCGCTCATTGCCACGAGCGCTTCAGGGATCAGTTACGAGAACGCGCTGGGGGCCTTTGTGGTGGCCGGGCTGCTGATGTGCCTCACGGCGCTGATCAAGCCCTTAGCGCGCGCCATCGCGCAGATACCGGCGCCCATTGCGGCGGCCATGCTGGCCGGCGTGTTGCTCAAATATACGCTGGGGGTTCCGGCGGCGGCGCTTTCCATGCCGCTGTTCGTGTTGCCGCTGATCATCGTGTTCTTCGGTTTGCGTTTGAGCTTTCCGCTGTATGCGGTTCCCGTTGTTGTGGTGCTGGGGGTTGCCATGGCGGCGTTTGCGGGATCATTCGCGGGCGACTGCTGCACCGTCGGATGGACGCGGCTCGAATGGACCACACCGCAGTTTGATGGGGCGGCGATATTGAGTTTGGGGGTACCGCTGTTTCTGGTGACCATGGCATCGCAGAATCTTCCCGGCTTCGCAGTCTTGCGGGCAGGGGGCTATGAGCCACCGGTGACCTCGTGCCTGCTCACCACGGGATTTGCCTCCATGGTGGCCGCACCCTTCGGCAGCCACGCGATCAACCTCGCGGCGATTACCGCATCATTGGTGACGGGGCCTGACACGCATGAAGACCCGGCGAAGCGCTGGCTGGTGGCCTGGCCGTATCTTGTTTTGTATGTGGCGGTTGGGCTGGCGGCGGCGCTGTTCGTGCAGGTGCTTGGCAGCTTGCCCGCAGCGCTGATCACCACCATTGCGGGACTCGCGTTGTTTTCACCGTTGATGGGCAGTGTTGTGGCCATGCTGAAAGAGGCGCGCGATATCGAAAGCGCGCTGATCACGTTTCTGGTTACCGCATCGGGCATAACATTCTTCGGCGTGGGCTCGGCGTTCTGGGGGCTGGTTGCGGGGCTGGTACTGTTTGGAGCGCGGCATGTGATCTCTCCTAAAAAATGAAATGCTTCCGCTGACCGTGAAGGAATTGAAATGACCGCTGAAACCAAAACGCTCCATGATTTTACATTGCAAGGCATTGATGGAAAGCCGCTGCCGCTTTCGCAGTTCAAGGGCAAGGTTGTGCTGCTGGTGAACACTGCTTCCGAATGCGGCTACACCGGGCAGTATGAGGGGCTTGAGCAATTGTGGCTGGCCAACAGGGACAAGGGGCTTGTGGTTGTGGGCGTGCCCTCCAATGATTTTGGCGCGCAGGAGCCGGGGACGGCGGGCGAGATCGCCTCGTTCTGCAAGATCAACTACGGGGTGACGTTTCCGCTCAGCGACAAACTCGTGGTGAAAGGCGAGGGCGCTGATCCACTTTACAAGTGGGCGGGCGAGATGGCGGGAGACGCGGGCAGGCCCAAGTGGAACTTCCACAAGTACCTGTTCGGGCGCGACGGGAAATTCATCGACTGGTTTTCAACCCAGGCGAAGCCCTTGGGGCCGAAGATTACGGACGGGGTGAAGAAGGCGCTGGCTGCCAACTAACATTTGTCACCCCGGCGAAAGCCGGGGCCACACTTGAACGAGATTCCGGCGTGCGCCGGAATGACGAAATAATTTTAGAAAGTGTGGTTTGTCTCAAGTCTGGGTTCCGTCTTTCGACGGGATGACAGATACGGGAAAAGTTTTGGCCATAGCTTTCTCAAACGAAGCAAAATGGTCAATTGATATTAGAACTGCGGCGGGCTTACCGTTGCTCCTTGTTATGATCAAAGGCTCGCAATCGTCATTCACCTTATCGAGGTTGGCTGAAACGTTCTTGCGGAAATCATTAAAGGACGTGGCGCGCATTTCATTTTTGTGTGCGTTTACGCACGTGAAGGCAAGTGGGTTTTTACGCCCACTTCACTTTCAGGATTTCGTAGGACTTGCCGCCGCCGGGGGTGTTGACCTCGACGCTGTCGCCCTTTTTCTTGCCGATGATGGCGCGCGCGATGGGCGATGAAATGGAGATCTTGCCCTTCTTCACATCGGCTTCGAATTCGCCGACGATCTGGTAGGAGGACTCGTCCTCGCTGTCCTCATCCACAAGGGTGACCTTGGCGCCGAATTTCACGGTGTCGCCGGAGAGCTTTGAAATATCAATGAGCTCGGCACGGCTGATCTTGTCCTCAAGCTCGCTGACGCGCGCTTCAGTCCAGCCCTGCTGCTCCTTGGCGGCATGGTATTCGGCGTTCTCGGAGAGGTCGCCATGGGCGCGCGCTTCTTCGATCAAACGAATGATGCGGGGGCGCTCGACGGTTTTGAGATGCTTGATCTCATCCATCATCTTGGCATGGCCGTCCAGCGTCATTGGTACTTTTTCCATCGTCTTCGTCCAGATTTCAATCAGTTGGGTGAAAAACTAGACCCGGCCAAGCACTTTGCGCGCTAGCGACCGGGTATGGGGTAAGATGGCCCAAAAAAGCCCCAGATTCAAGGGGCGTCATCGGAATGGTCAGTATGATGATTATATTGGGTTTTTGGGCTGTATGGCGGGATACTTGACCGCCGGCCACGGCAATCTTAACCTTTTCGGCATGTTGCAAGTTTGCCTCAACGGTGCCCGCGGGCATGATTATAGCCCGGCGGTTCCTGTGACGCCTGAGGCGCTGGCGGGCGATGCGGCGGCCTGTTTGGCGGCTGGCGCCAACGAATTTCATGTCCATCCGCGCGATGCTAGCGGCGTCGAGAGTTTCGCGGCGGAAGATGTTGGTGCCGCCCTCAAGGCGATTCGGGCCGGTGTGCCGGGGGTGCCTGTTGGCATCTCGACGCGGGAGGGAATCTTGGCCGATGCCGCGGCCCGGCAGCGGGCTTTTCAGGCGTGGAACGTTTTGCCGAATTATGTCTCTGTGAATCTCAGCGAAGTGGATGCGCCGGAGGTGATCCGGCTCATGCTGAAGCGGAGTATCGGCATTGAAGCGGGATTGGCTACGGTGGCAGATGCGGAACGTTACGTGGCGCTGCCGGAGGCGGGCTCCTGTTTGCGGGTGCTGATCGAAATTGACGAACAGGAGCGTGCCACCGCACTTCGCGTGGCACATGGGATCATCGCCGTGCTCGATGGGGCCAGGAGCAAACTGCCGCGCCAACTCCATGGCTTTGACCACAGCAAATGGGTGCTGCACGCGGAGGCGCTAAGGCTGAGGCTAGACCAGCGCATTGGTTTTGAAGATGGCGGGTTCCTGCCGGATGGGCGAATTGCGCGAAGCAATGCGGAGCTGGTCGCGGCGGCGGTGAAACGCGGCGTTACCTGAAGCTAGCCTGAAGAAAGCTAAGCCTTGCGTCTTAAACGCTGCGGAGGTCCAGCGGACTTGGCAGTTTCGGAAGTGCTGCCGCTAAACTTCATGAGCAGCCCTTGCGCTGCAAGTGCTGTTACAGCCGGACTGATCAAGTACCCCTGGATTTCAGTGCAACCAATTTCGCGGAGGAAATCCAAATCCTCCTTGGTCTCAACGCCCTCAGCTGTGGTACTCATGCCGAGATCCTGTGCCAATCTGGTGACAGTGCGGACGATCGCACTTGCATCCTTGCCCGATGAAAGATTCTTTACAAACGACCGGTCTATCTTGATCTTGTCGAAGGGAAAGCTGCGGAGATAGCTCAGACTGGAATAGCCGGTCCCAAAATCGTCAAGGGCAATGCGGATGCCAAGCGAGCGAAACTTATGCAGCTTTGCCAAGGTGAACTCGCTCTCTTGGAGCAGTATCGTCTCCGTAATTTCGAGTTCGAGCCGTTCGGGTGACAGGCCACTTACGGCCAAGGCTCCCGATACGGAGTCGTAGAGACCCCGCCTTTTGAACTGGACGGAGGAAAGATTGACCGCCACCGTGATCGCAGGCGGCCAGTGAGCCGCCTCCGCGCAAGCCTGGCGCAAAACCCAGTCGCCGATCTGGACAATCAGACCGGTTTCCTCGGCTAAGGGAATGAACTCATCCGGGGGGACCATGCCGCGCGTGGGATGGTGCCAGCGGAGAAGGGCCTCGAACCCGGATATCCTTCCAGCGGCAATGTTGAACAGCGGCTGATAATAAACCTCGAACTCACCGGCCCCCAGCGCCCCGCGCAAATCCTTCTCAAGCAGACGCCGCGCCTGAAGGCGAATGTCCATTTCCTGTTCGAAGAATGAGAACGTCCCCCTGCCTTGTGATTTGGCGCGGTAGAGAGCCATGTCAGCACTCTTCAGCAACTGGTCAACGTCCAGCCCATCGGCCGGTGCGATGGTCACCCCGATGCTGGCGCCAACCAAGATGCTATTGCCATCAATAAGATAAGGCGCTGCGATAATTTGAATGAGACGCTGAGCCAGGTCACTTGAAGCTTCCGGCCGGTCAATGTTCATTTGAATAATGGCGAACTCATCGCCACCCAATCTGGCTACGAGATCTCCATCCCGGATCTCGGCCTGCAGGCGCCTGGCCACTTCCTGAAGGAGAATATCCCCAACTGGATGACCCAGTGTGTCGTTGACGTCCTTGAAGCGGTCGAGATCGATGCTGTGGACGGCGAGGCTGCCCCCTTTGGCAACTCCGACCAATGCGGCTTCCAGCCGGGCGCGGAAGAGCGTGCGGTTGGGTAAATCAGTCAAGGAATCATGACTTGCGAGGTAGACGACGCGCGCCTCCGCCTGGCGCCGTGCAGTAATGTCCTCATGGGTGGCAACCCAGCCTCCTCCGGGAAGTGGGTCAAAAACAATCTCGATGGTCCGGCCATCTTCCTGTTCGACAATATCGATCTGATGCTGGTTTTGGGCCACCATGTCAAGGCGCCCGCCAAAATAGCTTTCGGAATTCTTGCTATAGCTGCCGGTTTGCACGCGATAGGCGAGGATGTCGGTGAGCAGTGTTCCCGGCCTGGTATGCTCTTCCTTCAGTTGATAGAGATCGATGAAGCGGCGATTGCAGATAACCAGCCGCTTATCGGCGTCGAACATGCACAAGCCCTGAGACATGTTGTTCATCGCGGATTCGCTGATGAGGTATTGATTGCTGAGTTCGGCCTCGCGGGCCGTGAGTTTTGCATTGAGATCGACGATATCGGTGCGCTGACGTTCCAGGGCCGCTGCCGTGCTGTTCAGGGTGGACATAAGCCCGCCGATCTCGCCTCGCGGAAAGGGCGGTACGATGCGCGCCCCCAAATCGCCGCTGCCAAGTTTTTCTACCATCAACGCGATGCTTCGCGTGGGCCTTCGAATGCCAAGATGGGCCATCCACCAGATGCCTGCAAACAACACGAGAGAAGACACCAGAAGGAGTGAAAGATTCTGGAAAAAGCGTTGGTTAGGGCCCCTCAAAAGGTTGTCCCGCGCCGTTCCGACCATCACGTGCAGTCCGGCCGCCGTGACTTCGGGAACTCCGGCGAAAGCCCAGACTTGCTGGCTTCCGTCAAGGCCCGTTATGTCATTCACACTGCCTCGGGGATTTGCATCCGAAAACCGGAACAAGTTCGTATCGGCAATTGATTGGCCGATGCGGTCCTTCCATCGCTCAGACGGCTGCCCGACGAGAGCCTTCCCCTCGTTATCGGTGAGCGCAATCTCAAACTTCGCCTGGGGATTTTCGCTCATGAATTGCTTCACCAGATTATCCAGGTTCAGTGATGCAAGAAGGACGAACTTCAAGGCGCCGGATTCCGAGCGGGCCGGATAGGCAATCTGGAGAACCGCGATGCCTGTCAGTTTCCCGAAGACCGGCTCCAGAGTCACGCCTTTCGTGGTGACCAGGGCCTGTTTAAAATAACCCCGATCCCGAAGATCAAGTGTGCGCCCGGTCAGCAGAGAATCGCAAAAGAGCTGGCCGTCCGGGGTGATCGTCAGTATGCCGGTATATTGCGGATTGGCTTCCCGGACATCGGACAAAAAGGAAGAACAGGCCAACTTGTCGTTTGTGTCGAGATCCTTGGCGCGCGCCAAGCCGTTATGCAGTTGGGTGGTACCTTGTATGCTGCTGGCGATCCTCACCGCGAGACTGTTGGCGGCTCCTTCAAGATGCTGCTTGGCCATTTCAACATTTTCGGCACGGTCCTGGATGAAGCGGAGGCCGATGAGGGCCGCTGGCAACAATGTGGCCAGTAGCACCAGAAGCATGAGGCGGGTGCGGATGTTCATCTGATCGCCCGTCGCGTGTTATGGTATCCCCGTACTTTCATGAGATTACGCTGGGCTTTAGATGTAAAGGGCAGCTTAAGGTTGCCGTCCGCTCTGAAGATATGGTCCATAATGGACCATCCACGCTTCGTTTCTCCAGATTCGTGCTTAAGCGCGGCTTAACCCCGGCAAGAGTATTTAATCTGATCTTAGGCAGCCAAAGTGCCGTATTACCTGAAGTAATCCTGCAGAGGGCGGACCTGAATTGTATCGGCCTTTTGGGCGGCGATGGCTTTGGTTGCGGCGAGGATGCCGGGCAGGGTGGTGTAGTAGGGCACCTTTTGCAGCATGGCGGTCTGGCGGATGGATTTTGAATCCGATTCCGAGGCTTTTGATTCCGTAGTGTTCAGCACGAGTTGAATTTCGCCGTTCTTGATGGCGTCCACCACATGGGGCCGGCCTTCCAGGACCTTGTTGATCTTGGTGGAGGGAATGCCCTTGCTTTCAAAGAATTGCTGGGTGCCGCCAGTTGCCTTGATGACAAAGCCCAGGTCCACCAGCTTGCGGATGGCGGGAAGGATTTTTGATTTGTCTGGGTCGTTGACCGAGACGAAGACGGTGCCGGACATGGGAATGCGCATGCCGGCGCCAAGCTGGCTTTTGGCGAAGGCCATGTCATAGGTTTTGTCGAGGCCCATGACTTCGCCAGTCGAGCGCATTTCGGGGCCGAGCAGAACATCAACGCCGGGGAAGCGGTTGAAGGGGAAAACCGCTTCCTTTACAGCGACATGGGCGAGCTTCCTGTTGACCAGCTTGAAGCTGGCGAGGCTTTCGCCGGCCATGACGCGGGCGGCAATCTTGGCCACGGGAATGCCCACGACCTTGGCCACGAAGGGCACGGTGCGCGAGGCTCTCGGGTTTACTTCGAGGACGTAGACCAGGTCATCTTTGATGGCGAATTGCACGTTCATCAGGCCCACGACATTCAGAGCCAGCGCCATTTTCTTGGTTTGAGCTTCCATCTCGGCGATGATGGGGGCTTTGAGCGAATAGGGCGGGAGCGAACAGGCACTGTCGCCGGAGTGGATGCCCGCTTCCTCAATGTGTTCCATTACGCCGGCAATGAACACGTCCTTGCCATCGCAGATAGCATCAACGTCAACCTCGACGGCGTTGGAGAGGTAGCTGTCGATAAGCACCGGGCTGTCGCCGGAGACGACCACGGCCTCGGTGATGTAGCGCTGGAGCTGGGCATCGTCGCGGACGATTTCCATGGCGCGGCCACCCAAGACATAAGATGGGCGGATGACCACGGGGAAGCCGATTTTTTTGGCGATCTTCTTGGCCTCGGCGGCGGAGCGGGCGATGCCGTTTTCGGGCTGGCGCAGTTTCAATTTTTTCAGAAGCTTGGAGAAGCGGTCGCGGTCTTCGGCAAGATCGATGGCATCGGGCGTGGTGCCGAGAATGGGAACACCGAGTTCTTCGAGTTTGGCGACGAGCTTCAATGGCGTCTGTCCGCCGAACTGGACGATTACGCCTTTCAGGGTGCCGTTGGATTGCTCAACGTGGATGATTTCGAGTACGTCTTCAATTGTCAGCGACTCGAAATAGAGGCGGTCTGATGTATCGTAGTCTGTTGATACGGTTTCCGGATTGCAATTGACCATGATGGATTCGTAGCCTGCATCATGGAGCGCGAAGCAGGCGTGGCAGCAGCAATAATCAAACTCGATGCCCTGGCCGATGCGGTTAGGCCCGCCGCCGAGGATGATGACCTTCTGCTTATCGGAAGGCTGGGCTTCATTGCCGCTGTGGCCGATGAAACCCGTTTCATAGGTTGAATACATGTAGGCGGTGGGCGAGGCGAATTCCGCCGCGCAGGTATCAATGCGCTTGAACACGGGACGCACGTTCAGCTTGTGGCGGTGCTTGCGGACCTTGTCTTCCTTGACGCCAATCAACGTCGCAAGGCGCTTATCGGAAAATCCCATGGCCTTGAGCTTCTGGAAATTCACCGCATCATTGGGCAGGCCGTTCGTGCGGATCTTTTCCTCGGTTTTCACCAACTCATCAATCTGGCGGAGGAACCAGGGCTCGTATTTGCAGGAGGCAAAAATCTGCTCAACTGTTGCGCCGTGGCGGAAGGCCTGGGCGATAATAAGCAGACGATCCGGGGTGGGCGTGCCAAGGGCGGCGCGGATGGCATTCTTGTCATCGCCTTCGCCGAGGCCCGGGATCTCAATTTCATCAAAGCCGCTAAGGCCAGTTTCGAGGCCGCGAAGGGCCTTCTGTACGCTTTCCTGGAAGGTGCGGCCAATGGCCATGACTTCGCCAACCGATTTCATGGCGGTGGACAGGATAGCTTGCGAACCGGGGAATTTCTCAAAGGCAAAGCGTGGAATTTTGGTGACGACGTAGTCGATGGTCGGCTCGAAGGCGGCAGGCGTTGCGCCACCGGTGATGTCATTGGCCAATTCATCCAGCGTGTAGCCGACGGCGAGCTTGGCGGCGATCTTGGCGATGGGGAAGCCGGTGGCTTTCGAGGCCAAGGCGGATGAGCGCGAAACGCGCGGGTTCATTTCGATGACGACAAGACGGCCATCGGCAGGGTTCACGCCGAACTGCACGTTGGAGCCGCCGGTTTCAACGCCGATTTCGCGCAGCACCGCGATCGAGGCGTTGCGCATGATCTGGTATTCCTTGTCGGTCAGGGTCAGGGCAGGGGCCACGGTGATGGAATCGCCGGTATGCACGCCCATGGGATCGACGTTCTCGATGGAGCAGACGATGATGCAGTTGTCGTGTCTGTCGCGAACGACTTCCATTTCATATTCTTTCCAGCCGAGCACCGACTCTTCGATCAGCACTTCGGCGGTGGGCGAGGCATCGAGGCCCGATTCGACGATGTCGAAAAATTCCTCGCGGTTATAGGCTATGCCGCCGCCGGTGCCGCCCAGGGTGAAGGAGGGGCGGATGATGCAAGGCAGGCCAATCGTGAGCATGGCTTCAAAGGCTTCAACCATGGCGCGGTTACGGTATTTTTTCAGGCGCTCGGGTTCGCGGTCGGCCCACTTGCGCTCGAAGGCGGCCACGTCCCCGCCCTCGGATTTCAGGCGATTGGATTCGGTGATGAACGACGCTTTGTCTTCATCCTTTGCATCAGAGGCGTTAGCCAGCATGGACTTCGGGGTTTCAAGGCCAATACGTTTCATGGCTTCGCGGAACAGTTCGCGGTCTTCCGCCATATCGATGGCTTCGGCCTTGGCGCCGATGAGTTCCACGCCGAATTTTTCGAGGATGCCCATCTTGTTGAGGGTGAGGGCCGTGTTCAACGCGGTTTGGCCACCCATGGTGGGAAGCAGCGCATCGGGCCGTTCCTTTTCGATGATCTTGGCCACCACGTCCGGAGTGATGGGTTCGATGTAGGTGGCGTCGGCCAAATCCGGGTCGGTCATGATGGTGGCCGGATTGGAATTGATCAGGATGATGCGGTAGCCCTCAGCCTTCAGCGCCTTGCATGCCTGGGTGCCGGAATAATCAAATTCGCAGGCCTGGCCAATAATAATAGGGCCAGCCCCAATGATGAGAATGGATTTTATATCTGTACGTTTTGGCATGTTTTGAGGAAACCCGATTTGGGGTTCCCTACACAATCACGGGGCGGATTCCAAGCTTTTCCGGCAAGTTATCAGTTTTGCGTCAATTCGGCGGTTTCGGCCGGGCCGATGCACTTGATTCGCCTGAAACTTACGCAGCTTTCACCCTCGCACATTGTGTCAGAACCCAGCTGGCGGGTGGCGCTGGCGGCTTCGCGCTGGAACAGGATGGATTCGGTGAAGCCTTCCTTGACGCAGAAGGCATCGGCAGCGGGTTTGCCGCAATCGGCCTTGCCGTTCAGGCAGGTGTCAATGCGGGAGCCATCCACAACGGGGGCAAAGAAACTGCGCACCGAGGCTTCCCCGGCGGTGGACGCCAGAAGCAGAATTCCCAGGGTTGCGGCAACGGTCTTGAACATTTCAGGCTCCGGATTTGAAAGGTGGGACAGGAAGCAGAATGAAGCGGCTTGAGAGGGGGCTGTTAATCCACTCCACCTGCCTCCTGTCCCTCAGCCCTCTTGCGAAGGTTGAGGGTGAAACTGGTTTAGGCGTCGAGGCAACGCCTGACTGAACAGGCGTCGAAACTGGTCTGACCCTTGACCGGCCACTGGCCGTTCTTGGTGATGACGGTCACGTTGCTGATCGGGGCCTCGGCCACGGTTGCCATGTGGGTGTCATTTCCGGCGAAGGCGCCGACTGACAGGAACATGATGGTCAGGGTTGCGGTGGCGATCAGGGTCTTCATTTTTGTCTCCTCCAGAGACGGTGTGTGCAGCGTTAAAGACAAATTACCCGACCGGATTGGAATGAAGCCTGAATGGCCCGTTCATCTGGCGTTTAGATTCGGCTCAAAACCGAAGGGCCCCGGACGAAAGAAAAGGCCCCGGTTTTGCCGGGGCCTTTGAGTAACAAGCAGGACATTGCAGGGGATCTTGCTTGGGGAAGAACTTTGGAACCGGGGTCTGTTCATGACCACCTTACGAGAGGGGAGGGATATAAGTTGCCATTCCATACCCCGGTTCCGATGCCCAGCGGATTAGGCTGGGCAGTTCAATCAGGCCTTAACGTCGGAGCAGTTCTCAACGGCGCACTGCTCAACAACGATGGGGCCGTAAACCGGAAAAGCCTGGTTCATATGGATAACCGTGACGTTTTTTGCGTTTGCCGAAGGCATGTCACTGGAAGGGGTGATGGCAGCAATTGCAGTTGCGGCCGATCCGAGGATTGTGAGTACGAAGAATGTGTAGCGGATCATAATGTGGTTTCCTCTCGTGTATTCGATCTTGAACCCAACATACGGAGCTAAACTCGAACCCAAGCTGAATGTTCCGTTCATCTGGCGTTTATCTTGGAGGGAAAGTGTGCAACTATTGGGCGAAATGAGCCGTAAATGGGGTTATGAGCACCTTGTCTGAACCCTTAGATAGCGAGTTGGACGGCCTTTTGCCCCGAATCGCTGCTGGCGACCGGCTGGCTTTTGGCCGCCTTTATGACATTACGTCGGGTAAGCTATTTGCGGTTGTGCGTTGTGTCTTAAAAAAACCGGAGCTTGCCGAAGAGGCCCTGCAAGAGGCTTTTATCAAGATTTGGCAGAGAGCCGCTTCCTACGAGGCGGGTTCACTTCGCCCAACGGCTTGGCTTGCCGCCATAGCCCGCAACCAAGCCATTGATCTTAAACGGCGATTTGCCGAACGCATGTCGGCGCGGGCGGAAGAGCTGGAAGCCGCCGACTCGGTGCCGGTGATGCCGGAAGCCGATTTGGCCATGGACCTCAGCCGACTCAAGAAATGCCTGAAGCTGCTTCCCGAGGAGCGCCAGGACATGGTGCTTCTGGCCTATTATCAGGGTTGGAGCCGGGATGAGCTTGCGGCCCAATACAAGCGCCCGGCCACGACAATCAAGACCCTGCTGCGGCGGAGCCTTACAGTGCTGAAGGATTGCCTCGATGGCTAAACCCGAAGACATGGAAGAACTGGCGGCCGAATTTGCCCTTGGCTCGCTCCCCCCGGTGGAACGGCAGGAAGCGGAAACGCTGATGGCCAGCTACCCTGCGTTTGCCGAAATGGTGAGGGCCTGGGAGCGGCGGCTTATTCCGCTGGCCCTGGCGCTGGAACCGGTGGAAGCGCCGCCGCGCATAAGGGGCGCGGTGATGAAGGCCATTGCCGGGGACGCGGCGGGTTCGGAAACGGTTGTGTCGTGGAAGCGCAAAGCTTCTGCATGGCGCCTTGCCACGGTGGGCGCCAGCGCCATTGCTGCGTCATTGGCGGCTTTCATTGCGCTCGGTACACCGGAGGGGCCGCTCACGGACCAGCGTTATGTAGCGGTGCTACAGGCGGAAGGGCCGGGGCCGGCGTTTCTCGCTTCCATTGATTTGAAAAACGGCAGCATCAGCGTGCGCACGGTTGGCGCGCCGCCGCAGCCCGGGAAATCCTATGAGCTCTGGGCGGTTGGCGCTGGGCGCGACAAGCCGCAATCGCTGGGCGTGATCGATGCGTCATTCCGCATCCCGGCCAGCACGCTCGGAAAAATCGATCCAGCGGCGTTGAATGACACGCTGTTTGCAGTGAGCCTTGAACCGGAAGGCGGTTCGCCGACGGGCCAGGCGACAGGCCCCGTGATGTTTACCGGCAAGCTGGTGGCCACCGAATAAGTTATCCACATGGGCTGCCCCATTGCGGCCTTAAATTGTTCCTCTCATCGCCCCAGTGATTCGGTGGGCGGTTGATGGGTGGCTTGATTACGCGTCGGTCAGTATTTCAGTTATTAACATTGCCACTTGCGGGCTGTGCGGCCGAGGGCGCGCGCTACATTCCCAACAGCCTTGAGGGCGCAAAGAACACCGGAACGATTTATGTCTATCGCCCGCTTACCGAACTGGGCCGGCGTGGCGAAGACCCGTTTGTGTCCATGGCGCATAAATCCTATGGGCGCATGCGGGCGGGCTCGTTCATCGCGGCGACTTTCCCCGAAGGCGAGGTGGATGTGACAGTGCAGCAAAGCCTGCTTTTCCTTGTCCCTACTATCCCCAAGACAGTGACGGTGTCGGTGGTGCGCGGCAGCCAGTCCTACGTCCGGGTTGACCAAGTGATCGACGCGATCACAGTGACCGAAGGGGCGTCCGTCACCCAGTCAATTGAAATCGAGGAAATGCCGTTTAACGTGGGCCAGGCGGAACTGGCGCAGACGCGGCAAAATATCTGAACGGCGCAAACCCCTGCGATTATGACGCATTTGGGGAGCGCAGCTTGCGTGATCACCCATAGTAATGTCCCGGAAAAACCGGAGATGGCGCTATGGCGAAGATCGATGACTTGAAAACCCAGCGTTTGGCAGCGCTCAAGGCCACGGCAGGCGGGCCGCCCAAGCGCACCTCCAATCCGTTCTTCGGCGTAGGTCCGATCACCGATGCCACCACCGACGAGGTGGCCTCGCGCCTGCTGCGCTTTGAATTCGAGGCCTGGATTGAGAAGAATTATCGCAAGCTGGACGACAACGAGCGCGACCTCGGCCCCTTCACCGTGGCGGAAATTGGCCGCAGCATGCACCGGGGCTATCCGGCGGACAAATTCCTCTCCGACATGATGCGCGAAATCCACCGCTACTTCGAGTTCCCGAAAGCCAACAAGATGGCGGTTGGGCTGGGCGGCGGGCACAGCGGCTTCACTGTGTGCCTGATGCACATGATGAACGCCACCGACGAGAGCCAGCACCTGTTTGTGGATACGCCGGAGCCGGAATCGGATCTGGCCCAGGCGGGCGGATTTTTCCGCCAATCCTGGGGGGCACAGATCTTAGAACTGCAGCGCTATGCGCGCAGCGGCAATGAAAAGCGCATTCATTTTGCCAAGGATGAAGGCGGCATTCCGAGCGCCGAGCAGCTTGAGAAAATGGGCATCAAGATTTTCGTGGGCGTGGGCCATGAGACGACGGGGGCCACCACCTATACGTTATCAGACATCACCAATCTTCTGGACTGGATTGAACGCAATCCGGCGGAGCATCATGCGGTGCTGGATGCCACCTCGATGCTTGGCGCCATGCCGTGGGGCGAGCAGATCGTGCGCCGGGTGGTGACCGAGTGCTGCCTGTTCATGCCGTTCCAGAAAGCGATTGGCGGCATTTCCGGTTACTATGTAGCTTCGTTCACGCCGCAGGCCCTGGCGCTCATCGAGGCCAATCAGAAAAATCCGTCATGGGCCATCCCGCGGCAGTTGAAGATTGTGGCGCCGCTTGACGCGAAGCGCCCGCTGACGGGTGCTCGCAGCGTGAACGCGGGGCCGATTTATGATCCGGCGCAGGACAAGATGCTGGGCGGCGTGATCAACACCTACAGCACGCTGGCTTTTGCCGAGACGACCTTTGGTCTGCTGCGTTCGGAGCGTAGGCTGGGCTCAGTGTCTGAACTCAACCGGCGCTCCATTGCCAACCGCGCGGCGATCAACGAGTGGGTGGCGGCGCATCCCCTGCTGGAGCTTGGCGTGGCCGAGGCAGAGCGGCGGGGTGCGGCGGTGACACTTTTGAAAGTGAATGACCAGGACATCACCGACCCTGCCATTCGCGCGCGGATCATCGCGCGCTCAAAACAGATTTTGGGTTATGAGGGTTTGACGCACCCCGATAGCAACCATGAGCGCGGGCTTGATGTGGCGCGTTACGTGAATGCCTTTCCGGGAACGCCCGGCGATTACCGGGCCTGGATTGGCGGCATCCGCGCGCCGGAAGATGTGACGGCGCTTCTCGACAATTTGCACTATGCCTATTTGCGCGCAAAAATCCTGGTGCTGGAAGAAGAACTCGCCGCACTTGGCGAGAAATTTCCACCGCCCAATGATGCGGGTGGGCGGCAGCGCGTGGATGATCCTGCAAGGGCTTACAAGATTCTGGTGTGCGATCTGGTTGGCCTGAAAACTGGGAAAGATGGCAAGCCCGATCACAGCGCGGTTCGTACTCACATTGAGAAGAAGGGCGGGGTGTTTCACGAAGGCCCCTTGGGCGATGAGGCGAAGCTTGCCAAGGGCACGCTGCATTTCTTCTATCAGCCGCAGCTCGGCACGGAAGCCGAGCTGTTGCCGATTACGAATGCCGGCCAGTATGATGCGGTGATTGCGGCGGCGACCTTCTTGCCCAAGGCTTCGGTATTCAAGCTCGGCGGAGTGCGCATTGGGGCAGGCACCGGCAACATGGCCTGCGCCACATGGGGCGGCGGCAATGGCGAAGGCGGTGAAGCGGTGCTGATGAACACGCCGAGCTTCAACAGCCGCGCCACGGCGCAGATGGTGATGAAGGCGCTGCTGAAAGTGGCGCCCGACCTGGCGGTGGATGAATTGCATGCCCGCGTGGTGGCCGGCGATTTTGACACGGCGCGCAACCTCAAGGACTTTCCCACGGAAAAGCTGGAAGGCAAGAGGATCGCCATTATCGGTTACGGTAATATCGGGCGTGAAGTGGCGAAACTCTGCAAGGCCTTCGGCATGAAGGTTGCCATTCATGCGCGGCCGCGGCACCGGGAATGGATTGAATCGGAAGGCTTTGAATTTGCCGTGACCGCCGAGGATGCGGCGCGGGGCGCTGACTTTATCAGCCCGCATACGGGTCTTGGGGCGCTCAACGCGGCTACCGGAAAATATGTGAATGCGGGTGTGGTGGGCAGTGAAGTTCTGGCTGTCATGAATGACGGGGCGGTTGTGATCAACTACGACCGCGGCGAAGTGGTTGATGCCAATGCGCTGGATGCGGCGTTGCAGAGCGGCAAGGTGCGTTATGCGTGTATCGATGCGGACCTTTTCAAGGATGCCCAGACGGGGGCGCTGACCGGCCCCATGGTGCCCTACCGCGAGATGGAGGCACGGCACCGTGGCAAAATGGAATTGCTGCCCCATGCGGCGGCGGACACGGAGCACCTGTCCCGCGTTGAGGGCGCCAAGCAGGCGGTGGAGCAGATTTTCGATCTTATCCAATTCAAGTCGGTGACCAATCTCAAAGGGCAGTTGCCGGCGGGTTATGTAAATGCGGGGGCGCGCACGGTGACCGGGGTTGGCACGGTGACGAGGCTTGATCTGGCCCGCGCCACGGAAGATGCCGAGGCGCTGGCCGAGGCGCGCAAAACCGCCGAGGCGATGGCGGCGATCTGGGGGGCACTGTCATCTATCGTTAATCCGGAGCGGCGGCGCGAATTGATCGAACGCCATGGGGCGGCATTGATCAAGGCCAGCAACCAGCATGCGGCGCTGCTGGAAAAGCTGGGGCTGCAGGGGCCTTATTCGGGCTGATGACTATAACGGCGATTTCTGCCTAAGTTGACCTCCTTGCAGGAGTGAACGATGGGTGAGTTGAATTGGTTGAGTGCGGCGAAGCTTTCCAGGGGCTTTGCGCGGAAGAAGTTTTCACCGGTTGATGTGGCCAAGGCCTGCCTGGCGCAGATTGCCAGGCATGACCATGCGATCAATGCCATGTGCCGGGTGGAAGAGAAGGCGGCCTTGGCTCAGGCTGAGGCCAGTGCGGCGCGGTGGAAAAAGGGCAAGGCGCTGGGGCCGTTGGATGGCGTCCCGGTTCTGATCAAGGATTTGCTGCTGACCAAGGGTTGGCCCACCTTGCGGGGATCGAAGACCGTTTCTCGGGAGCAGGCCTGGGACCAGGACGCGCCGTCGGTGGCGCGGCTGCGGGAAGCGGGCTGCGTGTTTTTGGGGGCGACGACCACGCCGGAATTTGGCTGGAAGGGCGTGACCGACTCACCGCTTACCGGCATCACGCGCAACCCGTGGGATTTGAGCAAGACGCCGGGCGGCTCATCGGGCGGCTCGGCTGCGGCGGTGGCGGCGGGCTATGCGCCGCTTTCACTCGGCACCGATGGCGGCGGCTCAATCCGCATTCCGGCGGGCTTCAGCGGCATCTATGGATTGAAGCCTTCCTTCGGGCGGGTGCCGGCCTATCCGCTGTCGCCCTTCGGCACGGTGGCGCATGTGGGGCCGATGACCCGCACGGTTGAAGATTCGGCTCTGATGATGAACGCGATTGCCAAGCCCGATGCGCGCGACTGGACTTCGCTGCCCTATGACGACCGCGACTATGTGAAGAAACTTGGCAAAGGAGTGAAGGGCCTGAAGATCGCCTTCAGCCCGACGCTTGGCTATGCGGAGGTCGATCCGGAAATTGCCCGGGCGGTGAAAAAAGCCGTGAAGGTTCTGGCGGACCTGGGGGCCGTGGTCAGACAGGTCGATCCAGGCTTTGCCGATCCGGCTCCGTGCTTTCGCACGCTGTGGTGGTCCGGGGCGCGGGCGCTGCTTGGCAAATTGCCGGACGAGAAGAAGGCGATGCTCGATCCGGCGCTGGCCGATGTGGTGGCGCAATCCATGGCGATCACGCCGGAGGATTATTTCGAGGCGGTGCGCGAACGCGGGGTTTTGGGTTCGCAAATGCGGGTGTTCATGGAAAGCTACGACCTGCTGCTGACGCCCACCCTGCCGATTGCGGCGTTCGGCGCCGGGCTGCTGTCGCCCGCCGATGAAGGCAAAACCAAATGGGTGTACTGGACGCCGTTTTCCTATCCCTTCAATCTCACGCAGCAGCCCGCCGCGAGCGTGCCCTGCGGCTTCACCAAGGCGGGCCTGCCGATTGGGTTGCATATCGTGGGGAAGATGTTCGACGACCGCACCGTGCTGCGGGCTTCTCAGGCTTACGAAGCTGCAACCGAATGGAGCGATAAGTGGCCGAAGATAAAGTGAAGTGGCTGGGGACGTAGACGAGCAGAAAAGGGATTTCAGAAACCATGGCTTCAACGAAAGCATTCGAACCGACGGACTCATCCAAGATTCCCCGCTATGCGGAGATTGCGAGCTTCATGCGGGCAGCGCGGGCGGAGATTGCCAAACCGCTCGACATCGCTCTTGTGGGCGTCCCCCTCGATCTTGGGGCGACCTATCGTTCGGGAGCACGGCAGGGTCCATCTGGCGTGCGCGAGGCATCGCGGCTGATCCGGCAGGTTAATCCAACGACCAAGGTTGCGCCATACCGCCTCTGCAATATCGCTGATGTTGGCGATGCGCCGACGCATCCCTTGAGCATTGAACGCAGCGTTGAGCTTATTGAGGAGTTTTATGAACGGATTCACGCCGTTGCCGCAGTGCCAATTTCCATTGGCGGCGATCACACCGTGCCGCTGCCAATCCTGCGGGCCATCGCCAAGGAGCGGCCGCTTGGCTTGATCCAGATCGACTCGCACACCGACACCTTTGACGAGTTCATGGGGACCAAATGCAACCACGCGACATTTGTGCGGCGCGCGGTTGAAGAGAACCTGCTGGATCCCAAGCGCATTCTGCAGATCGGACTGCGCGGCACGCGCTACGGCGATGACGACATCAACTATGGCTACAAGGCCGGCATCCGCATGATCACCATGGATGAATTCGAGGAGATGGGCCGCGCTGCGGTGATTGCGGAAATCGAGCGCGTTATTGGCGATGCGCCCACCTACATCACAATCGATATCGATGGCCTCGATCCCAGGGACGCGCCGGGAACAGGCGTGCCGGAGCCGGGCGGCATTTCCATGCGCGATGCTCAAATGATGCTCCGGACTTTGACGGGCATGAACATGGTGGGGGGAGATATTTGCGAAGTTGTCCCGTCGCTTGATCCCACCGGCATCACCTGTATTAATGCGGCCAACCTGATGTTTGAACTCACATGCCTTGCAGCCGTCACCCGTTCGGGCGGCCTAAAACAATAATTCAGCGTTTCAACTTATCCTGACAGGGAGAATATTTGTGTCTGACTTGATTTTCGCCGACAGCCTTTCACGACTTGGCACGGAGTCGGCGTTTGTTGTTCTGGCGCGAGCCCAGAAGCTTGCCAGCGAAGGGCGCGACATCATCAACCTTGGCATCGGGCAGCCGGACTTCAAAACGCCGGGGCATATTGTCGAAGCGGCGATCAAGGCGCTGCGTGACGGGCATCATGGCTACACGCCTGCGAACGGCATTGCGCCCTTGCGCGAGGCGGTTGCGGCCGACCTGAAGCGGCGCCATGGCGCCGAGGTCAATCCGGACAATGTGGTGGTTGTGCCTGGCGGCAAACCCACGATGTATTTTGCAATCATGATGTTTGGCCAGCCGGGCGTTGAGATCATGTATCCCAATCCGGGCTTTCCCATCTATGAGTCGGTGATCAAGTATTCGGGCGCCAAGCTTGTGCCGTTCGCGCTGAGGGAAAAAGACGGATTTGCCTTCTCAGCCGATGCAATTCTGAGCCAGATTACGGCCAAGACACGCTTGATTATCATCAACAGCCCCGCCAACCCCACGGGCGGTGTCACGCCAAAGGAGGAAGTCGATAAGCTCGTCGCCGGGCTCTTGAAGCACCCGCATGTGGCGCTTCTATCTGACGAGATCTATTCGCAAATGCTCTATGGCGGCAGGCAGCATCTCAGCCTGCTGCAATATCCGGAAATCCGCGACCGCCTGATCATGCTGGATGGCTGGTCGAAAACCTATGCGATGACGGGCTGGCGGCTGGGCTATGCGGTCTGGCCCGATGCGGCGGTTGAGCATGTCACGCGCCTGTGCATCAACGACCATTCTTGTGTCAACGCGGCAACGCAATATGCGGGCCTTGCGGCCCTGCAAGGCCCGCAAGACGCGGTTTTGGCGATGGTCGCGCAATTTGACAAGCGCCGTGAGATCATCGTGCGCGAATTGAACGCCCTGCCAGGTTTCCGCTGTGCGGATGCGGCAGGCGCATTTTATGCCTTCCCCAACATCGAAGGGACGGGGATGACGTCCAAGGAGGCGCAGAACCGGTTTCTTGAGGAAGCAGGCGTTGCGACGGTTTCCGGAACCTCCTTCGGCGACTGGGGCGAGGGCTATCTACGGTTCTCCTATGCAAACAGCGCCGAGAACATTCTGGAAGCGATGAGGCGCATCCGCGAACTGCTGTAGGGAGTTCGCCCGCCGGTTTTCAATTCACAACTTGATCCTAATCAATGCCACTGTTGCCCTGAGGAGGGTAATAATACTGGCGTTCACTCCGGGCCGCCAAGCCTGTTTCGCGAAATGACCTCTTGCTACTGGACAGCTTGCGGAGTGTACAACACGTGATGGGATCGATACTTTCTGCCAGAAATGAGGAAACAAACTATGTTGAATACGCGTTACAAGAAGCTTACGGGAATGCACGCCGGACATTCATATACCGTCACCGCTCCCTACAGCGAAGTGGAGAATCCAATGCGCTGGATGCTCCACAGCGAAGCCAATGCAGATGAAAAGCAAATTGTTTCGGAGGATGAGCTCGGTGACCCGAAGTTATGGCAACCGCTGACATAGCAGGCGCGGCGCATTCGTCCTGATTGGTGCTGCCAATCGGGGGTTCGTCCCAATTCCCATGTATTTGTCAGGTCTTCAGCCCGCGCTCATACCAGCCTTTGCTGGCATTCACGATTTTCACCACCGACAGCATGACCGGCACTTCAATGAGAACGCCCACGACAGTTGCCAGGGCTGCTCCCGAATTCAGGCCAAAGATGCTGATCGCGGCGGCAACTGCCAGCTCAAAAAAATTGCTGGCCCCGATCAGTGCGGATGGACCCGCCACGCAATGCTTCTCGCCGGTTACCCTGTTCAGAAGATAGGCAAGGCCCGAATTGAAATAGACCTGGATGAGGATCGGCACGGAGAGCAGGACGATCACTATTGGCTGGGCGATAATCTGTTTCCCCTGGAAACCGAAGAGAAGCACGAGGGTCGCAAGCAGCGCCACCAGTGAAACCGGCTGCAACGTGTTGAGCAAGGCCTTCAATCCTGCTTCGCCGTGAGATGCCAACACACCGCGCCTGATCACTTGGGCGACAATCACCGGAACCACGATATAGAGCGCCACGGACAGCAGCAGGGTTTCCCATGGCACCGTGATGGCCGAGAGTCCGAGCAAGAGCGCCACAATCGGGGCAAAGGCAACGATCATGATCACATCATTGAGCGCCACCTGACTCAAGGTGAAATGCGGCTCGCCGTTGGTGAGATTGCTCCATACAAAGACCATGGCGGTGCAGGGCGCTGCCGCTAGTATGATAAGCCCGGCGATATAGCTGTCGATCTGGTCGGCGGGAAGCCACGGGCGAAACAGCCAGCCGATAAACAACCAGCCGAGCAGCGCCATGGAGAATGGCTTCACGGCCCAATTGATGAAGAGCGTGACGCCTATGCCACGCCAATGCTGAGTGACCTGCGAAAGTGCCGCGAAGTCGATTTTCACGAGCATCGGGATGATCATCAGCCAGATAAGAATGGCCACTGGCAGATTGACCTTGGCAATTTCCATCGCGCTGACAGTCTCAAATGCCGCTGGCATGAGTTGCCCAAGGGCAATACCCACAACAATGCAAAGGCCGACCCAGACGGTAAGATAACGTTCAAACAGGGACATGATTTGGTTCCAGATTACGAATTGCCGATGTCGGAGAGTTTCTGTTGCAACGAAAGCCGGTCGAGCGATGGCATCGGCAAATTGACGAAGATCGAAATGCGGTTTTTCATCATCCGGTAGGTATCGGCAAAGGCGAGGCGTTTTTCCGCCTCGGTGCCTTCAACCGCGGCGGGATCGGGAACGCCCCAATGGGCCGTCATCGGCTGGCCCGGCCAGATCGGGCAAACTTCCGCTGCCGCGTTATCGCAAACCGTGAATACAAAATCGAGTTTCGGCGCACCGGGAACTGCGAATTCATCCCAGCTTTTTGAACGAAAGCCCTTGGTCGAGTGATTAAGTTGTTTCAGCAGGTCAAGGGCGTAGGGATGGACCTCGCCCTTGGGCTGGCTTCCCGCGCTGTAGGCGTTGAATTTTCCCAGCCCTTCGCGCTGCAAAATTGCCTCCGCGAGAATTGAACGGGCTGAGTTGCCCGTGCAGAGAAACAGGACATTGTAAATTTTGTCAGGCACAGGCAGCTCCGGTTGGTTGGCAACAAGGGGTGAGATCGTCGAGCAGAGGCTGGCAGAGTTCGGGCCGTCCATCACAGCAATCCTTGAGCAGGTAAACGAAAAAGCCGCGCACTGCGTCCAAATCCACCCGGTAGACAATGCTGCGGCCATCACGCTCTGATGAAACAAGGCCGGCGCGGGTCAAGATGGACAGATGTGTTGACATCGTATTGTGCGGCACATCCAGCTGCTTTGCGATCTCGCCAGCGGCCAGGCCACCGGGTTCATTGCGCACAAGCAGCCGAAATGCCTCAAGCCTCGTTGGCTGCGCGAGGGCTGAAAGAGCTGCAACAGATGATTCCAAGTCCATATGTCGAGAAATATCGACATATTATTACAGGATTATGACAATTCTTGCCGTTGTATGAAGAGGGGCAGTTGAATTTGGTTCAAAGCAATGCTGGTTTCTGACGCACCACCACCATCCACTGTGCTCTAAGTGTTTGGAATTGAGTAGTTTTTCTTAACCCGAAGGGTTGGCTGGGGGACTAGGATTCGAACCTAGACAAACAGAGTCAGAGTCTTTAATTGTGGTTGAACGTGGTTTCTCTTGTCATAACAAAAACTAAATTATATCAATATTTTACACTTGAGTATTGAACATATTGTAACATCGTTGTAACCTGTTACGGCAGTGGCAAAAGAGCCTATAGAGAGCCTGACATTTGCCGAAAATCCGTCTCACCGAGATTTCAGTCCGGCATCTTGAAGTGCCTAAAAATGGCCAAGTGACCTATTGGGACACATCCCTTGCGAGTTTTGGTTTACGCATCAGCGCTGGTGGAAGCAAGACGTGGATTGTCATGCGCGGGCAAGATCGGCGGCGCATGTCGATTGGCAGATATCCTCTTATAGGGATCGCTGTTGCACGGGAACAGGCCAGGAAGCTATTGGCCGAAGCCTCGCTCGGTAAAAACACCACGCCCGCAATCAATCTCGAAGACCTCATGGCGCAATTCCTTAAAGCGTCAGAGCTCAGGAACAAGTCAGGGACAACCACTGAATATCGACGATTGCTCGAACGGCATCTCATGCCGACCTTGGCCAAACGCCGCGTTAGCGACCTGCGTGCGCATGATGTGACCCAGGTGATCGAGCGGTTGTCAGACACGCCGTCGGAGGCCAATCATGCCGTGACGGCAATCAAGGCGCTCCTCAGCTTTGCGCAACGTCGCCATTACATCGAATACAATCCCTGCCAAGGCCTGCCGCTGCCCGCCAAACGTAATTCCCGCAGCCGTGCACTCGCCGAAAACGAGATTGCCTTGGTCTTTCATGCGGCTTCGGAATTGGGCTATCCTTTCGGCCCTATCATCAAACTTTGCCTTCTGACAGGCCAGAGGAGGGGTGAGATTACCCTTCTGAAATGGGATTACATCGATACGAAAGATCGTCAGATTACGCTGCACTCGGCGATTGTGAAGAATAACCGAGAGCATTCTTTTCCCTATGGTGACATGGTGGCAGCGGTGCTGGCGGATATCCCTCAACAAAGCGATTACTTATTTCCGGCTGGAAAAGCGAATGGTCTGATCTTCAATGGTTGGGGAAAACAGAAGGCGAAACTGGACAGGCTGGCTCCACTCCCCCACTGGACACCGCATGATTTGCGCCGAACCTTTGCAACCCAAATGGCTTCACTCGGTATTCCGCCGCATGTGGTTGAGCGACTGATCAACCATGCATCGGGTACGATATCCGGTGTGGCCGCTATCTATAATCGTTACACTTACCTGCCCGACATGCGGGAGGCCATTGCAGCTTATGAAGGTCATCTGGGCTCAATTCTCGCTCTCGCCAAGCCCGAAGACGACTGATAGTCTTGCTGTCGTCCATGGGCGTCAACCCACGGGGCATCGCGATGCTTCCCAGCATAAGGAAGTATTGTGATGAGGTTACTATCAAAACGTCAACTCAAGGAGCTAGTGCTCTATTGCCCGCAACATATTCAAAGACTTGAGAACGCCAACTGTTTTCCGAAGCGCTTGCGCCTAGGCAACGGACCACGTTCAAGAGTTGGATGGATCGAGAGCGAAGTAATGGAATGGCTTCAGATACGAATTGACGCGCGTGATATACCCACCGACACCTCTGAGTGATCGGAGGCGGGCTGGCCCCGGCCGGGGTCAGCCCAATTTCTTGGGCATATGGACAAATGGTTTAGGGCGTGAACTCATAAACGGGCATAGTTAGTCACGAACGTATGTCTGCTTCCGAGGCAAAAGCAGCCATTTTTGGCTATCGTTGCCATGTCGCAGAAGGGCCATTAACGACATCCTAGCCGGCCGACTGGCATCCGAATCCACGACCTTGTGCTGTCAGCCCTTACACGATCAGGAAATCGTCGGCGCTCAGGCTTGTATTGATTGTAACGTTGGCGAAGTGGATCGCGTCATATGATGCGCCGCTGCCGTCCTGGTCGAAGTACAGGGCGCCGGTGCGCTGGTTGTAGAGGATGCGGTCGCTGGAATCGACGTCAGAGCCCCAGCTCAGCAGATTGAACATCGAGGACTGCAGCGACCCCAGTGAAAGTCCTACGAATATATCAGCATCCAGCAGGATGAGGTCGTGGTGCCGGTTAAAATCCATGATCGTGTCGACATTGCCCGAGCCTAGCAGGCCGCCGAAATAGAACATGTCGTCGCCGGAGCCGCCCAGTAATCGATCATTGCCCAACCCACCATCCAGCCAGTCGTTGCCAGAGCCGCCTTCCAACCGATCATTACCAGCCCCGCCGAAGAGCCGATCATCCCCGCCCTCGCCCTTCAGGCGGTTGGCTCCATCATTGCCGGTAATCGTGTTGTCGAGAGCATTGCCGAAGCCGAAGAGGTCGGCGGTGCCGGTCAGGGTGAGGTTCTCGACGTACTTGGCGAACCCGTTGACGTTGAGGCTCACCGAACTCAGAATTGTATCTTCACCACCGCCCCTTTTCTCGATCACCACGTCGCGGTAGTTGTCCACGACGAACACGTCGTCGCCAAAGCCGCCGATCATCGTGTCGCGCCCGAAACCTCCGTCGAGATAATCATCGCCAAAGCCGCCGTCGAGATAATCGTTGCCCGCGCCCGTACCGATGGTGTCGGTCATCGCCGCAACCGAGACATGCAGTTCGTAGCTCTGGCCCACGGCGACGTCAGGGAAATTCGCATCTCGCACGGCGATGTAGTAGGTGCCGCCATCCCAGGCAGTGAAGCTGCCATATGAATCAGATTGGCTGAATGAGCCACCAGCCCCTGCGCTCATGAGGCCGTCGTCGAACAATGCGAGCCAACTGAAGTCCGAGCTGTAGATTCCAACCCCGCCATCGAAGCCGCCGGTCGTGGAATCCATGTCGATGGTGAGAGTGGCGCCCTTCTCCAGCGTGATCTTGAAAAAGTCAATCGACCCGTCGCCGGTGCCCTCGATGGTGACGTGCGGAATGGTCTGTGAGTTCGCCACGTTCGGGTCACTGAAGAGCGCAAATGCGTTGGTGATGTCCCACGCCGTGTCGAACTCATTGTTGTCGGCGCCCGCCCCGCTGATGATGAGGCCGCTGCCGAACCCAATGCCAGAAGGTTTTCCCGGCAGCGCGTCGCCGAAGAGGCGGTCGTTGCCGTCGCCACCGAGAAGCAGGTCGTCGCCCGCCCCGCCACCCAATTCGTCATTGCCGTCCAGGCCTTCCAGTCGGTTGGCTGCCGCGTTGCCAACGAGCCGGTCGTTGCCAGCTGCACCAATCGCATTCTCGACGACAACGCCGTTGGCGATGGTAAAGCCACCCTGCACGTCACGCGCCCACGACACCGCGCCGCCGCCGATCTTGTCGTAGTCGAGCGAAGCGGGTCTGAGGTCGATTGTGACGCCCTCGGTGTTGGTCGCCGATGCCGCAATCGTGTCGATGCCACCGTTATCCCAGATGGCGACGTATCCAGTGCCAACGCCATTCTCGTCGGGCAACACATAGGTGTCGTTACCGGTCCGTGTCGTTATGTTGGCGCCATAGATCAGCTGAAGGGCGGCAATGTCGATGGCCATGGGAGTGAACGCGGCGCCAAACTCGAACGATTCATTTGTGGTGCCTGAGGTAACGGCACCTGCGATGTTGAGGGCTAATAAGAAGCCATCCTTTTCCGAGAAGCCGGCTTTGTAGGCCATCTGAGTGTATACATTTTGGCCGAGAGCGAAGTCGCCGTATTCGTTGGCCCAAAAAATGCCGGGAATAGAAGCGGAATAGTCAAAATCAGGGTGTGGGTGACCGAGGCCCATGGCGTGGCCGAGTTCGTGGATGAGTATTTGATAGCCAAATGTGCCGGGCTCAAAGGCTCCCTCGATCACACCCGGGAAGCCAACGAAAATCTCAAGGGTGCTCGCGTTATAGATGATGCCGTCAATCGTAATATCGTTGCGAATCAACCATTGGCCAGCATACTGGTCGTCCTGTCGGTTCAACATGACAAGATCAGCCTCAGCGGGATCGTCAACCACTGTGAAACTGACATTTGCGACGTCCGAATATTGCTGGAACGCTCGTGAGGCCGCGTTCATTTCGGCGTCCGCCCAGGCCGGTGCAAAATAGCTATCCCCAAGAACATTAGTGACGTTTACATCCTCGGCGAAATAGACTTTCACGTCGGCAGGGAGCAACGGCCACCACGGTTGCTCGATGGCATCGACCGGCGACGCTTCTTCGATATGGATCGAATACTGGCCAATATCATAGCCCGGAAATTCACTCGCGACGTCGAGCCATGTTGACGACGACGACGCCTGGAACGTGAGCTGCGTTGTCAAAACGCCGCCGTTGGTAGTGGTGTTGATTACGACGCCATCGGCGCCGCGTGCCTCGATCAAGGGTAAAACGAAGTGGTCATAGTCGCCGCCACTCCAGGTAACTGACGCGGTGTAATATTCCCCGGCGACGGTCGCGACCCCGAAGCCGTCGGTATCGCCGCTCTGATCGAGTCTGCTGGTCACGCTTGCGCCGCCGACCTCCAGCATCGCCGGGCTGCTCATGTCTCCCGGTAGGTCACCGGCAAAGGCTGAGAGCACGTAGTCGCCGATTGCGCTGCCCCCGCCATTGTCGAGGGTGCTCGCCGCGAGGTAGTAGGTGCCGGTCGTTGCGGCCGTGAATTCGATGAACGAGTAGGTGTTCCACGGATTGGCGACGCCACCGGTTCCGGGATTGTAGATATAAGTCTCACCCACATCGTCGTTGAACGCGAGGAGCGTCCCTGAGGCATTGTAGATGCCGAGCGTGGTGTCGAATGGAATATCCGCGTTGGCAGCACCTGGCCCGAGGTTGAATGTGTAAGTCACGCCCGCGACGAGCTTGACGGCGACCCAGTCGCTGTCGCCCTGCTTCTCGAAGCGGCCGACGTAGCTTTCGCCTACGTTAAGCTTCGCAGTCGTGGACGCATCGTTGGCAATGTCGCGCACTGCTCGGCGGGAGGCACTGTGTGTCATGGATATACCCTACTTTTTGCGATCAACTTCGATAATCCCCAATAT
>JBBQNU010000003.1:0-49908 GCA_038330285.1 Hyphomicrobiales bacterium | reverse complement strand
CATGCTCGTTGCGGGGGTGATAAAGCCCATGCGGTTGGCGCATCCCCTCCGGCAGCATCTGAAGTGACTGGCTCATGGCTATCGTCCTCTTCCAACATTCCCATTCGGTCCCGAGGGGCCGTCATTTCATTCCTTGCCTCTGGGTTTGATCTCTTGAGGGGGGGGCATTTTTGAGCCACCGGAGCCTCGCGTAAGGGATCAAACTCTGAGAGCGTCTTTCCGCCCGAGCCGACCCTTAGGTGCGTTTAGTGGTTTGGGCGCGGGCCATGCAAACGGCATCGGCGGCAGTTTTTGCCGTCGCTTTCAGATGTGTTGTGGTCGTATTCCGGTTCATCCGGGCTCACAAGTCCAAAATTGCCATTTATAAAGGACAGCCATACTGTCCTTTCTTCAAAATACACGATCTGAAATTTTGCGCAAGGAAGGAATCGTTTGGAGGAAAAATACGCAATAAAATTACGCAAAGAATTTCAAGGCTCTCGACCATCCCGTTTCGAAACGGTAGGGAAGAGCTCCCCCTTTGGAGCTCTTACATGAATTTTGCATCTGACAATCACTATGGCGTTCATCCCCGCATTTTGGAAGCCATGGTGGAGGCGAACGCCGGCTCGGCTCCGGCCTATGGCGGCGATGACTGGACAAAGAAAGCCGAAGAACAACTTTCCAAGACTTTCGAAAAGGAAGTGAGCTCCTTTCTGGTGATGACCGGCACAGCGGCGAACGGCTTGGCCCTTTCGGCCCTCACGCCGCCCTATGGCGCGGTGATCTGCCACGGCGAGGCCCACATCAGCGTTGATGAATGCAATTCCCCGGAAATGTTTACCGGCGGGGCAAAAATACTGGGCCTCCATGGGCCCGCCGGAAAAATCACTCCGGCCATGCTTGAAAAAACCCTTAAGAGTTTCATTCGCGGCGAACATGATCCAAAGCCCGCCGCCGTTTCCCTGACCAATTCCACTGAACTGGGCACCACCTATTCTCCAGCCGATGTGAAGGCGATCTCAAGCCTGATCAAGCCGCGCTGCATGAAACTCCATATGGATGGCGCGCGCTTTGCCAATGCCGTTGCAGGCTTGAACGTCAGCCCGGCGGAGCTCACTTGGAAATCCGGTGTCGATGCCCTGTCCTTCGGCGCCACCAAGAACGGCGCCATGATGCTCGAAGCCGTGGTATTCTTCGATACGAAATTGGCCGATGATTTTATCTACCGCCGCATGCGGGGCGGCCAGCTCGTTTCAAAGGGCCGTTATTTGGGCGCGCAAATGCTGGCTTATCTCAAGGATGGCCTGTGGCTGGAAAACGCCAAGCTAGCCAATGGGCTTGCCGCGCGGCTTGCCGAAGGGCTTGGCAAATTCAAAAAAATCCGCATTCCGAATCCGGTGCAGGCCAACGAAGTGTTTGCCGTCATGCCACGGGCCTTGAATGACAAGCTCCTGGCTTCCGGGGCGAAATTCTATGACTGGATGCCCGACAGCCTTGGCAAGGCTATCGCCGATGACGAGATCTTCGTCCGCTTTGTCCTGTCCTACGCCACCCCCGAAGCTGACGTCCGGAGATTCCTGGCCTTGATCAAGGAACTGCAGAACTGACTGGGAAATAAAAAAGGGGCGCTTGCTGGAAGCGCCCCTCACGTTCAGGATTAGGCGGCCTTTTTGGCCTCGAGCACTTTCTGCTCATTCGCGCTGCGAATGGCAATGGTGCGGGGCTTCAAGGCTTCAGGAATTTCGCGCTTCAGCAAAATATGCAGGAGGCCATGGTTCAAATCAGCCCCGGTCACTTCGACGTGGTCGGCAAGCTGGAAGCGGCGCTCAAAATTGCGGGCCGCGATGCCCTGATGCAGGTACTCGGTCTTTTCCGCAGGTTTTTCAGCCTTTTTGCCGGTAACCGTGAGGGCATTGCCCTTCACTTCAAGGTTGATGTCGGCGGCGCCAAAGCCGGCAATGGCAATGGTGATGCGGTATTCGTCTTCGCCAACGCGCTCGATATTATAGGGCGGATAGGCGGGGGTTTCGAAGCTTGCGGCATCATCAAGCATGCGGGCAAGATGGTCAAAACCGATGCTGGAACGGTAGAGGGGCGTAAAATCAAACATTTACATTCTCCTAAAGCAATGCATTTGGCCGCGGACCCACAATCGGCATCCGCTAAGGGAAAGGTAATTTTGGTTTTCCCGATTACAAGGGGTTGGGGCCCAAAAAAAATGAACTGAAAATGAATACGGGGTTCTGACTGCGTTCAAGTTCAGGGGCCTAGTTTCGGTGTCACGGATGGCCAAGGTGGTCGTCAAAAAAGCGAAACTTAAACCCTGGAGAACCCAAATGATTACCAAGTCCCTCATTGCCGCAGCAGCGGTTGCTGTTTCCCTCACCGCCCTGGCCCCTGTTCAGCAGGCTCAGGCGAAAGTTCACATCGACGTCGGCATCGGCCTCGGCGGCGGTTTTTATCCTGGCTACGGCTACGGTGGTGGCTACTATCCCGTATACGAGCCCCATTATGGCGGCATCAGCTGCAATAAGGGCCGCAAGATCGTGAATTGGTCCGGATTTCACAATGCAAACGCGTTCGATTGCAGCGCCCCGGTTTACCAGTATATGGCTTGGAAAAACGGCCACAAGTACAAGGTTAAAGTCGGCATGTCCGGCGATATCATTGGCGTAAAGAAAGTATTCTAATCCCGCATCCCCATCCCGGAACGCCGAAAGGCGTTCCGGCCCCCTTTGCCTTGTTTCTGCCACGAAGTTGAACGGCAGATGAACGGGGTTATCGGCATTTGTTCAGCAAGATTCTGCCATGATCTCGTTCGATAAGCTGGGGAGCTTGCGAATTTGGAGGGCGGAACAATGTTCAAGAAATTTTTGATGGCGGCTGGCATCGCGGCGGCATTTTCCCTTTCTGCACAGGTGGCGGAAGCAAAGGTGAAAGTCCATGTCGATATTTGGCAGCCTGGCGGATATTGCCACTATAACTATGATCCTTACCGCTGCGGCGGCTACGGCTACTATCCCCGCCCCGGATATTTCATCCCCCATCCGGACTATGACTATAGGAGCCGCGTATCCTGCGGTGAAGCCCGCCGGATTGTCAGGGATCGCGGCTTTCGCGATGTGCGGACAGTTGATTGTGGCGGCAAGACTCACACCTTCGTCGCCAAGAAAAAAGGCGGAGTCTTCAGGATCAAGGTTTACTCGAAAAATGGCAGGATTTATTCCATCCGGTCAATTTGACGCGAGAATTTAAGAGGGAGAGTCCCATGTTGTCACGGGTCATCAGTGCAGTGGTCTTCGTATTGGTAGCCAGCACATTGCTTGTGCCGACTGCCGCCGAAGCCGGCTCCCGCTGGCGTTTTTTGCATCCCGATTATTACTTCTACAACCCGCCGCCCCGTGATTTTTATGCGGATGAGTTTGACGATGAAGACTACTATGAAGACGATGAGCGGCCGCTTGCCTATTATGATCCGGACGACGGTTATTATGAGCCCCGGTATCAGGGCGAGGAACCCGTCTACATAGCCCCGAAAAAGAAAAAGACCGCCAAGGCTGCTCCAGCACCAAAACCAGTGGCCAAGAAATCCGTGGCTTCGGCCGAGAAGAAAGCCGTGACTTCAACTGAAACAAAGTCCCTGGCTTCAGTTGAAAAGAAAGCTGTGGCCTCGCCTGAAAAGAAAACCGCCAGCGCGGTTCCCGGCATGTCCTGCGACAAGGCCGGAGCGATTGTGTCGGGTTACGGCTTCACCAGCGTGAAGCCCACGACTTGCACCGGCCAGGTATTCGCCTTCAACGCCACGCGCAGCGGCAAGGCCTATGTGATCAAGCTGAGTTCCGCCAGCGGCGAACTGACCGAGGTCAAGAAGGTTCAGTAAGTCTTGTTCTTGCCCGGAATGAACCTCTGCTTTAGAGCAGGGGTTCATGGAATTGATTTCAACACCTGAGAATCCCGTGCCGCGCGGCGCCGATTGCACCCGCGTGGTGACAAGCGATGGCTATCACCTGCGCGCCATGTCGGTGCGCGTCAGCAATGCCAAAGGGACCGTGGTTGTTTTGGGCGGCCGTGCTGATTTCATGGAGCGCTATTTCGAAACCGCGCGCGATCTGATGGCCAAGGGTTATTGCGTGGCCTCGGTTGATTTGCGCGGGCAAGGCGGCTCACAGCGGCTCACCGAAAAGCGCCTGCGGGGCCATGTCAGCAGCTTCGAGGAATATGACGAAGACATCAGGGCCTTCATGACCCAGGTGGTTCTGCCCGATTGCCCGCCACCCTACTATGTGCTCGCCCACTCCACCGGCGGGAACATTATCCTGCGTCTCATCCGCACCCGCAACTGGTTCAAGAAATGTGTCCTCATTGCCCCGCTCATTGACCTGAACTACGGGGCCTGGCCGGTTCCGGTGGTGCGCCTGCTGACCGGCATTGCAATGACCCTGCGCTTGGGCTGGGTCTATTTGCCGGGTAAAAAGCAAGCTCCCCTGGGCCGGAAGGATTTCGTGGGCAATCCCCTGACGCAGGATCAAAGGCGCTGGAACCGCGATAGCGGGGTGCTCGAAAAAGCCCCGCAGCTTGGCTCCGGCGGGCCAACCTACGGCTGGCTGTCCGCCGCCCTGAAGTCCATTGCCACCGTGCGCGGCATGAAGAGCGCCAAGGGCTTGAAGTGCCCGGTCCTGATCGTCGCCGCCGGCCTCGACACCGTGGTGGACAATGACGCCATACGGCGGTTTTCCGAGCGCGTGGCGGGCGTCTCGATCATCACGATCCGCGAAGCCATGCATGAGATTCTCCTGGAAAAGGACGAAATCCGCCAGCAGTTTCTGGCAGCCTTCGACGTGTTTGTGGCCGAAGAGGCCTAAAGCCCCTATCGCGCCCATTTTTCAGGCATATCCGTGAATTGCGTTTGTCATTGAGCCATGCTATTGGCCGCCCAACTCCTGACACATAGAGAAAGTTCAAGCGCCCCATGAATTTGCGCAACATCGCGATTATTGCCCACGTTGACCATGGCAAGACCACCATGATCGACCGCCTCCTGTCCCAGTCCGGCTCCTTCCGCGACAATCAGAAGGTGGCCGAACGCGCCATGGATTCCAACGACCTGGAACGCGAGCGCGGCATTACCATTCTGGCCAAGGTCACCTCGCTGGTCTGGAAGGACACCCGCATCAATATCGTGGACACGCCGGGCCACGCCGATTTCGGCGGCGAAGTTGAGCGCATCCTCAATATGGTGGATGGCGCCGTGCTGCTCGTCGATGCCGCCGAAGGCCCCATGCCGCAAACCAAATTCGTGCTGCAGAAAGCCTTGAAGATCGGCCTCAAGCCCATCGTCTGCATCAACAAGATCGACCGCCCGGACGAACGCCACAACGAAGTGGTGAACGAGGTCTTTGACCTCTTCGCGGCTTTGGAAGCCAGTGAAGAGCAGCTCGATTTTCCGATTATCTACGGCTCGGCGAAACATGGCTGGATGTCCAAGACGCCGGTTCAGACCGAAGACACCATGGCGCCGCTGTTTGACCTCATCGTCTCGCACTTCAATCCGCCGGTGATCGAGGAAGGCCCCTTCCGCATGCTGGTCACCACCATCGAGGCCAACCCCTTTCTGGGCCGGGTTCTCACCGGCCGGGTGCGCTCCGGCTCGGTGAAGGCCAATCAGCTGGTAAAAGCCCTTTCGCAGGATGGCAAGGTTGTGGAGCAGGGCCGCATTTCAAAGGTGCTGGCCTTCCGCGGCCTTGACCGCGTGCCGGTGGATGAATGCTTTGCCGGCGACATCGTCGCCATCTCCGGACTTACCACATCGACCGTGGCCGATACGATCTGCGAATCCTCGGTGACCGAGCCCATCAAGGCCCAGCCCATTGATCCACCGACGCTCACCATGACCTTCCGCATCAATGACGGGCCGCTCGCCGGCAAGGAAGGCGACAAAGTGCAGAGCCGCGTCATCCGCGAGCGCCTGCTGCGCGAAGCCGAAGGCAATGTGGCCTTGAAAGTCACCGCCTCATCAAATGAAACCGATGCCTTCGAAGTGGCGGGCCGCGGCGAATTGCAATTGGGCATTCTCATTGAAACCATGCGCCGCGAAGGCTTCGAGCTTACCGTGGGCCGCCCCCGCGTGGTGTTCCGCACCGATGAGCATGGCCAGAGGCTTGAACCCATCGAGGAAGTGATTGTCGACGTTGATGAGGCCTATTCCGGCATAGTGGTGCAGAAGCTCTCCGAACGCCGCGCCGAAATGCGCGACATGCGGCCTTCAGGCTCCGGCCGCCAGCGCCTGGTGTTTCATGCGCCGACCCGTGGCCTTATCGGCTACCAGGGCGAGCTCATGTCCGATACCCGTGGCACCGCCATCATGAACCGCCTGTTCCATGCCTATGCGCCTTATGTCGGCGATATTCCCGGCCGCCATACGGGAGCCCTCCTCTCCAACGGCGATGGCGAGGCCGTGGCCTATGCCATTTTCAACCTGCAGGACCGTGGCCCCATGTTCATCGAACACGGCACCAAGGTCTATGCCGGCATGATCATCGGCGAGCACACCCGTGGCAATGACCTTGAACTCAACGTGATCAAGGGCAAGAAGCTCACCAACGTGCGCGCCTCGGGCAAGGATGAAGCGGTTGTACTCACCCCGCCCATCAAGATGTCGCTGGAAAAGGCGCTGGCCTATGTGGGCGATGATGAACTGGTGGAGATCACGCCGAAATCCATCCGGCTCCGCAAGATCTATCTCGATGCCAACGAGCGCAAGCGCATGAGCCGCGCCAAGGAAGCAGCCGACGTCGCGTAGAGCCTGATCAGTTTTAGTTGGACCGAATCCTCTCTGCCGTCATTCCGGCGCACGCCGGAATCCCGTTCAGCAAAGAAATTGCCGCCAGATTCCGGCGTGCGCCGGAATGACGTTTGTTTTTTGATTCAAGATATCACGCTCTAAACCAGTCTATTCTTCGCGGTAAGGCCCGCCCGGACAGGGCGCGCCCGACATGATTTCATTGGCCGCCAGGGCGCGTTGCGAAACCACGTCCGGCAAATCCTTTTCGCAATTGAACGTGTGGGCCTGGCCATCGGCCTTGGCCCGCGCCAGCGTATTGGCATCCGGATATTTCGTATCAATCAGCGCCGTGCGGCAGGCGTCCTTGCCGTTGAGCTTCGTAACCGCCAGCCAGTTCTGCTTGGCATTTGCCTCGCCCGAACCATTGTCGGTGAACCAGCGGAGAATGGTGGCAATGGGCTTGCCGTTTTCCATGCGCCATTCAATTTTGGGGCCGGGCGAATTGAAGGCCCCGAAGGTTTGCGCCGAGGTACACTGGCTGCGCCCCTCCGGGCCGAACGCAATATAGCCGCGCAAATCGCCCTCGAGATACAGCACGTCAAATCCCGCAATCCCCTTGCATGCCCAGATGCCGCCTTCGCCCTCATCGGGGAAAAGCTCAAGGGCGTTGCATGCCTTGAGGTCCAAGTCGGAATAGACGCTGGTGATTTCGCCAGCCACCGCGGCCGTGGCGGAAAGGGAGACGGCAATTAGCGTTGCGAATTTTCCCATGGCCCATAGTATGCTACCGGAAATTGCCAAAAGGAAAGCCCCATGCGTATTGACGCCATTGCCATCGGCCGGAACCCGCCCAAGGAAATCAACGTGATCGTCGAGGTTCCGGTGGGCGGTGAGCCTATCAAATATGAGATGGACAAGGAGGCTGGAACCCTTGTGGTCGACCGGTTCCTCTATACGTCCATGCGCTATCCCGGAAACTATGGCTTCATTCCGCATACGCTGTCAGGCGATGGCGACCCAGTTGACGTGCTGATCGCCAACCAGCGCGGCATCATTCCCGGCGCCGTCGTGGCCTGCCGTCCGGTGGGCGTTCTGAAGATGCAGGACGAGGCGGGCGGCGACGAAAAAATAATTGCCGTGCCCGTGCCCCGGCTGACGAGGCGCTATGAGAATGTCTTCAACTACCTCGACCTGCCGGAAATCACCGTGCAGCAGATCGAGCATTTCTTCACCCACTACAAGGATCTTGAATCCAGCAAATGGGTGAAGGTTCTGGGCTGGGGAAATGCGGTTGAGGCGGAGGACATGATCGTGGACGGCATTGCGCGGGCAAAGACGGCGAAGAAGTAATGCCCAACCTCGCCCCCCGCGAGCAGCGGGGAGAGGTGTCTGCGAAGCAGACGGAGAGGGGGGCTGGCCGTTGAGTTTCCGGCCCAAACCCTCGCTCCGTCACGGGCCTCGCCCGCGCCACCTCGCCCCCAATTGCATTGGAGGCGAGGATAAAGTGTGATTCACGTTTCATTGAGCTCCGCCAATTCGTCATTCCGGCGCAAGCCGGAATCTTTTTAACGTCAAAGGGATTCCGGCTTGCGCCGGAATGGCGGAGTTGGGATAAATAATCCGTAGACGGAGGAAATCTGCTTCAGCTTGTGTCGGGCTTCATCGCCTCCCAGGCGAGCCAGTCGCACTTGACGAGGACGTCATCGACTTCGTGAATGGGTTTTCTCCTGTAGCCCGGCGGATGGCCAAACCGAAGGGGCGTCGTTGACTTCGGCCAGGGCGAGGCCTTCCGCCTCTGCTGCAGGCGCACGAGGCATTTGGCCTGCCGCGGAAGGTCTTCAAGCGCTGACTTGAGGGCCTGGAGCCTGCGGTGCAGGCGCGTTGCACTGGCCAGGCCATCGGGCGGCGGCGGGGGTTCAACCACGGGCCGGGGGGCTGGAAACAGGGCCACAACCTTTGGATCGTAGTCGATGAAACGGATGCGCGGCTCAATCCTCCTGACTTTCATGACCCGGATGGGCTTTGGGCGTTTCGGCGGATCGAAGAGCGGGAACGAGGGAGGCCTGCTTCCACTACCCCTCACGATCTTGCGTCCTTCGGCCACGGGCCGCGAAGGCGCAAGCTTCACCACAACATTCCGGGCCGCAACGACAATCAGGCGCCGCACGGCGCTTTCGGCGGGCCGCAGCACCCCCAGCACGGCGCTGTGCAGCGACCGTGGAATCCGCGACACCGCATCTGTGCCATCGAGCCCCAACAGGGCGAAGAGCACTTCAATGATGCCTTTCAGCGCCTTGCTGTTGCGTTTGATGGCCAAGTCCCAGTCCATGGTGTTTCCTATTCGACGTAAGAAGTAAAACAGGAATATAGTTATTAAATAGGATTATGAATGTCAAGGGGTAAATTCCTACCAGCTGGAAAAATCAACACCTTGATCGGCGGGTTCCGACAGTTCCGATGGGGCGCAAATCGGCGCCTGCGTTCTGGCCTCTCTGAGCGAAAGCGATCAGGCCATTGCCCTGCTGGAGGAATGGTTCAACCGGGCCGACCCTCAGGCCCGGCGCTGGATCCGTTTTGATGCCGATCTGGCGTCGCTCCGGCGCCATCCGCGTTGCCAGGCGCTGGAAGGCCTGGCCTCATGAGCCCGCCGGGATGGCAAAAAACCTTCATTTTTAGCTATTAACCGCGTCTGTTTGAGGGAACAACAACGCCGCAAAGCCGTTGTATTCTTGCCGCAATGACTGTCTACGCGGATGTTTTTCAATGAAAGTATCAATCATGAACCGTGCCCTTCTCGCAGCTGCGCTGTCCGCTGCCTTGCTGATCCCTGCAGCCCAGGCTGCCCAGCCCAAATTCTTCGACAATCTTTCCGGAAGCTGGTCCGGCTCAGGCAAGGCATATGTGACCAAGTATGGCGACATATCGGCCAATTGCCGGGTGGCCATCACCGGTGCAGGAAGCAAGGTTGCCATGAATGGCAGCTGCGGCATGCTGGTGTTCCGCCAGGCGCTGGGGCTTTCCATCCGGAATGCCGGCGGCAACCGGTATATGGGCACCTATACGGGCTCCAAGACCGGTCCTGCCAAGCTTGACGGTAGCCTCACCGGCGACCGCCTGGTGATGACCATCAAATGGGGCGGACTGGTGAACGGCGACCGCACGGCCCAGATGGTGCTCGAGCGCACCGGGCCAAATTCCTTCTCCCAGACTGTCAATGATACGGTTGAAGGAAAGAAGCGCAGCACCTCGAACTTTGCCTTCCGGCGCAACAACGTTCAGGCATCCGCCGCCTCAGGCGAATAACCGCGCCGGCCTGGCAATCAAAGCCGGAAAAGTCGAGCCCGCTGTTTCGGGACCTCAGGAACTTGCAATGTTCATCACTTCTTAAGTGTTAAGCGGGTGTCAGCTTCTGTTGGTCTCTTAACACCGAGGGGAATTCCTCCTGGAGGAATCGATTTTTATTTTCGGGGGCGGCAATCTTCCCACTGTCTCCTTTGAGAGACACAGGATTTCCGCAACCCATGGTAGTCTGTGTGCTGAAAAATTACACAGAGGGAAACCCACCTATGACGACGATGACCAAATTGCTCGGCGCAGCAGCAGCAATCGCCATGTTTGCCGGTGCCGCGCAGGCGGCAGATATGTCAGCCTTGCCCGATTCTCCCTCTTGGAGCGGTCCCTATATTGGTGTAGTCGGCGGCTACGGCTGGGGCGACTCGGATGCCTCCAGTGATATTCTGAGTGACACCATCCCTCCCATAGTCCTCTTGACTGTAGACAATTCAGTTGATGTTGAAGGCTTCCTGATTGGCGGCCAGCTGGGCTATGACTTTGACTTGGGCAATGGCTTTGTCCTTGGCGTTGCGGGCGACATGTCCTGGTCGGACATCAGTGGCGACGACTGCGTTCAAATCGGCGGCTGCACCGGTGCGCCTGGCGAAAGCTACGCCGATACCGACATAGACTGGCTCGCGACAATTCGCGGCAGGGCCGGATTTACCACCGGCTCGCTGTTGATCTATGGCACGGGCGGTCTGGCAATTGCCGAAGCCGAGACAAGCATCACGAATGTTGATGGACTGGGTGATCCCACCCGCAGCGACAGCAACACGCACTTCGGCTGGGTGATAGGCGCCGGCGCGGAATTCAAGGTGACCGAAAACATGTCGCTTGGCGCCGAATACCTCCACGTTGACCTCGGAAACGAAGAATATGATTTTCAGGGCCCAGCGGAGGATATTCGCTCAGACGCCGATCTCAAGGTTGATATCGTAAGGGCTTCTTTGAACTTCCGGTTCTGATTTTTTTGATCATTTGCGAAAAGCCCAGCCATCCGGTTGGGCTTTTTGCTTTTGAGCCCCGGCGGCGGCGCCCTCAAACCCCGCGCCGCAATCGCCTCGCCTTCATCGCTTCGCTGGCTTCCGGCGTGCCGTCGTGGAACGAGCCGAACCATTTATCCAGCGGCACCATGCCGTCGGAATAGTTCACCTCGAAATATTTGTGGTGCAGGTAGTGGGCAAAGTAGGAGGCATCCAGGCTCGTCTCCTCGCCAACCACCACCCGGTCAAATCCCGTATGCCCTTGCGCCGGGGCCAGCCCCAGGCGCGAGGCGAGATTGATCATGTGGATGGGATGCGCCGGGATGAGGAAGAACAGCGCGATGGTGGAGAAATAGATCAGGTGCTCGATGGGATGCATGGACAAGCCGGACCACGGCCCCGGATTGGTGTTGCGGTGGTGCAGCTTGTGCGCCACTGCATAGAGCGGCGGCCAGTGCAGCAGACGGTGGGCGCAGTAAAATCCCACCTCGTGGATAAAGGGCACCAGAAAGAACAGGGCGATGAAGCCAACCGGATGTTCGGCGTAGCTGATCATGGGTGCCACGTTGTTGGCATAGGCCCAGAGCAGCAGCACTTCATAGGCGGTCCAAATCGGCACGCCACTCCCCAGGGTATAGAACATATTGTCGTAGGTCTGGTCTCGGAACAGGAAGGCCTGAGACTCCTTCGGCCATTGCCGGTTGTATTTGAAGCTGGTGCCCTGCTTGCGCCAGACATAAAGCCACAGATGCCACGCCCCGTAGACCAGAAGCGCCAGCACAATGTTGCGGAACAGGATCATGCCCGCCCACGTGAATGAGAAAGTCTGAAAATTTTCCAGTGGCGGTGTCAGATACATCCAGATCAGGATGGCGGCGGCGGCATACAAAACATTCCACGGCCACAGATAACCGGGAAAGCCAAAAAACCATTTCACGAGAGCCTTGGGGCGCGGCGGCCAGTCAAAGGCCGGGCCGTAGCTCACCGGTTCCTTGGGCGTCCAGAATCCTTTGGCATCTTCTTTTCCAAACCGAGAATCGTCCATGGCAACCCCCGCCGTTGAATTTTGCGGCTACTTGTCGCCCTCGCCAGCCACCGGCGAATACAGGGTCGAGAGGATGCGGCTGAGCAGGCCCTGCTCGCTCTTGCCCTTGTTCTGCTTGGCGAGTTCAACCAGCAGGGCCGAGGTGGCGTCCAGCCGGCCCGCGACCAGGGCTGCGACACGGCGCGCCAGGCCCGGTTCAGTTTCCAGCAGCGTGTTGGCATCGCGGATCACCCGCACCTTGGTTTCACGCTCGGCGCGCACCGTGGCGCTGTTGCGGATGCCGAGCAGCACCGACATCTCGCCCACCAGCGTGCCCGGCTGGGCGATGCTGGCGATATTGACGCCGTCGCGGACGACGACGAGCTTGCCGCTCAGGAGAATGAAAAGATCGCCGCCCCCCTCGCCCTGGACGAGAAGAACCTCGCCATCGGCAAGGGTGCGGGTTGGCCGTGTTGCAGTCAACGCCAGAAGGCTCGTCATGATGGGCTCCACTCTATGATGGGAGGAAGCGTATCCGCTTGCCTCCACCCTGTCCAGAACCCCCGGGGACCTGCGCTAACCCTGCGAATAGAAGATGTGGCGCCCGATCTTGATGAGCCGGTGCATCGACTTGGACCAGTAGGGATCGACATAATCCGCGTGATAGTAGGTGGCGTTGGCCACCATCTGCATCTGCTGGTCGGGTATTGCCTCATCGGTGGTGAGCGCCAACGTGGTAATATTCAGCGCCGTATTCCACGCAGCCACATCATCCGGGACGTCTGGTTTGCCATCACAGGCGAAGGAAAACTGGCAGGCGTTCATGCGCTCGGCGCCTTTGTAAACCACACCGCAGACAGAAGAGGAATTGTCTGACGCCTTGACCCGGTTAAGGATCACCGTGGCCACTGCCAGCTGTCCAAGCATCGATTCCGAGCGGGCTTCGAAGTAAACCGTTCTTGCGAGGCAGCTTTCCGACATTGTGTGAGTGTAGAACATGGTTCTGAGAGTGTGCGCCCAGGCAGTCATCTTGGGACGGACTTTGAGGTAAGCGGCTGCCGGTGGCAGGGCCCCATTGTTTTGGACCTCTGCCACCGTCTCTGCCGACGCTCTAAACCTGGAATCGTTGCGGGCCTCTGCAGCACCTGTCAGCGCAACACTCAACATCAAAGCAAGGATCTTCATTTTCATGACAAATCTCCCTTTCCGTTGCTGTCCCGGGGAGGAGATTCGCGCCTTTCGGCTTGCAAACCGCTTAAGTCACTTGCTTAGAATTTTATGAAGGGCGTGCAAAATTTGTTAACCATGAACAAAGTGTTTCGGCTCAAAGGAGGTCCGCAAGCATGCCAGCCGCGCGCGCCGCACCATCGGCTTCGACCGGTTTAAAATGTGTGGGCGTTTCCAGCGCGGCCACCATCGCATCGGCGATCATCTCCGGTGTGGACGTGGCGAATTCCATGCGCCGGCCGGCGCCATAGCGGTCAAGGCGGTGGGCCACATGGAAGTTCTGCTCGAAGTGATTCTTGAGCGGGAAAGAGATAAACGGCGTTCCCGCCGCCGTCAGTTCCATGCAGGTGGTGAGGCCGCCTTGCACCAAGGCCAGATCACAGGCGGCAAGATGCCGGTCAAGATTGGGAACGAAGGCCCGCACCTCAACGCCCGCCGGCACATTGAGTGAGGCGGGATCGATGCGTGGGCCTGCCACCACAATCATGCGGAGCTCCGGCAGCCTGGCCCGCGCCAGAGGGTAACTCTCGATGATGCGCCGGATCAAATGCGCCCCCACACCCGATCCGCCCACCGTGACGATGCACACCCGCTCGTCCGGACGGTAGCCGAGGCTTTGGCGCAACCCGGCGCGGCTGCCGAAAGCATGGGGATGCTCGCCGATGATGTAACCCGCAAAATCGAAATGCTTCGGCACCCAGTCACGCATAGCAGGCAGGTCCTTGCCGAAAGATAGCGGCACAATGTCTTCGGCGTTGCCTACGAATATGGCGCGGTCACGCACCCCGGGGTGCTGCTCGATATGGCCGATCATCTCGGCGTTGTAATCGCTGGTGAGGAAGGCTTCGTGCTCGCCGCCTGAGGGCATGGGCACATAGCCGACAAAATCAGTGAACCAGGCAAGCCCGGCCCGCTTCAGCTCCGGATGCTCGTGCCAGTAGTGGTCGATGTCCCAGGCCTCGTCGGCAATCACCAGATCATAGTCGCCCGCATCAACGGCATCCTGGAAAATCATGAAGTTTTTGATCAGCACCTCGTCCATGCGCCGGATCGCCTGGAAGCAGTGCAGCTCATGCTCGCCCGATTCCAGTTCGATATGCCGTGTCTCGCTGGCCAACCGCGCACTCAGGGGATGGACGCGCTCGCCGCTGGCTTCCAGCAGCCGCGTCACCGGATCCTGCGCCAGCCAGTCGACCTGCAAATCGGGATGCAGCTTGCGCAATTCCCGGGTGATCGCAATGTCGCGCCGCCCATGGCCGAGGCCTATGGGGGATGAGAGATAAAGCGCCTTCTTGATTTTGCCGGAGCGGGGCGCATGCCGTCCCGGCGCTGCAATTCCGAGCCTGCGATCCAAAAAATCATTGATCAGGTCATTGGACTTGGCGGGGTACCGGCCAAGCGGATTATGGCCACCGCCCGGAATGGTCACTAACTCGGCCCCGGTAATCTCGGCCACGAGTTGCGCGCGCGCGTAAGGAACGATCTGGTCGTTGTCGCCATGGATGATCAGGACGGGGCAGGCAATCCGGCGGTACATCGCCTCGCTTACATCAAGCTCCGGCTTGTCGAACCGCTCGTCAACCGTCATGGCCAGAACCGGGCCTGTCGTTTCATTGGCCCAGCTAATCCCGTCCTCGATCTGCTTGGTGGAATGCCGCTCCGAGAAAATGTTGCGGACAAAATGCTCGGCGAAATCGGGATAGTTCGCCTGCCAGTACTCACGGTTATACTTGTTCCAGCCCTCGAAACTTTTCTGCTTCGCATAAAAATGCTCCTGCGTCTGGTAGGGATAGACGGGACCGATGGTGGCGCTGGTGCCTGCGAGGATGGCGGCTTTCACCCGCTCCGGGTGGTGCCCCGCGATGATGCAGGCGAGCGTACCGGCAAACGAAAGGCCGACGAGAATGCACTTTCCCGCATGGGTGGCGTCCATGACCGCAAGCACATCATCGACATAGTTATCGAGTGAATAGGCCGCAACATCGGCTGGCCGGTCCGACTTGCCGTTACCTCGGCCATCGAAGGTGATGCAGCGGAAGCGCTCGCTGAAATAAGGGAGTTGCGCCTTGTAGATGCGCGAGTGGACGATGGACCAAGTGGGCGTGAAGAACATGGTTTCAGGCCCGTCGCCATAAATCTCGTAGAAAAGCCTGACGCCGTCGCGCGCGATGAAACCTTCCGTGTCGGGCAGCTTAGCACGCATCACGTCACCTTTTGGACTGGCCCGTTTCAAGCCTGCGAATGAGTTCGCCAACACTCCGCAGCGCCCGCCGGATTGGCAATTCACGGGTCTCCGCCCCTAGCAGAATAAAGGCCTCACCGCCGATGAAGGCGGCGCTTACCAGGGCCGCCACATCCTCCGGCGCGAGCCCGGCAAAACTGCCAAAGCGCTCTTCGGCCTTGCGGGCGGTTAGTGTCAGCAAATCCTGCCAGCGCAGGATTCCTGCCCGCACCACCTTGGCGATTTGCGGATTGGAATAGCCCGCCGCCCAAAGCTCCTGCAGCACCCGTACGTAGCCCGAGGCGAGGTCTTCATCCAGATAGGCGCAGGCTAGGTCCCACTGCTCGGAAAGCTTGAGCGCCGGATTGCCGAACATCGCCTGCTGGCGGTGCAGCAACTCGTCGTTCAGGTATTCGAACAGCGCCAGCATCATCCCCTCCTTGGAGCCGAAATGATAATGGATCTGGCTGAGCGGCACGCCGGCTGCCGTTGCGACATCGCGCGTCGACAGTGCCGAATAGCCGCCCTTGCGCAGAACTTTTTTTGCGGCCGCGAGAAGCGTGGCGCTGGTGTCGATTTTTTTTGCCATCGCGGCCATCTGTATCACGCCGATTTGCGCCAGGGAATTATCATCGAGACGCGGGCTTTGTAGTGGCGGTATTCATCGCCGAAGAAGCTGATCAGGTCACGCTCCTCGAGGAAAATGCCGACGAAGATGTAGGCTGTGGTGACCGCTGCGAACAGAAGGTGCCCCTGGCTCATTGTCGGCGCTGCCCAGAAGGCGATGATGAAGCCGAGATAGAGGGGATGGCGCACGAACTTGTAAAAAAGCGGTGTGCGGAAGCGCTGGACGGGCATGGGCTTGCCGGTGAGGTTGTTGGCGACTTGGTGCAGCCCGAACAACTCGAAATGGTTGATCAGGAAGGTGCTCGACAGCACCGTGAGCCAGCCCACGAACGACAGCCCCATCACCGCCAAGGCGATCTGCGGTTGCGTGATATGCCAGACCGCGGCGGGCAGCGGCCGCCATTGCCAGAACAGCAGAACGAGCAGGAGGCTGGCAAACAAAACATAGGTGCTTCGCTCAACTGACTTCGGCACATATTGGGTGAACCATTCTTTAAACGGCGGGCGGGCCATCACGCTGTGCTGGATGGCGAAGGCCGACATCAACAGCAGGTTGACGATGATGGCTTCGGCCATGGGAACAACAGTGCCGGTGTCGATTGCCTTTGGCGCGACAAGGCCTGTGACGAAGCCGATGGCATAAAGAAACGTGACGAAAAATATGGCGTAGGCAGCGAGTCCGTAAAGAAACGCGATGAAACGGCCCATGGGAATCTCCTCTGTTTACAAGCAAGGCACGAATGCGATATAATTCGGTCGACCGACCGAGTCAAGATGAATCAACAGCATGGATGTTTTTTATGGATCCGTGGAGATAATGTTAAACTCAGCCGCAACAGCCGCACCGCGGTCCAACCGGGAGCAATTGCCGTGACCTCAGTCGATCTTATCTGCTGCCCCTATGATTCCGGCCGCCGGAACTGGCGTTGTGGGCTTGGGCCAAAGCGGATTCTCCAGCAAGGTGCCGTTGCAAGAATACAATCCGGCGGAACCGGTGTGCGCCTTGTCGAAATTGAAACCCAGGTGACCTACGAAACCGAATTGAGCCTGGTCTTCGAAGTTCAGCGGCAGATTGCCATGCGTGTTGCCGAGGCCCGCGAGCAGGGCCGCCTGCCTCTGGTCCTGGGCGGTAATTGCAACACGGCTGTGGGAGGGGCAAGCGGTGCCGGCGGGCGTCTTGGCGTGATCTGGTTTGATGCCCACGGCGAATTTTGTACGCCCGAGACGACCGAGTCAGGGTTTCTGGACGGCATGGGACTGGCCATGATGGTAGGCCGCTGCTGGCGAAACGTGCTTTCCACCGTGCCGGGCTTTGCACCGATACCGGAAACCGCAACGGCCCTCATCGGGGTCAGCGATCTTGACCTGCTTGAGGGGCGCGACCTGGAAAATTCCGCCATCACCAAATTGCGCGTCGAGGACATCCGCGCCAAGGGCGTTGCGCGTGCCTTCGGACCCTTTTTGGAAAAGCTCGCGCGTGAAGTGGACCAGGTCTATCTGCATGTCGATGTCGATGTGCACGATCCCGGCGAAGCCCCTGCCAATTTTTACAATGCTCCAGGCGGGCTTCGGGCCGATGAAGTGCGCGAAGCCATCGCCTTCATAGGCCAACATGTTTCGATCGCCGGGGGCGGTATCGGATCTTATGACCCCTCCTTTGATCCGGAAGGCAAAACGGCGGAGATTGCGGTGGGTGTCCTGGAATCGCTCGTTGCCGCGCGCGGAACGGCTTGCTGAAGCCGATGGAAAAAAGTTGGCAGGCAGGGCTGGGGATGGTAGGTCCCGGAACCAAACGGATGTTTCTGCGTTCTGTTAGCACCACAACTTTCTATATCAAGGAGATGTCATGCAGAAGATGATGCGACTGGGTTTTATGGCGGCCGTGCTGGTCGTGGCCATGCCGCTTGGGCTGGCAATGGCCAAGGCCGGCGAGCCTTATGGAACCTGGTCGATGGGCAAGGTCACGATAAAGGTCACCGATTGCGGCGGCGGGCTTTGCGGCATCATTGTTGGCCTCAAGGAGCCGATCAGCAAGATTGACGGCAAGCCGAAGGTTGACCGCGAGAATCCCGATGCCTCCAAACGCACGCGCCCGCTCATCGGGCTCGCGGTTCTGATCGGCATGAAACCGGCGGGCGACGGCAAATGGCAGGGCGCCATCTACAATCCCGACGATGGAAACACCTACAGCGCCAGCATCAAGGTCGACGGCGACACGCTGAAGGTCAAGGGCTGCGTGGTGGGCATTTTGTGCAAGAACAACAGCTTCACGCGCATCGACTAGCGATGAGCACCCTCGAGAAAGCAATCGAAATTGCGGCGCGGGCCCACGCGGGCCAAATTGATCCGGCCGGAGAACCTTACATTCTGCATCCCCTGCGCATGATGCTGACCCTCCACTCTCTCGAGTCCCGGATTGCCGCCATTCTCCATGATGTGGTGGAGAAGTCGGGCGACTGGACCGTGGAACGCCTTCGCCTGGAGGGCTTCAGCGCGGATGTGCTCGACGCCGTCGAAGCCCTGACAAAAACGCCGGGCGAGACGTTTGAGGATCTCGTCGAACGGGCAGGCCAGAACAAGATCGGGCGGCTGGTCAAGGCAGCCGATATTCAGGATCACCTGAAACATTTTCCGATGGGCAAAAACAGCACGAAATATCCGCAAGCCCTCCTGACGCTGCAAAGCGATGCCGGTCTGTGACAGGACGGAAATTTCTGGAAGCCGGAGAACTTTTAACGGCCTGAAGCGTTTCTCCCCATAGCTCGTCGCAAAATAGCGGCCGTCACATCTCCGGAATGGCAATGCCCTTTTGCGTGCAGGCGGCGCGCACCGTATTGCGCAGCAGGCAGGCTATGGTCATGGGGCCGACGCCGCCGGGCACCGGCGTGATCGACCCCGCCACTTTTTCGCAAGAGGCAAAATCGCAGTCACCAACCAGCTTGCCCTTGCCGTCGCGTTCAATCCGGTTGATGCCGACATCGATGACGCAGGCGCCGGGCTTCAGCCAGTCGCCCTTCACCATTTCGGCGCGGCCCACCGCGGCGATGACGAGATCGGCGCGGCGTACAACCGACGGCAAATCTTTCGTCTTGGAATGCGCGATGGTGACGGTGCAGTTTTCAGCCAGCAGCAGCTGCGCCACGGGCTTGCCCACGATGTTTGAGCGCCCGATGACCACCGCTTCAAGGCCCGCCAGCGAACCCAGCGCGTCCTTGGCCAGCATGACGGAACCAACCGGCGTGCAGGGCACCAGCGATTCCTGCCCCGTCGAAAGCCGCCCCACATTCACCACGTGAAAGCCATCCACATCCTTGTCCGGATTGATGGCGCCCAGAACCTTGTCAGAATCAATATGCTTGGGCAGCGGCAATTGCACCAGAATGCCGTGGCAGGCCGGATCCGTGTTCAGCTTTTCAACCAGCGCCAGAAGTGTCGCTTCGGGCGTTGCCGCATCAAGCCTGTGTTCCCAGCTGTTCATGCCGACTTCCACCGTCTGCTTGGCCTTGTTGGCCACGTAAACCTTGCTGGCCGGATCTTCGCCCACCAGCACCACGGCCAGCCCCGGCGTCAGACCATGCTTGGATTTGAGCTCGGCCACGGTTTTCGCCATGCGGCCGCGCAACCCTTCCGCATAGGCCTTGCCGTCAATGATCTTTGCCATCTGGATGTCCTGTTTCTGTGAGTGAGGCGAGGAAGGCCTCAATGGGGTGGGTGGGTCCGGTGATTTCAAACGTCTTATTGCGGTCGGTCTGGCCTTTGACAAGATGGAAGGTCGATTTTGAAACCATCATGGCCTTGGCCAGCGCCTTGATAACCGCCGCATTGGCCTGCCCCTTGTCGGGTGCCGCCGTTACTTTGACGCTGAGCGACACGGCCCCGTCGGCAGCCCGGTAAAGCCCGGTGATTTCATTGCGCGAGGCCTTGGGCGTGACCCGGACGGCAAGCAGGTTCCGCGTCAGCGGCCCGCTCACAGCAGGGGCGCGGCGTAATAAACGATGAGATAGCGCAGGAATTGCAGGGCCAGCAGCAGGACGATGGGCGAAATATCAATCCCGCCGAGATCGGGCAAGACGCGGCGGATCGGGCCAAGCAGCGGTTCGGTCAGCCGGTGCAGGGCATAGCTGATCTGCCGCACATAAGGGTTGGAGCCGTTGATCACATTGAAGCCGATGAGCCAGCTCATGATCACCATGGCAAGGATCACGTAAAAATAGAGATCGAGCAGAGTGAGAATAAGCCAGAGGAAAGGATTTGCCATGATGCCTGCGTGGTTGTTTGCGATCCGCGCCACATGTAAGGCGGAAGGGCCGGAAGCGCAAGGCGCTGCCTTGACGGGCTTGGGGCCTGTCTCTAGAACAGCTCCGGCCGGGGCGGTAGCTCAGTTGGGAGAGCGCGGCGTTCGCAATGCCGAGGTCAGGGGTTCGATCCCCCTTCGCTCCACCACCAATTTCCAGCAACTCCATGAAGATCCCGCTTCTGGCGGGTTTTTTAGAATCGAAAACATGTAAACGAAAGTTTCCGCCTGATGAATGCCCGCACCCCGGCAATACCCATACTTGTCTGCTCATTCGCCATATTCATCTTTTCAGGGATGGACGCGGCCATGAAGACGCTGGTGATTGCCGTGGGCGTTTACAATGTCGTGCTGTGGCGAAGCATGCTGGCCACGGTCGTCTCGGGGGCCGTTTGGTTTTCCGGGCCTTGGGCCTGGCCGCAACGCTCCGTGCTCAAGCTGCATGTTCTGCGCTCCGTCCTGATTGCCGTCGTGATGCTCACCTTTTTCTGGGGCCTTGCGAAGCTGCCGCTCGCCGATGCCATTGGTTTGAGTTTTATTGCGCCCCTGCTGGCGCTCTTTCTTGCAGCAGTTTTACTTGGCGAGCGCATCGGGCGTCCGGCGATCTGGGCCTCGCTCGCGGGTCTGGTGGGCGTTGCCCTCATCATGGGCGGCCAGTTTGAACTTGTGGAATATTCCCCCGAAGTCATGCAGGGCACGATAGCCGTTCTTCTCTCCACCCTGTTCTATGCCTTCAGTTTGATCCTAGGCAGAAAGCAGGCGCAGCTGGCAAAGCCCACTGAAATCATGTTCTTTCAAAGCCTGTTGCTGGCCATATTGTTCCTTCTGCCAGCACCTTGGCTGGCCGTCGCCTTGGCGCAGGAACACTGGCTTGCTCTGGTGGGCGTGACCGCCCTGTCGCTCAGCGGCCAGTTCCTCATGAGCTGGTCCTACGCCCGCGCTGAAGCACAGTATCTGATCCCTACGGAGTATTCCGCATTCGTCTGGGCAATTCTGTTTGGCTGGCTCTTCTTCGATGAAGGCGTCGTGTGGACCACGCTGGTTGGCGCCGGCCTGATCATCGTGGGTTGCCTGATTGCCGCGCGTTCAAACGCCAGGCTTGCGGAACCCATCGAAGCAACGGTTTAGGGAACTGATCTCAAGCGGCCTTGAGAAACCGCATGAGTCTTGATTCCGCGAGGGTCAGCCCGCGCTTCTTCGGAAAATCAACGGGATTTTCAAGTTCGCCCTTTTCGAATCTTTCGATGATCATCGGATTGATGTAACTCTTTCTGGTGACCGCGGGCGTGTTGGCAAGTTCCGTACTGATTTTCCGCGCCGCATCCATGATGGCCCGTCGTGCCGCAGCCGTTGTCGCCGGCGGCCCGAAGTTCTGCAGGCGGTTGAGCGCCACCGTGGAGGCAAAGAGCGTGCGGAAATCCTTTGCCGTGATCGGCTTGCCGGAACTCTCGGCCAGGTATTGATTGAGGTCACCGGCCGTCATGGGCCTGTAGCCATCGTTGGTTTTCAGTTTGAAGAGCCTGGCGCCCGGAATGGCGCGCAGTTCCTTCAGGGCAGCAATGAGCAGGGGGTCGTCACAGCTCTTTTCGATGTGCTTCCCGCCCTTGCCGCGGAATACCAGATGAAAGCCGTCACTGTCCATTTTGAGGTGGCGCTTGAGCAGGGTGCAGACGCCGCGTCCGCCTTCATCGCCGGCATAGGCTTCATGGCCCGCACGTAAATGCAGGAGATCGACGATCCGGGCTGCGGCGGCCAAAGGCATCCGCGCTGAACGTTCGCGCAGGTCCTGCCTTATGCAGACGCGCAGCCGGCCCAGCGCGCTGCCGAGCTGGGAAAGCCGGAAAGCCTTGGCGGCGGCACGCACCTCCACCCATTCCGGATGGTAAATATATTGCAGCCGTCCCGCCGCATCCCGTCCCACCGCCTGGAGATGGGCGTCCTTTTCGGTGGCGATCCGGACATCCGTCCACGCCGGCGGGATGACGAGTTCGGCTATTCTCTTGAGATGGGTCCGTGAAATGGTCCGCTTGGGTTCATCGATATAGGAATAGCTGGCGCCATTCTTCGACCGCTTGATGCCCAGGTCATTGGCCGTGATGCGGCGGATTCCAAGGAATTCGATAGCGCTTTCCCTGATCGTCTCTGAATCACCTAGACTTGACACAACAAAACCCCTCTGGCCCCATGGCCGATCCCGCAACCTACAAACAAGAGTTGAACGAAAGGTTCCATCCCATGCCGCCATCCCGGCAGTATGCTTAACAAAACGCAACTTCATGAGTTGTTAGGACTTGGAATGCCGCGCGGCAGCGGGCTTACATCAGTATCCGAAATCCTCGATCCATGGCTGCAGCACGGGCAACACGGGCTCCATCTGCTTGCGGTAATTGGTCCACCTGCCGCTGGCCTGCCTGTACAGGGGTTGAACGACCTGGCTGTAGCTCGGCGTGTGGATGCTGCCCCTCTCCAGGGCTGTTTTTTGATAGTTCTGCAGGTTGTCATCCCACTCCAGGCCCAAAAACCCGATCAGCGGCTTGCATGTGCCTTCAAGATTCTGAACCAAATCCTCATATTTCAGGACATGCACCTCGAGGCCCAAGTTCTGCCGGTAGACCGACCAGATTTCCATCACAGCGGCATAGAGTTTTGCCGCCTGCGCAAGGTCCAGGAAATTCATCATTGCGTCATTGAGCTTGAAGGTCTGCATGAAACAGCTCAGCACGCAATCGCAGGGGTGGCGCAGGGCAAGAATGAATTTTGCATCGGGAAAGACCCGGTGGATGAAGCCGGCATGGACGATGTTCAGCGGATATTTATCGACGATGAGCTTGCCCTCGTCATCCGGGCCGAGATGAATTTTCAGCTCTTTGAAATAGGCGTCGCGCAGGCCGAGAATTTCCGCCTCCGAAAGCCCGTTAAGAGTTTCAATTGTCTGCGCCTGTTTGAAAGCCCTGCTCATCGCTCCAACCATGGGCTTTTCCTCGACCACGCCAATACCCGGGTGGCTTCGCAAGATGCTGTCCAGCAGCGTCGTCCCGGATCTGGGAAATCCCACCAGGAATACGGGAGAGATTTGCTTCGCACCGGCCGTTGCGTGGGCCCAGACAGGCTTCACATCAGTGGTCCAAACCTCTTTGAGGGATTGGGTTGAATTCAGATAGCCGTCCGTGTTGAGTTTTTTTGCTCCCAGTGAAGCGCTGGCCAGTTCGTTTTGTTTTTCAAAAGCAGAAAAAGCGTCTTCAAACCGGCCAAGCTTGTCGCAGGCCTTGCCAAGAAGGCTGAAGTAAGCCGATTTCAACGCTGGCTGCAGCTTTTCAATCTGGACCCTGTTCAAATAGCCGACTGCCTCTTCAAACTGTGATTTACGGGTTGCAAGCTGGGCCCGGCGGAAGAGAACATGCGAATCATCCCCGCACTTGGCGGTTGCTTTTTCAACGGCTTTTTCAAGCTCTTCAATGTCGTTCTGCGTTTCATATAAATCGCAGAGGCTGCTGTGCGCCTCGGCGAAATCAGGCTTGATCCGCAGCGCCTCGCCGAAGCTCGCGATGGCTTCCTCGAAGCGGCCCTGGCTTTGCAATGCAAGGCCAAGATTGCTGTGAACCTGGGCAAAATCAGGCTTGATCTGCAGCGCCCGTTCAAAGCTTGCAATGGCTTCCTCCAGACGGTCATGGCCCTGCATTGCAACGCCCAGGTTGCTGTGCGCCTCGGCATAGTCAGGGTTGATCAGCAGGGCTTTGCGGAAACTTGCAATGGCTTCCTCCAGGCGATCCTGGCCCTGCAGCACGAGGCCAAGATTATTATGCGCCTCGGCATAATCAGGCTTGATGCGCAGGGCTGTGCCAAAGCTCGCGATGGCCTCGTCAAGGCGGCCGTGGTCCTTGAGGGCCGCGCCACGGTTATTGTGGACTTCGGCAAGGTCAGGTTTGATGTGCAGGGCTTTGTCATAGCTGGCGATTGCCTCATCAAGGCGGCCCTGGCCCTGCAGGGCGATGCCAAGACCATTATGCGCCTCGGCATAGGCTGGCTTGAGCAGCAGGGCCTTGCCAAAGCTCGCGACAGCTTCCTCCAGGCGGCCCTGGTCCTTCAGCGCAATGCCCAGATTGTTATGCGCCTCGGCAAAGTCTGGCTTGAGCAGCAGGGCCCTGCCGAAGCTTGCGATGGCCTCGGGCAGGCGGCCCTGGTCCTTCAGTGCAATGCCAAGATTGTTGTGCGCCGGAGCAAAGCCGGGCCTGATCTGCAATGCCCTGCTGAAGCTGGCAATGGCCGCGTCAAGGTTGCGCAATCCGACGTTCGCAGCACCAAGGATGTTATGGAGAATGGCAGCGTTTGGAAATTCCGCGGCCAGTGAGGTTGTCTGCTGCACCACCTCCCTCAAACGCCGTTGGTTCAACAGCGCGATAAGGCCATCTAGCCGGACCTGCGGTGGCTCGGTGCGCGATGACACCGGCAAAGTCTGGGATGGTTTTAACTTGCCTTGTTTTTTGGCCTTAAGGAGGACTTGCTCGAAGTAATTGGCCATGGCTCGATTTCTTGTGTGTTTGCAAAAGTGATTGAACCCGGCATCCCGGCGATGACCGCGTTAGTGGGGCCGAATTTGGCATACTGCGGCACGGCCGGCAACGCTGCGCTAAGAGCCATCCGCCCAGTCCGGCGCCCAGGAGCCGCCGGCGATGAAGCGCTGGTTGGCCTTGGTGAGCGACGAAATGGCAGTCATTTCCGCTTCGCTGAGGGTGAAATCAAGGGCCGTGAGATTGCCTTCGGCATTTTTTCGTTTGGTGGTTTGTACCAGCGGGATCACACCTTTCTGCATCACCCAGCGCAAGATGACGGCGGCTTCGCTTAAGGCCCGCCGCCGGGCAATCTGCTGAATGGCGGGCTGGCCCAGAATCTTGCCGCGCCCCAAAACGCAATAGGCTTCGAGGGTGAGGGAAAGCTCCTTGGCCGCCGCCAATAATTTTGTCTGGTCAATGAGCGGGTGGAATTCAACCTGGTTGGCGATGAGCCCAAGGCTGGCGCGCTTCACCGCGCGGCGCAAAAGTTTTGGCGTGAAATTGCTCACGCCAATATGCTTGGCAAGACCAAGGTTTTGCGCCTCGCACAACGCATCAATGGCCGGATCAAATAATGCGTCATCGCGCGGCGGCCAGTGAATGAGGAGGAGATCAACCTGGTCGAACTTGAGCTGCTCAAGGCTGGCGCGTACCGATGGCAGGAATTTCGCTTTCGCCAGATTGTCGAAATGCACTTTGGTGGCGAGGAAAATATCTTCGCGCTTGACACCTGAGGCCCGCATGCCTTCGCCCACAGCTTTTTCATTGTCATAAGCTTGCGCCGTATCGATGTGGCGGAAACCGCAATCGAGAGCCATGGCCACGCTGTCGCGCGCCACCTCTTCCTTGAGCGGCCACGTGCCAAATCCAATGGATGGAATGATCATTGGGCTATTCAGCGGCGATCAGTTGGCCCTGCAGGGTCGACAGGCTTTCCGTGACATGGCGCGCCAACGCTTCAATCGCCTTGTTGGCCTTGCCCGGCTTGCGCACCAGGCCGATGTCAAAGGTTCCAAGCGAGGGAAAGCCATCCTTCTCGGTGAGAATGCGCATGCCGGGGCGCAAACATAATTCAGGGATTGCTCCAACTGCGAGGCCCTGCAGAACCGCCGCATTCACCGCATTTGAATTGGGCGTCGAATAGGCCACGCGGAATTTTCTCTGCTGCCCGTCAAGCGCCCGCAGCACAATGCTGCGCCAGCTGCAGCCCGCATGCGAAACCGCAAGCGGCAGGACTTCGGCCATATGCGCATGGTGGCGCGTCGAGGTGACCCATACCAGCTTTTCGCGCCGCACCGGTTCATCCGTAATGATTTCGCAACCGAACGTCACCAGGGACAAATCCATTTCACCGCGCTTGCAGCGCTCGAACAATTCGCCGCTGCCCAGGCATTCGACATCCACCGTCACCATGGGATGGGTGCGGGCAAAGCGCGCCAGGATTTCCGGCAGGAATCTTTCGGCGTAATCATCGGGCGTGCCGAACTTTATGGTGCCCGCGAGATCGGGCTTGGCGAAGGCGTAAACCGCCTCGTCATTTATCGCCACGATGCGCCGGGCATAATCCACCAGCCGCTCGCCGTCGGGCGTGAAGCGGCTCATCCGGCCATCCCTCGCAAACAGCGGGGTGCCCACCAGGTCCTCCAGCCGCTTCATCTGCATGGACACTGCCGACTGGGTTTTGTGAACCTCCTCGGCGGCCTTGGTGAAGCTGCCGTTGTCGGCAATGGCGAGAAAGGTCTTCAACAAATCGACATCAAGATTTGGGATCATGGCTATCTCGTATCATCAACGTTACTGATGGATACTATAAGATACATTCGTTAGACTAATCAATAGAAATCTTCATATTGGGTTCATCACAAACGTGATTTTAAGGCCGCTTTCGGGTGGCTTTGCCCGGGAAAAATGGATTTTCTGGAATTCTGGAGGACTGTGCCATGAGAGACTATGTTATGAACCAAGCCCTGTCCCGGGGCGAATATGGGATCGTTTATTTCCTGCGCCGCCTCACGCGGAACTGGAAGGCCAAGCGCCGGATTGCGGCACTCAGCAACTTCGACGACTACATGCTGCGCGATATCGGCATTACCCGCGACGAAGTGCAGTGGGCCGCGGGCCTGCCGCTGACGGTGAATGCTGCCGTGGCCCTGGAAGAGCGGGCCTTTCGCCGCCGCCATGTGGGGGCCCGGGAATGACCGCAGGGCTTCACCTGCCTTCACCCCGCTTTTTGACCGAAAATCTCCCTGGGCTCTGCTGCTGAAAAAGTAGTGGGGCCCTTTGCTATGGGCCGGCCTCTGAGCCGCACGGAACCTTTTGCCAAAGCCCGGCGTTAAACCCCTAACTTATCCAATAAAGGACACTGCCATGATGATTGACCCAAAAGGTTCAAGGCCGGAGGCGCTTGCGAAGTTTGCTGAGGTTGCACGCCATGATGATGGCAAGCCGATGCGCGAAGGCGTTGGAGCCACCAAGGAGACCGCGGCAATCCCCACTGATCCGAAATTGAAGCACGACGCCGGCACCAAGGTTTTGCGTGAAGGCGTTTTGCACAAGGACCAGGGCGCGAAGGAAGCCATTGACAAGCTTCCTGACCGGACCGCGAAAGATGGTAAAAGGCGCAACGGGTCCCTGTAAGAAGCGGGATCCTGGAGCGTAAACGGTGTTCAAACATTCTGCTGTAGCGGGGTTCGCAATCCTGCTCGTGACGGCGCCGGCCAGTGCCGGATCATTGTTCGATACGCCGGGGGCCAATCCCGCAACGAACCGCTGCGATGTATATGATCTCAGCTGCCGGCCCCGGCAATTGTTTGCGAGGCCCCCCGAGCCGAGCATCAGAAAAAACCCCTTCGGGGAGCCGGCCCGCAAGCTCGTTCTGCCGCGCGACCTGAATGACCAGTCAGGCGAGCCTTCGCCACCGCTGCTTTTGCCAAACGGCCTCCCGCGCAGCCCGCTGGCTTGCAGCGAAGCCCGGCTTGTCATTCGTTATGAAGGTTATCGCGATATCCGCATCGTAAAATGCGGCGGCAAATTCCATCAGTTCACCGCCCGCAAGCGCGGCGTCAAATATCTTGTGAATCTGAAAGTGCGGGCAACGACGGGGAAGATTGTTGTGGTTGGCCGTATCCGCTGAGCCGCACCCTAGCGCGAAAGGCGGCGCACATTGGCCCGCACTTTTTTCCGGTAGCTTTTGACAACACTGTCGCCCGAAGCGCCCATGGCCATGCGGCCGCTTTCCACGCCCACTGCCATGATCTTTTCCTCAACCATCCGCCGGGCTTCGCTTTGGGCTTTCGCACCGCCTGCCGCCAGCCGCATTGTCCGCAGCCAGATCACCTGCTGGGATTCCGCCGCGAGCATCATCAAATTGATCCATGAACGGTGCATTGGCCCCACCTGTCTCTTGAAGTTTGTTTGCTTCTTGAACCTAAGGCCGGACCGGCAAAGTTGTTCCACGATGATCGTCATGAATTTGTGAAGCCATTGCAAACATCCCGCACACATCCGCGCAGCCAGCGATGCGCCGGATCCGCATCGAGCCGTGGGTGCCAGAGCAGTGAAACCGTGACCTCTGGCGGGGAGACCGGAAGCGGAAAACTAAACATGCCGGCGCGAAGCTTTCCAGTATGCCGTTCGGGAACACAGGCGATCAGGTCGGAGGCCCGCGCCAATGCCAGCGCACTCGAAAAGCCACCGACAATCGTGACGATCTCCCGTTCCAGTCCGAACGGAACCAGGGCTTCATCGATGGGCCCCTTGTCGAGACCCCGCCGCGAGACGCCGATGTGCTGGCCCGCCGCATAGCGGGCCGGCGTGATCCCACCTTGGCTGAGCCCGTGACCCGCCCGCACCACGCCAATGAAATGGTCGCGGAACAAGGCGACCGCCCGCACTTCCGGGCCTGTCGTCCGGCCCACGGCGCCCGTTTCCAGATCGACGCTCCCGTCGCGCAGCGCCGTGCTGTCTTTATCTGCTTTCTGCACGAAGCGCAGCCGCACGCCGGGAGCCTCCGCGCCGACACGCGCAATGAGAGCCGGCCCGAAGGTCTCCGTAAAACCCTCGCTGGTCCGCAGCGTGAATGTCCGGACAAGTTGCTTGAGGTTGAGCAATTCGGCCGGGCGGAGAAACGCTTCCGCATCATGCACGATCTGGCTGACCCGTTCGCGCAGTTCGAGCGCCCGGGGGGTGGGAACCAGGCCGCGCCCGGCCCTGACCAACAGTGGATCGCCCGTCGTCTCCCGCAACCGCGCCAGCGCCCGGCTCATCGCCGACGGACTGAGCCGCAGCCGTTGGGCGGCGCGCGCCACGCTGCCTTCCGTGAGCAGCACGTCCAGGGTGACCAGCAGGTTGAGATCAGGTCTCGACATGGCGCTATTGTATTATGATATGGCGCCAAACGCACGAATAAAGTGCAAATGATGCGTCTACCGCCATATCAGACAAAGGATTAGCTAGAGGGTAGTTCAATTCAAGGAGTTACCTGATCATGCCAGCCCGCTTTGCCCCCATCCTGTTTGGTTTCGTCCTCTCGTCTCTGATGTCCTTTGTCGTCTCGGGCATCTCCACGCTCCGCAATGCGGGGCCGGTTGACGGCTTTTTCAATCTCTGGATCGGAGCCTGGCTCCTGTCCTGGCTCATCGCCTTCCCGATTGTCCTGGTCGTAGCACCCGTAGCGCGCCGGATCGTCAATCGCCTGGTCAAGTCATGACCGCCGCCGCAGATGCTGCGAGGGCGCCTTCGATCCGTTGGGGGCTCGCCGGCCTTTCGCTCTCCATGCTGCTGTCATCGCTGGGCACCAGCATCGCCAATGTTGCCTTGCCGACGTTGGCGCAGGCATTTGACGCCTCCTTCCAGCAGGTCCAGTGGATCGTGCTGGCTTATCTGCTCGCGATCACCACCCTGATTGTCAGCGTCGGCCGGCTCGGTGACATTATTGGCCGTCGGCGGCTGCTCTTGGCCGGGATAGTCCTGTTCACGGTGGCCTCGCTCATCTGCGGCGCGGCACCCACGCTCTGGCTGCTCATTGCCGCCCGCGCGGCACAGGGCCTCGGAGCGGCCATCATGATGGCCCTCACCATGGCCATTGTCGGCGAGACGGTTCCGAAGGCCAGAACCGGCAGCGCCATGGGGCTTCTCGGGACCATGTCCGCAATTGGCACCGCTCTCGGTCCATCGCTCGGCGGCGTTCTGATCGCCGCAATCGGCTGGCAGGCGATCTTTCTCGTCAACGTTCCGCTGGGCCTTCTGGCTTTTGTTCTCGCCCATCGCCACTTGCCTGTTGATCGCCTTGTTCCGACGGTTGATCGAACCGGCTTCGACATCGTAGGCACGCTGCTGCTGGCTCTGACACTCAGCGCCTATGCACTCGCCATGACGACCGGGCGCGGCAGTTTCGGTTCGCTCAACATGAGCTTGCTCTTGGCTGCTGCCTTCGGTGTCGCACTCTTCATATTTGCGGAGAGGAGAGCCGCATCACCTTTGATCCGCTTGGCGATGTTCCGCGATTCCGTGCTGAGTGCGAGTCTCGCCACCAGCGCACTTGTCTCGACCGTGATGATGGCAACGCTGGTGGTCGGACCATTCTATCTCTCACGCGCGCTCATGCTCGACGCAGCCCTCGTCGGACTCGTCATGTCGATTGGCCCGATCATCTCTGCCCTGAGCGGCGTGCTGGCCGGCCGCATGGTCGACCGCTGGGGCGCACCATTTATGGTCATCGCCGGGCTCGTCGCCGTGGCGGCTGGTTCAGTTGCTCTATCCTTGCTTCCCACGATGTTCGGCATCGCGGGCTACATTGCTGCCATCGCCGTCTTGACCCCCGGCTATGCGCTGTTCCAGGCCGCCAACAACACCGCCGTCATGATGGATGTCCAACCGAACCAGCGCGGCGTCATGTCCGGCTTGCTCAACCTGTCGCGCAATCTCGGGCTCGTCACCGGCGCATCCCTCATGGGCGCGGTGTTCGCGCTCGCATCAGCGACGACGGACATCACTAAAGCGCCGCCCGGGGCCATCGCCAGCGGCATGCAAATCACCTTCGCTGTCGCAGGCGCCCTGATCGTCATGGCACTCGCCATCGCGATTGGCAGCCGCACTCTTGCAACACGCCCTTCACGTCATTGAGCAGGCGCCAGCACCGGCTGGGGTTTCGGGAAGGGCTTGAAGGTCATGGCAATTAGGAAGGCGCCGATGCCAATGCCAAAGGAGCCGATAAAGAGCCACCCGTAGCTGGCGTAGGTGTCGTAAATCAAGCCACCAGCCACAGGGCCGGTTGCCATACCCAAACCGCCAGCCATTGCGGTTCCGCCGATGACGGTTCCCATCAAGCGCAGTGGGAAATTCTCGCGCGCCAGGACGGCATAAAGGAGCATCACACCGGCGTAGATAAAGCCAAACAATGCCGCCACCGCGTAAAACGCGCCGAGGTCACGCACGAAGAAGTAGGCGAGCGCCCCGAAGGCCTGGAGCAGCAGCCCTCCGACCAGAACGTGCTTGGCGCCGAGCCGGTCTCCAAGGACGCCGAAGGCAACACGGCCGCCCATGCCCGCCAGGCCTTCCACACTGTAGATCGAAACCGCGGCAATCAACGGGATGCCGCAGCTTATGGCGTAGCTCACCGTATGAAAAATCGGGCCCGAGTGCGTGGCGCAGCAAAAGAAATTCGTGAGCATCAATATGATGAACTGCGGCGAGCGGATGACCTGCTGCAAGGTCATGGCGGATTGTGGCCCTTCATCTGGCGAAGCACCAGAATTTTCGGCCTCCAGAGCGGGTGGTGAGCGTACCAGCAGCGCAGCGGGGATCATCACGGCGGCAACAAGCACGGCGATAATTTGCAGCGAGGTCCGCCAATCATAGATGGACACCAGCCACGCCGCCAGGGGCGACATGGTGAGGGGCGCCATTCCCATGCGGGCGGAGACGAGTGAAACCGCCAGGCTCCGATGCGTGTCGAACCAGCCTGTCACGCAAGCCATCAGCGGGGCAAAGATGGCGGCGACCGCCCCTCCGACAGCCAGGCCAAAGATGAGCTGGAAGCCGAGCAGCGATGTTGCATGGCTCGCCAGAAACAAACTGGCAGCCAAAATCACTGACCCGATCAGCGCGATTATCCGCGCGCCCAAGCGATCCGAAAGGCTGCCCCAGGCAATGCTTGCGAATGCCATGGCGAGAAATCCGATGGTCATGGCGCTCGACACGCCGGTGACCGACCAGCCGGTATCGCGCGAGATGGGCAGAAGAAAAACCGGCAGCGAAAACATGGCGCCTATCGCCATGCAGCCCAGCAGGCCACCGGCAGCGACAATCACCCAGCGATAGGAGGAGTTGGTCATAGTGTATCTCCGTTAGGTAATTCTATAGATCAAATTTTGACGCCCGCCATCAGGCCGGCAGCCGCTGGTCGTAGTCCTCCTTGAGGCGGCTCCAGCCTTCCCAGAAGGGCGGCGGCTCCTTGCCTGCGGTGCGCGCGGCGAGAACGTCGAGATGCATGTGCCAGCCGGCGCTGACCATCAGCAAGGTGGCGCGGTCGGGCAGGCGGCGATGGATCAGGGTGAGCAGCACCTTGCTGCCCGCTGGCTCCAGTTCGAAGGAGACGCCGCCGCTGCGCCCCCAGGCGATGCCGAGCTTGCGCGGCGGATCGAGCTCGGTGATCTGGCTCTCCAGGCTGTGCTCGTCGGGAAAACTGTCCGGCCGCTTGCTGGGCGCGCTGCTAAGCTCGGCGTTGCGCCACGTGAATGTGAAGGTGGCGCCGACCTTCATTTCCATCTCGCCCGCCGCCAGCCATTTGCGGCGCAACTCGCTCTCCGTGAGATAGGCCCAGACGCGCTCGATGGGGCCGGGCAGAAGGCGCTGGATTTTCAGCGTGGCAGGCTCGATCAGCGTGCCATAGGCGTCGAGGGTTGCGGCGTCGTTCATTGGTCGTCTCCTTTTTTGGATTTGGGGGATTGGCGCGCGTCGTCCTCGCGCAGCAGGCGGTCGAGCGCGTCCAGCCGGTTGGTCCAGAAGCGCTCGTAGAAATTCAGCCACTCATGGGCGCTGGCCAGCGGCCCGGGATCCAGGCGGCAGACATGGGTGCGGCCGCGCACCTCGCGGCGGATCAGCCCTGCGCTCTCCAGCGCCTTGATATGTTTCGAGGCCGCCGCAAGCGAGATGGAAAAGGGTTCCGCAAGCTGGCCCACCGTGCGCTCGCCACTGGCCAGTTCACGCAGCATTTGCCGCCGCGTCGCATCGCCAAGGGCGTGAAACACGGAATTCATCTGAAGTGAATGTAATTCAACCATATGGTTGAATATAGGCGAGGGCTTTTAGATTGTCAACCGTTTGGTTGAATGATTTGTTGGTGAGCTCCAGTTCCTCAAAAAGAACTCGATTTCGACCACAGATTTATGTCGCTATCAACGGCATGCTGGTCGATCTCCGAAAGCGCCTTGTCCTCAAAGTGAAGATTGGCAAGCGCTGACCTGCCGGGGTTCGGATTGGGGGTGCGTCCGAGTGGGGCCATGAATTACATCGCAGTGTATCGAGCAGGCGCTCCACCCAAACCTCATGGTACCGTAAGGGTTCCGTCAAAACCGTGAGGTTGGTGGCCGGATCAATTTTGGCACCGTCATAGCGGAAGTCGCAACAACTGCAGACTCATTGGCTGGCCTTGGGGGCCGCGGCGAAAAGCGCGTCATTTCGTGTGCGCCACACTTCATCTGAAAGCCAGTCGTAATCCCGATCAGGCATCAGGGGGACACTTTTCTGATCTCCCATGTTTACATCGTCAGAGCAGCGATACGGGGAATTCTCGTCCGTCCGGATGCCGCGATGTATCATTCCCAGTTTCGGCGAGTGTCGACCCACCATCACTTGTCTTGCGGACAAAGGAGCGGTGAGTCAATTCTCAAGGCGTTCGCTTTGGGACAATCGCGACCGATCTCAAATACTCTGTTATCGGGTGGCAGAATGCGGCATCCTCGCCAAGGCCCGAATGCCCATCAGCGCACAAACCGGCGAACCGCAAATCTCCTGCCGGATGATCCAGCGAGGGGAGCAGCTCAGTGGCGGGGGAGGTGGTTGCAACTTGGAAAGTTTTGGCAGAAAGTAAGTGTCGTCATTGTCGCGCTTTTCCAACGTGGTCAGCCATCGCAGCGCCCCTTGAACCAAGTGGTTTCGGCTTTCCTTCTGTCGTATCGCGGGCAGTCTGATGTTCCATTTCCGCGTTTATTTCGCCCCCCAGCAGCACAATCACTGCGGAAATCCATAGCCAGACCATGAAGCCAATGCCTGCTCCCAAGGAGCCATATACCCTGTTGTAGCTATCGAAAGTGGCGACATACCAGGAAAACAGCATGGAAGCCGCTATCCAAAGCAATGCTGCGATAATGCTGCCCCATGTGACCCAGCGCCACCGAGCATCTTTGCGACTGGGGCCATAGCGGTACAGGAAGGCGAGGCTCGTTCCAATGGCAACAAACAGCACGGGCCACCGCAGGACCGAAATTAAAGTCTCCGTTGCGGTGGTCAGCCCAATAAAGTTCAAAGCCAGTGGTATGACTACTAATCCGATGATTGCCAGGATTACAAAAACGATTCCCGCCAATGTAAAAAGGAAAGTAGTAATGTAAAGTTGCACCGCACTGCGCTTCTCACGCTCATCATAAACGACATTCAAAGCGTCGAAGAGTGCCACCATACCGGAATTGGCGCTTACGACGGCGATGAGCAGCCCAATCAGGAAGGCTATTCCCAGCGTGTCGTTCTGTTGCCTCACCACGAGTTGGATTTGCTCCACTACTAAGTCGAGGATGCCGAAAGGCAGTATGCCTCCTAACAGCGCTGTATGGTCGCTGATAGTACTTGCATCCGCAAACAGCCCATAAAGCGATACAATGGCCCCAATGCCGGGAAATATGGCCAACAGGGCGAAGAAAGCCACCCCGCCGGCGGTTGATAAGATGCGATTCTCTGATATTGCCCAAAAGACCCGCCATAGAATGTCTGCCCAGCCCCGGGGTGGGATCTGTTCTGGAGTCTTGGCGTCACGTCCGCGACCGGGTTCACCAGCGCGGACAAGATCAATAGCGTTGTGCTCATTGGACTCGCCAACTTGGGCTCGCCAGTCATCGCCGCTTTCCTCATGAGTCATCACATGATCCGATTATGTGGAGGCAATCAATAGTTTGCGATGGCAAATCCAAACACTTCAAATCTGCCCGGAGATGCCAGCAAGTTCGACTAATCCTGATTTAGTGGTCACCTATCTTGTAAAAGGCCACCGTGTCTATGTGCGTTTGCATTGCCACATATTCCGTCACAGCTTCCCTAAGTTCTTGGTATAAATCGGCATCAAATCCTGCAGTTTCGGTATCAAGGATAAGACTGGTCTCCACGACAAGAACGACGATTGTCTCTCCGTCGCGTAGTCCTGTAGTTTCCCAACAGGTCCTGGCATTTATGTTATCAATTTGGTGCTGGTGCATGATGTCTCCGTAAGGTGCGCCACACTTTCCCGCAGTTCATGCGACTCCGCTAAGGCGTTTGGAATTGGCCGCGGCTATTCCGCATAGTTCAATTTCATCGTGCCAATGCCGACTGCGACGTTCAGCCCAGTTTGGCCTTGAATACTCAAGGGTTGTAGGGTTATCGATTCATCGGAGCCTCCAACAAGCACGTTTGCACCTAGTCCCACTCCAGCGGTCGCTTGGGCAGACGCCCCGATATAGTTGCCCGCCAGTGATCCTGGAGTCAGGTTTCCCGAAGCAATTACTTGCCAGCTGATATAGCTCTCGTTGGTAATGCCGATGTCCAGTCCTAACTTTCCGACACTGCCACTATAGTGATGCGGGGTGCTGCCATCAGTTGGATCAAAATTGCATTCCATTTCTTTAGATGACCCAAGGATCAGACCTATACCGCCCTCAACAGTGCAACTGAGAATGCCGACATTGGCCCCCGATTGCGCCAAAACGCTCATTGACGACACCAGTGATAAACACAGAGTGGAAAGGCCAATTGCCAGTGAATTTTTCAAGATTACTATCCTTTTAAGTGGGTTTTGAAAATGGTTGGAATGCCACGAAACGTCATTCGCATGACGTGCTTATTGAAAAAACGCGCACCTCTCCCTTTAGTTCCCTTCGTCGTAAGATGTTCGGACTAAAAAATTCTCAGATTCATGGGAATCGGCCAGCCATCGCCTCACCTAAACAATAATACAAATAGTCCTAGTCTGCTGATTGTGAGCAACCTGCAACGCGGAGCTTGTTCTGCTAAAAGTGCTTATGGGCTAATCAAGAGCCAGCACCGCGCTTGGGGAAGAGCAATGTGGATTCAGAACCGGGCGACAGCCGGGTTAACTTAGGATGGTGTCTACTGAACCGGCAGCATGCCAATCAGGATTGTTAATTGTTTTCAAGTCGCTATTGGCGCGCCCTAAGAGATTCGAACTCCTGACCCCCAGATTCGTAGTCTGGTGCTCTATCCAGCTGAGCTAAGGGCGCGCGATATAGCGGGAATTGGGGCTTCCTTAATACGGCATAGCTGTTAACGCAAGCCTTACCCGCCGGGCCAGGCCTTGAGGGAAAGCTTGCGCTCAGCCGCCCGCCCGGACCGGAGTTGGGTAACCTGGTCCGGAATGGTGATGACAAAGCAGGTTCCGGTATCGCTGGAGCTTTGCAGGACAATGTCACCGCCATGGGCCCGCACCAGTTCTGCCGCGATTGCCAAGCCAAGCCCCGTGCCTCCCTGCCGCGCGGCACTTTGGAAAGCCTGGAACAGCCTTTCGCGGACCTGCCCGGGGATACCGGGGCCATTGTCGCTGATTTCGATCACCGTGACGCTGCCTTCGCGCCGGGCCTCCAGCGTGATGGCGCCATCGGGCGCATCGCTGCGTTCGGCCTGCAGGAACTCCAGCGCCTGGATGGCATTGCGCTTCAGGTTCGTCAGCGCACGGATTAAATGCTCGCGGTCCGCGTCGACCACGACGCCGGGCTCTATCTTGTTGAAAATCCGGATGCGGCTGGAGGCCTTGATGACCGCCGTTTCAATCACCTCGTCGGCCAGCGCACGCAATTCCAGCCTCTCGCGTTTCGGCGGCAGTTCCTGGGCCCGGCCAAATTTCAGGGTTTGGCTGAGGAATTCGATGGCGCGATCCAGCGAGCTGATAAGTTTCGGCGCAAAGCGCTTGACTGTCGGGTCTTCCACGTTGGAGAGGCGGTCGGAAATAAGCTGGGCCGAGGTGAGCATGTTGCGCAAGTCATGGCTGACCTTGCTGACCGCCAGGCCCAGCGCCGCGAGGTGGTTCTTTTGCTGCAACATGCTGGCAAGCTCAGTCTGCATGTCATGCAGCTCGCGCTCGGCAATGCCGATTTCATCCCGCCACGCCCCCGGCTTTATGATGCGCGAAAAATCTTCCGGATTCTGCCCGAACGCCACCATGTTGCGGGTGAGCCGCCGCATGGGCTGCACCAGCACCCAGTTCAGGGCCGCAAAAATCATTCCCGCCACCAGCAGCGAGAGAAAGATGGAAAGCAGGAGAATGTTGATGCCGTAGCGGAACATGGCGGTCCGCAGCGGTTCTTCGTAAAGGGCGATTTCAATGAGGTCGCCTGACATGTTGGGCGGCTTGTCCATCACCCCGATCACCCGGGCCTCGCCGGCCAGCATGGCACCGAAGGCATCGGTGATGGCCTCGTACCACCTGGTATTGCGCAGATCGAAGCTGGCGTCGATCATGAAGTCGCCGTCGCTGCGCAGCGCCAGTTTGCGGCTTTCGCCCTTTTCCAGGGACACGACGAGCACGCCCGCCCCCATCAGGATCTCGCTGCGCAGATCGCTGGAGAGGATCTGGTCGGGAGCAGCTTCGGCGGCCAGCGCCGCGATTTCCGCCTGGGCGATGCGCCCCTTCAGCCACTGGATGCGGAAGTTGGCAATGGAGGGCAGGAAGATGAGAACTTCGCCCAGCATCACGAAGATGATGGTTAACAGCAGGACCTTGCCGGAAAGGCCGCGCAAGGCCCCAGGCTGTTTAGATCGAATTGGCTCCTGCTCCTGCATCAGTCCCTAGCTCAATAGTCTTATTACGCGCCGTACCCAGGGCTTGGATGCAAGCCCTGCAAAATAATTTACCGCCACGCGGCGGTTGATTTCGCCAAGCGTCGGATAGGGCGCCACCATACCGGCAATTGCGCGGATTTTGAGGCCCGAGGTCATGGCAAGAATCCACGGCTGGATGAGTTCCCCGGCGTTTGCGCCCACGATGCCAACCCCCAGAATCTTGCCCCCTTTTCCAATAACGGCCTTGATCAGGCCGGCGGTCTTTCCCTCAGTCTGGGCCCGGTCATTGTCATGAAACGGCCAGCGGACGACGGTGACGGACGGGCCAAATTCTTTCACAGCTTCCGCCTCCGTGAGCCCGACCTGGGCCAGCTCCGGATCGGTGAAAGTCACATGCGGAATGATGTCGGTGCGGTTCGTGACCGGCAGCCGGAACAGGGCGTTCCGGATGACGAGCCCCGCATGATAGTTGGCCACATGGGTGAACTGCAATCCGCCCGCCACATCGCCAATCGCATAGATATGTTTCTGAGATGATCTCAGGCCCTTGTCGACGGTCACGCCCTTGGCTGTATAGACAACGCCTGCCGCCTCCAGGTTGAGCCCCTCGATATTGGCGGCGCGGCCTGTGGCAACAAGCATGTGACTGCCAGCAATCTTTCCGTGCCTTGCCGTCTCAACGGCGATGCCTGATTTTGCTTTCGATATTTTTGTTATGGGAGTTTGAGATAGAATTTTGACTCCGTCGCTCTGCAGGCTCTCAAGAACAATGGCCGTCAGCTCAGGATCGTCTTTGGCCAGGGGCGCGAAGGCTTCGATGACTGTAACTGCGGAACCCAAGCGGCGATGAGCCTGCGCCAATTCCATGCCAATGGCCCCACCACCAATGATGATGAGATGCTTGGGCAGTTTGGTGTTGTCAAAAATTGTCTCGTTGGTGAAATAGGAAACAGTTTCGAGGCCGGGTATCGCCGGAACAGCGGGGCGGGAGCCGGTGGCAATCACAAAGCGCTTGGCTGAAAAAACACCTTCACTGGTTTCAACAGTTTTTGCATCACGGAACTTCGCCGCACTCAAGACAACCTTGACGCCGAGTTTTTCAAAACGTGCGGCAGAATCATTGGGTTCGATGGCGGCAATCACTTTCCGGATATGGGCATGAACCTTCTTGAAATCCACCTTTGGCTCTGCGGCTGAAATTCCATAGGGGCCAGAGGTACGAAAAACATGCGCCTGCTTTGCGGCGGCGATCAGCGCCTTGGAGGGAACGCAGCCATAGTTCAGGCAATCGCCGCCCATCTTTCCCTTTTCGAACAGGATGACTTTTTGGCCGAATTGCGCCGCCGCGGCCGCAACCGAAAGCCCCCCCGAACCAGCGCCGATAATCGCCAGGTCATAGATCATGGCTTGGTCCGCAAGCGCTTGGCCAGCACCGGGATCAGTGCCGCAACGCCAAGGGCCGCAAGGGCCAGGAGAATTTGCGGCGTGATGATGCGCGAAACCGAAAGATCAAAGCTGCAGGGCGTCGACGGGTTTTGCGCCAGGCACGCGTCATAGGCGAGCTTCTGGGAATCAATCAGGCTGTCGAGGCCTGAGCCTACAAAGCTGAAGGCAAAGCCCGCCGGGATGATTCCAAGTATGGTGGCGGTGACAAATGTCTTGAGCCGGACCTGGGCAAGGGCTGCGGCAATGTTGACAAGCCAGAAGGGAAACACCGGCGTGAGCCTGAGGAAGAGGAGATAGTTGAAGGCATCTTTGGCGAAGCCCTTCCGTATCTTGTTCACAAGACTGCCGGCCTTGCGTGTCAGGGCCTCTTCAAGTGGTGTCCTGGCTGCCAGAAAGATGAGCGTGGCTCCTGCTGTTGCCGCCATGATAGCGGCAATGGCGCCCGTGAGCCAGCCGAACAAAAGGCCTCCCACAATGGTGAGAAGTGTTGCCCCCGGAATGGAAAGGGCAACGGCGCTGGCATAAACCAGCACATAGATGAGCAGCGCCAGAACCCAATTGTTGACGATGAAATGACGCAAGTCTTCGCGGTTGGCGGCAATGCTTTGCAGGCTGATGTGCTCATGGACGCCAAAGCCATAGGCCACAGCCATGAGGCAGATGATCAGGGCCACGGGGAGCCAGCGTTTGGCGGTGGTGAAACGGGCGGGACTGGCCATGCGGGATGTCATGCCGTATTGGCTTGCCCATGAAAAGCCCTCCTCACGGCGAGTTGAGAACAAGTCAGGGCCCGTGTGAGGCCCGTGATGCCCCCGTGGCGTTGACTTTCCCGGCGCTTTCCCCCTATAACCCGGCCCAATTCCTGACAGTGAGACATTCCCTCCTCGAAGGCACCGCTCCCGCTTCGTAATATGGCGTGATATGTATTTGAAAATACAGGTGTTTTGAGTTGCGGCCAGCAGATACGGAGACTTATCGTGAAGCGCACCTACCAACCCTCCAAACTCGTTCGCAAGCGCCGGCATGGCTTTCGCAGCCGCATGGCGACTGTTGGTGGCCGCAATGTGATTACCCGCCGCCGCGCCAAGGGCCGCAAGCGGCTCTCGGCCTAACCCTGCGACGATGGAACATCTCAAGCGCCGGCAGGACTTTGTTGCCGCCGCGAGAGCGCCATCAGCGGCCATGCCGGGAATTGTGGTTCAGGCCCTGAATCGCAGGGATGAAGCCGCTCCCCGCCTGGGTTTCACCTGCAGCAAGAAGATCGGCAATGCGGTCATCCGCAACCGCGCCAAGCGCCGCCTGCGCGAGGCTGCCCGGCTTGTCCTGGGCAAAACTGCCCAAAACGGTTTTGATTATGTGCTGATTGGGCGTATGGCCACGGCCAAACGGAATTTTGCTGATTTGCAGAAAGATTTAACGGCGGCCTTGAAGCGGCTGCACGCCACGCCAAATGAAGTGGCTGACAAGGGTAAAAGATGATCGACCACAACAACAAGAACTTCATCCTGGCCATTGTGCTGTCCATGGCGATCATTTTTGGCTGGCAGTATTTTTACGCGATCCCCACTGCCGAAAAGGCAAAGCAGGAAGCGGCGATCACTCAGCCAACCACAACGACGACGACAACCACACCAGCAACGACGGAACAGGTGCCCGGTGCGGCCACCGCCGTAACACCCGTGACCCGCGACCAGGCCTTGGCCAGTTCGCCGCGCCTCAAGATTGATACGCCGGAACTGCAGGGCTCGATCAATCTGACGGGTGCCCAGCTTGATGACCTTCATCTCACCGGTTACCGCGAGACGATTGATCCCAAGAGCCCAACCATTGTTTTGCTCTCGCCCGCCGGGACTCCCAACGCGTTTTTTGCCGAACAGGGTTTTGTGGGTGCGACCGGCACCACCGCCAAGCTGCCTGATTCCAAAACCCCGTGGCAGGCGCCTGCCGATGCGGTGCTGGGCGTGGGCAAGCCCGTGACGCTCACCTGGGACAATGGCGCCGGCCTGGTTTTCACCCGCCAGATTTCCATTGATGACAAATATGTCTTCTCGATTACCCAGGACGTTCAGAACAATACGGCGGCCCCCGTGGCGCTCATTCCTTATGGCCGCGTGCAGCGCCAGGACACGCCGGTTACCGCCGGTTTCTGGGTGTTCTTCGAAGGCATGCTGGGCTACGTCGGCGACAAGCTGCAGGAAGTGCATTACAAGGACGTTGTTGGCGCCACCGAGCCCATGAAGATCGACAGCCAGGGCGGCTGGCTCGGCTTCACCGACAAGTACTGGGCCGCAACCATGATCCCCGATCAGGCGCGCGCCATCACTTCAACTTTCCAGCACCAGCTTCTGAATGGCCGCGATGTTTACCAGACGGATTATCTCGCCAAGGATGCCATCATCATTCAGCCGGGCGGGAAGGGAATCTACAAGGACCAGCTCTTTGCTGGCGCCAAGGTTGTCAAAACCGTCCAGGCCATTGGCGACAAATACAAGATCGCCAAATTCGATCTCATGATCGATTGGGGCTGGTTTGAATTTATCACCAAGCCGATGTTCTATTTGCTTGATTTTCTGAACGGCATCGTCGGCAACTTCGGCATCGCCATTCTCATTGCAACGGTTCTCGTCAAGCTCGCGGTGTTTCCGCTCGCCAACAAGTCCTATGCCTCCATGAGCAAGATGAAAAAGCTGCAGCCCGAGATGGCCAAGCTCAAGGAACTCTATCCCGACGACAAGATGAAGCAGCAGCAAGGCATGATGGAGCTCTACAAGAAGGAAAAAGTCTCGCCCATTTCCGGCTGCCTGCCGGTGGTGGTGCAGATTCCGGTTTTCTTCTCGCTCTACAAGGTGATCCTCACCTCCATCGAATTGCGCCATGCGCCGTTTTTCGGCTGGATCCACGACCTTTCCGCCGCCGACCCCACCAATCTCTTTACCCTGTTTGGCCTCATTCCCTGGTCACCGCCGCATTTTCTGATCCTCGGCATTTGGCCGATCCTCATGGGCATCACCATGTGGGTGCAGATGCGCCTCAACCCCACCCCGCCCGATCCCGTGCAGGCCAGCCTGTTCAACTGGATGCCGGTGATGTTCACCTTCATGCTGGGAAGCTTCCCGGCGGGGCTGGTGATCTACTGGGCCTGGAGCAATTTCCTTTCGATCCTCCAGCAGTCCTACATCATGAAGCGCCATGGGGTTGAACTCGATCTCCTCGGCAATATCCGCGACAGTCTGCCCTTCCTGAAAAAGAAACCAGCGGCCACGACTTGACCGTGCGCTTCACCAGCGACCAGCTCTTGGCCGGGCGCAGGCTGTTTTCGGCCCCCTCGACGTTCATAATGGGCGTGGCCGCACTTCACCAGTTACCGCCGGAGAAGGGCGTTGAAATCGCTTTTGCCGGCCGCTCCAATGTGGGCAAGTCCTCCCTCATCAATGCGCTGACCGGGGTCCGCGAACTGGCCCGGGCCTCGAACACGCCGGGGCGCACCCGCGAGCTCAATTTCTTCAACATCGCCGATGCCCTCACCCTGATCGACATGCCGGGCTATGGCTATGCCAAGGCGCCGAAGAAGGAAGTGAAGAAATGGCAATCCATGCTGCGCGGCTATCTGCGGGGAAGGCCCGGATTGACGAGGGCCTTCGTGCTGATTGACGCGCGCCACGGCGTGCTGGCCGCCGACGAGGAGATGTTTGACCTCCTCGATGAATCGGCGGTGACCTATCAGCTGGTCCTAACCAAGATCGACAAGCTGAAGCCCGCCGAGGTCGAAAAAGTATATGTGAAAACCGAGGCCGCCGCGAAAAAGCGTTCCGCCGCCTTTCCCCTGATCCATGCCACTTCAAGCGAGAAATTTACCGGCCTTGAAGAGCTCCGCGCCGAAATCGCAGGGCTCCTTTAACCGCGGTAAACTTCAATCTTGGCAAGCCCGGCAATTGCCCTATAAGGCCTTGGCCATAACCTTGGGAAATCCTCGCCATGACCGACATTCCTGTTCCCGAAACGGCCCGCATTCTCTCGGAAGCCCTGCCCTTTCTGCAGCGCTATGACGACCAGATCATCGTGGTGAAATATGGCGGCCATGCCATGGTTGACCGCAAGCTCTCCCAGCAATTTGCCCGTGACATGGTGATGCTGAAAGTCTGCGGGCTGAACCCCATTGTCGTCCATGGCGGCGGCCCCCAGATCAACAAGATGCTGGACAAGCTCGCGGTGAAACCGGAGTTCCGTGAAGGCTTGCGCGTCACCGACCAGGACACCATGGACGTGGTGGAAATGGTGCTGGCGGGCTCCATCAATAAATCCATTGTCGCCTCCATCCAGCAGGCCGGCGGCCGCGCTGTCGGCATTTCCGGCAAGGACGGCAGCCTGATGATTGCCGAACGCTATGTGAAGCGGAAGACCGACCCGAAAACCGGCAAGGTAGAGACCATTGATTTTGGCTTTGTCGGCGAACCGGCCCGCATCAACATCGAAATTCTCGAGACCATCATGAAGAGCGATGCCATCCCGGTGATCGCCCCCATCGGCGTGGGCTGGGATGGCGATACCAACAACGTGAACGCCGATACGGCAGCGGGCGCCATTGCCACCGCCACCCAGGCCAAGCGCCTTCTCATGCTGACGGATGTGGCCGGTGTCCTGGACAAGAACAAGGAGCTCATCAGCGAATTGAAAATTGGCGATGTTCCGGCCCTTATCGCCGACGGCACGATCACCGCCGGCATGATTCCGAAAATTGAAAGCGCCGTGGCCGTGGTTGAATCGGGCGTCGAAGGTGTCATTATTCTCGATGGCCGCGTGCCCCATTCCGTGCTGCTCGAATTGCTGACACCGCACGGCGTGGGCACTCGCGTGTCACGGACCGGCGTATGAGGGGCTTCGACCATATCGAGACCTGGGTGTTTGATCTCGACAACACGCTCTATCCCGCCTCATGCCGCCTGTTCGACCAAATCGACAAGAAAATGACCGGGCTTGTGTCGGAGATCCTGAAAATAGCACCTACCGAAGCCCGCACAATCCAGAAGGGCCTGTTCCACAAATACGGCACGACGCTGCGCGGCCTCATGGTGGAACATGAAGTCGATCCCACCTATTTCCTGCGCCATGCCCATGACATTGATTACGCGCCGGTTCCCTTGAACATTCCGCTGGACGAGGCGCTCCATGCGCTGCCCGGGCGCAAACTGATTTTCACCAATGGCACCGTGTCCCATGCCGAAAGCGTGCTGGAGCGCTTAGGGATAACCCGCCATTTCAATGATATTTTTGACATCGTGCATTCCGATTACATTCCGAAACCCGATCGCGGGCCTTACGAAAAATTTGTCCGGCAGACCAACATCAGGCCTGAGACCTCCGCAATGTTCGAGGACATTGCGCGCAACCTTGAGGCTCCCCACGACATGGGCATGACTACGGTTCTGGTCACTTCCGATGACAATGCCGACGCCAATATCCTGAACGGCATTGGCCGCGCTGACCATGTTCACCACGTGACCACTGATCTCGCCGAATTTCTGAAATCCGTGTCCGCAAAATTACCGCGGCACCAGCAGGGAGCATCACATGAAAAACCTTCAAGCCATCATTGAGCAGGCCTGGGAGGCGCGCGACAAGATTACCCAGAAAACCAAGGGGCCAGTCCGCAAGGCCGTTGCAACGGCACTCAACATGCTCGATTCCGGCGAGGCCCGAGTGGCCGAGAAGATTGGCGGCGCGTGGCAGACAAACCAATGGCTGAAGAAGGCGGTGCTCCTGTCGTTCCGCCTGAATGATATGGAGCTGACCGGCGGCGGCCCCGGCAAATCCAAATGGTGGGACAAGGTGCCGTCAAAATTCGAGGGCTGGACCGCCAAGGATTTCCGCGCCGGGGGTTTCCGCGCCGTGCCCAATTGCATCGTGCGCCACTCCGCCTATATCGCGCCCGGCGCTATTCTCATGCCGTCCTTCGTCAATTTGGGCGCTTACGTCGACAAGGGCACCATGGTTGATACCTGGGTTACAGTCGGCTCCTGCGCCCAGATCGGCAAGAACGTGCATCTCTCCGGCGGGGTCGGCATCGGCGGCGTTTTGGAACCCATGCAGGCGGGCCCTACCATCATCGAGGACAATTGCTTTATCGGAGCGCGCTCGGAAGTTGTCGAAGGCGTCGTCGTCGGCGAAGGCTCGGTCATCTCCATGGGCGTGTTCATCGGCCAGTCCACCAAGATCATCGACCGCGCCACCGGCGAAGTTTTCATGGGCCGCGTCCCGCCCTATTCCGTCGTGGTCTCCGGCTCCCTGCCGCAGAAACCCTATGCCGATGGCTCGCCCAGCCCCTCGCTCTACTGCGCCGTCATCGTTAAGCGCGTCGACGAAAAAACCCGCTCCAAGACTTCCATCAATGAATTGTTGAGGGACTGAAACTCCCCCTTCCGGTTTGCCTGATTCTCGGGGATAAAGCCCTCGGGGGCTTCAATGGTGCCGCGCGCGCCCGGAGGAAATAATGGACTGGAAATATCTCCTGACAAGTTTTGAAGGCCGTATCAGCCGCCAGCCTTTTTGGCTCAGTGTTCTGGTGCTTTTTATCGCCCAGTGGGTCATCATGATCGTGGCGGGCATGGTGTTTGGCTTTTCGATGATGGGCGGAATGGATCCCAACATGGCGCCTGAAGAGGCCGCCGCCATGGCCACGAGCGGCATGTTGCCGATCGTCATCATATCCCTGCTGTTTCTTTATCCGGCGCTCGCCATTTATACCAAGCGCTGGCACGACCGCGGCAAGTCCGGCTGGTGGTCCTTAATCCTCATCGTTCCGCTCATTGGTTTCATTTGGTTTCTGGTTGAATGTGGCTTCCTGCGCGGCACCGAAGGGCCGAACCAGTACGGCAACGATCCGCTGGCGTGATTTTCTAACATAGTTAACACCGCGTCCGGCCAATCTGGCCGGACGTATTTTTTACCGCTATGCTGGGCCCATGAAAAACACCCCCACCGACTGCATCCCCATCCTGCAAGATCTCATTCGCTGCCGCTCCATCACCCCCCATGAGGGCGGCGCACTGACGGTGCTTGAAAACCTGTTGAGTGCCCACGGCTTTGTCTGCCAGCGCCTGATTTTCAAGGACCAGGATACGCCCGATGTTGAAAATCTTTTCGCCCGCATTGGCTCGGCCGAACCGCATCTGTGTTTTGCCGGCCACACGGACGTGGTTCCCGTTGGAGACGAGGCCAACTGGAAGCACGAGCCCTTTGCCGCTGAAATCAAGGCCGGCCTGCTTTATGGCCGGGGCGCCACCGACATGAAGGGCTCCGTTGCGGCCTTTGCCGCCGCCGCCATTGATTATCTGAAGCAAAGCGGCAAGCCCGCCGGCTCCATTTCCTTCTTGGTTACCGGCGACGAGGAAGGCCCCGCCATCAACGGCACCATCAAGGTATTGGAATGGATGGAGGCCAATGGCCACATTCCCGATCATTGCCTGGTGGGCGAGCCCACCTGTGTGGCCAAGCTGGGCGACACGATCAAGATCGGCCGCCGGGGTTCCTTAAGTTTTATTGTGAGTGTCGCCGGCATTCAGGGCCATGTGGCCTATCCGCAGAATACCGACAATCCCATTCCAAAACTGGCGCGCCTGCTGGACCGGATTTCCTTCGCAAAAATCGACGGCGGCAATGACCACTTCGATCCGTCAAGCCTGGCGGTGACCACCGTCGACGTGGGCAACACGGCGGGCAATGTCGTGCCGGCCCGCGCCACGGCCAAATTCAATATCCGCTACAGCACCGAGCATGATTACGAGTCGCTGCGCCAATGGGTGGACGCCCAGGTGGCAGACGTCAGGGAAGAACTTGGCGGAACCTGGAGCGTCACGTCCAATGAGGGCGCGGAAGCCTTCATCACCGAGCCCGGCGCTTTTGTCGGCCTCGTGCAGGACGCGGTGGAACAGGAAACCGGGCTGGTGCCCAAGCTGTCGACCTCCGGCGGCACATCGGACGCCCGCTTCATCAAGAATTATTGCCCGGTGCTGGAGTTTGGCCCGACCAACGCAACCTCCCATAAGGTGGACGAGCATATATCGATTGAAGAGCTGCGCGCCACGCAAGTGATTTACAGCCGGGTCATTGCCGCCTATTTCAATAATCAACCTTGATGAGATAGAGCCCTTCCGGCGGAGCAACAACGCCACAGGCCGTGCGGTCCTTTGCCTTGAGCGCGGCTTTCATATCCGCAACTTTCCATTTGCCATCCCCCACTAGTTTCAACGAACCCACCATGGAGCGCACTTGGCTGTGCAGGAAAGAGCGCGACTCCGTGCGGATTTCGATAAACTCACCAAAGCGGGCCACGTCGAGACGGTCCAGCGTGCGCATCGGCGATTGCGCCTGGCACTGGCTGTCGCGGAAGGTTGAAAAATCATGGTGCCCGACCAGCGCCTGCGCCGCCTCATGCATGGCGCCCGCATCAAGCTCCACCGGCACAAACCACACCTGGCCGAGATCGAGGGTAGGCGGCGCCCGGCGGTTGAGAATGCGGTAAAGATAATGCCGTTTCGTGCCGGAAAACCGGGCATTGAACGTGTCCGGCACAAGCTCGGCTTCCAGAACGCAAACCTTGTACGGCCTGACCCCCGCATTGATCGCATTGCGCAGGACAAAGGGGTCCCATTCGCGCAACAGGTCCACATGGGCAACCTGGCCAAGCGCATGAACCCCCGCATCCGTACGGCCCGCCCCCTGCAACTGGGCTGGCGCGCCATTGATGCGGGCAATGGCGTCCGTCAGAACACCTTGCACCGTTTTATCCGTGAGTTGAATCTGCCAGCCCTTGAAGCGCGTGCCGTCATACTCAATGGTGAGCTTGTAGCGGGCCATCAGGCGGGCTTAGTGCCGGAGGCGATGGGAAATCCGCGCAGGAATGTGGCGGCATCCATCACGCCCTTGCCTTCACGCTGCAACAAGAGAAATTTTATGGCCTCGCTGCCGCACGCAAATGTTAGCGCATCATCCGTGGCATGATCAACAGCTTGCGCCTTGAGAATTTTCACGCGTGACCCGGCGAGGATGCACCAGGCCCCGGGAAATGGCGACAGCCCATGGATATGATTGCACACCTCCACGGCCGATTTTGCAAAATCAATTTTTGCTTCAACCTTGTCGATTTTCCTGGCGTAGGTAATGCCTTCGGCAGGCTGCGGCGTTCCTGCACCTTCGGGATGCTTCAAAACCTCAACCATCAGCTTCGCCCCAAGCGCCGCCAACTCGTCATGCAAGGAGGAAGCGGTGGTTTCGGAGGTGATTGGCAGGCGGCCAACCTTCATCATCGGCCCCGTGTCCAGCCCCAATTCCATGCGCATGATAGTGACGCCTGACTCCGTGTCGCCCGCCATGATGGCGCGCTGAATGGGCGCAGCGCCGCGCCAGCGCGGCAGCAACGAGGCATGGACGTTAAAACAGCCAAACCGCGGCGCATCCAAAATCGCTTGTGGCAGGAGCAGGCCATAGGCAACCACGATTGCCGCATCGGCGTTGAGATCAGCAAAGAACTTTTGCTCGTCAGTGGATTTCAGCGACAGCGGCGTTCTGACCTCAATGCCCTGTGCCGCCGCATAGTCCTGCACCGGCGATGGTCTTAAACTCTGTCCCCGCCCGGCGGGCCGTGGCGGCTGCGAATAGACGGCGGCAATCTCATGCCCTGCCGCGATTAACGCTTTCAGCGTGACCACCGCGAAGTCGGGCGTGCCCATGAACACGAGCTTCATCGGCTCAAAGCTTTCCCAGCTTCTGCGCCTTCACGAATTTTTTCACCACCCGGTCGCGCTTCAGCTTGGAAATATAGTCGATGAACAGCACGCCATTGAGATGGTCGATTTCATGCTGCACACAGGTGGCGAGAACCCCGTTTGCCATAATCTCCTGCGCCTCGCCCTGCCGGTCGAGATAGCGCACCTTTACCTCCGAGGGCCGGGAGACCATCTCATAGAACTCCGGAATGGAAAGGCAGCCTTCCTCATAATCGCTCAGCGCCTCGCTGGCCGACATGATTTCCGGGTTCGCCATGAACAGCGGCTGGCGCTCCTCGCCGTCCTTGGACAGGTCAATCACCACCAGCCGCTGGGGCACGCCAATCTGTACCGCGGCAAGGCCAATGCCCGGCGCGTCATACATGGTTTCCAGCATGTCATCGAAGAGCTTGCGGGTGGCCTTATCCACGCCCGGAACGGGCTTGGAGGTTTGCCGCAAAAGCGGATCGGGCAGGGTGATGATGTCGCGCAGGCTCATGGCCCTCAGATAAGCGAGCGGGCCTTACAGGTCAATCATGGCAACCTGTGGCAGCAGCGGCAAAGGGGGCCAATCCCGCCCTTGCCTTTTCAGCCCAAAACACCGATATACCCCTCGGGAGGTTGGCGGCGGACGT
>JBBQNU010000002.1:0-50249 GCA_038330285.1 Hyphomicrobiales bacterium | reverse complement strand
TCGGACCCGCTTTCTTCGATTGCCAGGGATCGCGAGAGCCTGGAAGCGATGCACCGCCTGATCGGCAGCTATTCTGAGGACCGGATGAACTATGCGGCCATGGCGCCCATCCGGGTTCCGGTGCTGAAGTGGCTGGAATCCCAGCTGAATTGAGCCTCTCGACTCTTGTTATTAGCCAAGCTAATAATTCTCCATGAAACTTTCGGAATGGCTGGCTAATAGCTCTACGTCCCAATCGGAATTTGCGCGGCAGCTGGGGGTTACCCAGGGGCGGATTTCGCAGATCGTGGCGGGTGAGCAGCCTTCGCTCGATTTGGCGATGAAGATCGCCGGTCTCACCAGCAACCAGGTTCGCCCCCAGGATTTCAAGGAAATTCCCATGACCAAGACACTCGATACAGTTGAAGAAGCGATCAAGGCCATGGCCGATGGCCAATTGGTGGTGGTGGTTGACGATGACGACCGGGAAAACGAGGGCGATCTGATCGGTGCTGCGGCGAAGATTTCGCCGGAGCAGATGGCCCTCATGGTGCGCCACACCTCCGGCATTGTGTGCACCCCCATGCCCGCCGAAGAGGCGCGGCGGCTGAAGCTGGATCCCATGGTGGCGCTCAACGATGCGCCGATGGGCACGGCCTTCACGGTGACTATCGATTACAAGGTGGGCCTGACCACCGGCATATCAGCCAAGGAGCGCTGCGCCACGGTGCATGCGCTGGCCAACAAGAATGTGCAGGCGGAAGATTTCGTGCGGCCGGGGCATATCTTCCCGCTGGTGGCAAAGTCCGGCGGAGTTCTCATGCGCTCCGGCCACACGGAAGCCGCCGTTGACCTGGCCCGGCTTGCGGGTTTCACGCCGGCGGTTGGCGTGATAAGCGAGTTGGTGAATGATGATGGCACGGTGAAACGGGGCCCGCAGGTTCTGGCCTTTGCGCGCGAACATGGGCTCAAGATCATTTCGGTGGCAGACCTCATCGCCTACCGGCAATTGCGCGAGCGCCTTGTGGAGCAAACCGCGAAATTTGCGGTGGAAACAAAAATCGGCACGGCGCAGGGCTATTCCTATGTGACGCCGTTTGATGCGGTGGAACAATTGGCGCTGGTCTATGGCGATATTTCCGGCGGCAAGAATATCCCGGTGCGCCTGCACCGGGAAAATGTTCTCGAAGACGTGTTTGGCAATCGCGGCACGCTGGACTCGGTGTTTGAAATTTTCAAGCGCGAGGGCAAGGGCGTGCTGGTCTATCTGCAGGAGGGCACGGCTGGCGTTCCGGCGAGCCAGCTTTCCGGCGAAAGATCGGCCAGCGCCGAAGCGCGGGCGCAGACCTGGCTCGACATCGGCCTTGGCGCGCAAATCCTGCGCGACCTCAATGTGCGTTCGATCCGGCTCCTCTCCTCGAGCAACCGGCATTATGTGGGCCTTTCGGGCTTCGGCATCGAGATTGCGGAGACGGTAAGGCTGGAACATTAAACCGCTTGTTGCGGATCACCAGCCAGGTGGCGGCCCCTCGCCAGCCAGTGGGCAAAGGCGGGCTCCTGTTGCGCGGCAATGCTTTCGAAGAGTGCCAGATCCTCGGCGTGGAAGATACCCCGCCAACGGCCAGTCTCGGCCTTGTTGAAGAAACGATCCGCTCCATTGTCGAACAGGGCCATGACATTTGGCATTAGGTCGTTGCCCTGTTTTTTCATGGACTCGAACGTGGCTGCATTGACGAGGGCCGGCCAAGTTTCCTCATCCACTTCTATCTGAAGAAAGCTGGCAACACGGCGCATCTCGGCGGAAAGATCGCGCTTCAAATCGGAATAGTGAACCAATAGTACACTAGGGTTTTCGCGTTCGACCCAATAGGTGTGGTGGAAATCAAAATACGGCAGATTGAGGTAGCCCGTGGTTTGGCCGGGCAGGTGCGATTGGGTGAGCCAGCGATGGAAGAATTCGGCTGGATCCGGAGGAATTGCTGGAAATGGTTTGGCGATACTTGGATCATCAAGCCCGGCTTTGCTGAAACGATCAATGATTTCCGGCTTAAGTCCCAGGCAGTGGTTGTGGTAGGACAGGCAGGCATCGCGGCCATCGCGGGCCACGTGAATGTAGCGCGTATCCTTGAATATGGGCAGGCCATCGAATGGAAGATGGGTCTTGACCGCCCGGCGGTGCGTTTGTGCGGCCAGAACCTCGTTGATCTCATCCGTCGTGGCGGCAATCCGCATGTCATACCAGGGCGATAACTTCGACACTGGCCGTGGCTCAGCTGACTGGAAAATCAGCAGATTGACGATCCGCTGCATCCATGTGGTGCCGCATTTCGGATAGGTAGCAACGACAATGTCACCTGCCCTCGGCTGGTAATCCAGCCACCGGCGGCTGTCGAGCGACCAAGTCCGGTATTCCTTTTGGGCAGGGCGCTGGGGCATGGCACAATTCTCCGTGCTCCGATGGTAACACTGGGAAGCGCTTTGTCCACTCCAAATCCCGGGCTGTTGTGCAGACGATTACCCAGGGGAGTAGCGAACAGGATTTGATTACGCTAACAAAACACCATGCCCACCTTGCGCCCAACCTATTATCCCCTTCCGCTGATCGGCTGGCGCGAGCGGGTGGTTTTGCCAAAGCTGGGATTAGGGCCGCTGATCGCCAAGGTTGATACGGGGGCGCGTTCCGCCGCCCTTCATGCGGAAGACATCACCATCAGGGGCAGCCATGTGCGGTTTTCCATTCCGAACGATGGCCGGAAGCATCACTATGAGTTGCCGGTCAAGGGCCAGCGGCGGGTGAAAAGCACCAGCGGGCACAGCGAAATGCGCGCCGTGGTGGAAACCGAGATCGCCATTGGCCTGGTCAAGTTCACCGCCGAGATCACCCTCACAAACCGCATGGACATGGGGGTTCCCATGCTGCTGGGGCGGGCTACCATCCGCGGAAAATTCATCGTTCATCCCGGGCGCTCCTATCTCGTTTCGCGCACCAAACGGAAACTAAAATGAAAATTGCCCTGCTGACACGCAACCCTAAACTTTTCTCGCATCAGCGCCTGATGGAAACGGCCGTCGCGCGGGGCCACGAGATTGTGCCGGTTGATTACCTGCGCTGCTACATGAACATCACCTCGCGCAAGCCGGAGCTGCGCTACCTCGGCGAGAAGCTCACCGGCTTTGACGCGGTGATCCCGCGCATTGCGGCGTCGCACACGTTCTATGGCCTGGCGGTTCTGCGTCAATTTGAAATGATGGGGGTTTACCCCCTGAATGAATCAGTGGCGATCGGGCGTTCGCGCGACAAATTGCGCTCCTTGCAAATTCTTTCGCGCGAAGGCGTGGGCTTGCCGGTGACGGCCTTTGCCAAGGATACCTCGCGCACCCATGATGTGCTGGAAATTGTCGGCGGGGCGCCGGTCGTCATCAAGCTTCTCGAAGGCACGCAGGGCATTGGCGTGGTGCTGGCCGAGACGGAAAAATCGGCGAAGTCGGTGATTGACGCCTTCAACGGGGTTGATATCGCCATTCTGGTGCAGGAATTCATCAAGGAATCGGAAGGGCGTGACATCCGGGCTTTCGTGGTTGGACGCCGGGTTGTGGCCACCATGGAGCGCTATGGCGCCAAGGGTGATTTCCGCTCGAACCTGCACCGCGGCGGAAAAGCCGTTGAAGTGCAGCTCACGCAGCTTGAGCGGTCCACGGCGCTGAAGGCGGCCCGCGCCATGGGGTTGAATGTTGCGGGTGTTGATTTGCTGCGGTCGAACCGCGGGCCGGTGGTGATGGAAGTGAACTCATCGCCGGGGCTTGAGGGCATTGAAAAAACCACCGGCGTTGACGTGGCCAAGTGCATTATCGAATTCATGGAAAAGACCGCAAAGCCCGGCAAGACGCGCACACGGGGCAAGGGATGACACCATTCCGCATCGGTGATTTCGAGATTGCGGCGGGCACGCGGAGAACCGTCGAACTGCCAATCAGCGTGCTGGCCAATCACACGCCCATCAGCCTGCCCGTCCATGTGATCCACGGCGCCAGGCCGGGCCCGGCATTTTTCATTTCAGGCGTGGTGCATGGCGATGAAATACTGGGCGTCGAAATCGTGCGCCGCGTGGTGGGCCACAGCGCCTTGAAGGAACTGGCGGGAACGCTGCTTGCGGTTCCCATCGTCAACACTTTCGGCTTCCTCAACCATTCACGCTACATGCCCGACAGGCGCGACCTCAACCGCTCGTTCCCCGGCTCCGACCACGGCTCGCTGGCCTCGCTGCTGGCCGATCTCTTCATGAAGGAAGTGGTGCTGCGCTCGCAGTATGGCATCGACGTTCATACCGCTGCCCTGCACCGCACCAACCTGCCGCAAATCCGCATTGCGCCCGACGAGCCTGAGCTTTTGAAAATGGCCAAGCTGTTTGCGCCGCCGGTTATCCTGGTTTCCAAGCTCAGGGAAGGAACGCTGCGGCAATGCGCCAGGGACCAGGGCGTCAAGGTCTTGCTTTATGAAGCGGGCGAAGCGTTGCGCTTTGACGAGGCGGCCATCGAGACCGGCGTTCACGGCATTCTGCGCGTGCTGACGTCCCTGAAAATGATTTCGCTTGCGCCGCATTCCGAAACAAATCACCAAACCGCCATCTCGCATTCCAGCACCTGGCTGCGAGCGCCCGAAGGCGGCTTGCTGCGCAGCTCGCTGCCCACTGGCGCGCATGTCTCCAAGGGCGAGCGGGTTGGCGAAATCTCAAATCCGCTTGGCGATTCGAGCGTCCAGGTGATTGCCGAAGATGACGGCATCATCATCGGGCGCACCAACCTTCCCATCGTCAACCGCGGCGACGCGCTGTTCCATGTGGCCCGGATGAAAAAATCCAACCTGGTGCAACAGCCGCTGTTTGACGAGGATGAGATTATTTAGCTCAAACTTTCCTCGCCCCCGCTTGCGCAGGGGAGAGGAAGGATCGTTATGCTTCAAGCCTTACTGAACGACATAAAGGCAGGGCTTGGCCTTGATGATGCAGTAGAACTTGTTGCCAGTCCAATTGCAGTTCTCGCTCTTGGAAGCGGCGATGTCCCATACCGACCAGGCGAGGTCATATTTGTTCTTCACTGCGGTTGACCAGAAACCGCGCGCCGCGGCCTTGGCCGCGGGTTTGGTGTTGGCGAGTGATTCGGCCTGGGTCTTCACGGCCTTGCACTGGTAGGCTTGGGCGCTACCGGCAAGCGCCAGCGGGATCACGGCCACAACGCCGGCAAGGATGGTGCGGCGAAGTTTTGCATTCACGTCAAACATAGTCTTCTCCTTTGCTTGTGGGCGGTCGTGCCCACGGTTTTTCTGCCTGGCCGATGGCCGGGCTTGGCAAGGAGACTGCACTTTCGTGCTTGAAACCGCAGTGAACGGGCGGTTCATGCCCGGTTCAACCGGGGTGGGCGGATGAAAAGCACCGGCCTGACAGGGGGGCAGTTGTATGATGACGACGGGTTATCTAGCTGCCCGGGCCATAGGCCGCCGCACCCCATATCTTGCGCACCTGTTTGTCGCGCCCGCAGGACTTGCGATAGCGCTCATAGGCATCGGCCTGCTTGATGTAGCCGAAGCGGGTGAATATGCGATTCTGCCCAAGATAGTAATCCTGGTGGTAATCCTCGGCGGGCGCAAAGGAGCTGAATTCCTTCACTGGGGTCACGACCTTCCTGCCCAGCTCCGCTTCAGCTTCCCTGACGGCGGTTCTGGCGCTTTCCTCCTGCGCGGGCGTCGCCGTAAAAATCGCCGTTGTGTAGCTATCGCCACGGTCGCAGAACTGGCCGCCCGCGTCGGTCACATCAATGGTGCGCAGGAACCTCGCAACCAAATCGTCATAGCTGATGATGGCTGGATCAAAGGTCACCTTTACCGCCTCGACACTGCCCTTGTGGCTTTTGTAAGTGGCGGTTTCTGCGGTGCTGCCGGCAAAGCCCGAAACGGTCGCGACCACGCCCTGCAACTTGTCCATATCCTTTTCAACGCACCAGAAACAGCCGCCGGCTAACACCGCAGTCTCGGTTTGAGCAAACGCGGCGCCAGAATTCGCGGCAATCATAAGAATGACGGCTATCGGCAATCTGCCCATGTCAACCTCCGGTTCTCCTGTTGCAACGGAACTAGGGGCTATGGACAGTGCTGGCCAATCAAAGTACCGCACATTCGCGTGAACAGGACTAGCGCCGCATCAAGCTTCCCAGAATGCCCCGTATCAGCGCATTGCCGACGGAGCGGCCGACGCTGCTGGCCATGTTTTTCACAAAGCGGTCGGTGGCCGACTGGGGCTGGCGGGCGGAGCTTGTGGTAGTTGTGCGCTCGATTTTTTCCGCTGCCTCCTGCTGGTTGGCTTCGGTGCGCGCCTTTGCTTTCTCTTGCAGTTTTTCATAGGCCGAGTCGCGGTCGACGGTTTCTTCATATTGGCCAAAGACCGGGGAATTGCTGATTGCGCTCTTGCGTTCATCTGGGGTGATGGTGCCCATGCGGCCGGAGGGCGGGCGGATGAGGGTGCGGCCCACCATGGAGGGCACGCCCTTGAGATCGAGGGTTGAAACCAGCGCCTCGCCCTTGCCCATTTCAGTGATGACTTCTTCCGTCTTGAATTTCGGATTGGGGCGGAAGGTGGTGGCGGCGGCTTTCACGGCCTTCTGGTCACGCGGCGTATAGGCGCGCAGCGCGTGCTGCACCCGGTTGCCCATCTGCTCCAAAACATTGTCGGGCACATCAAGCGGATTTTGCGTCACGAAATAAACTCCAACGCCCTTGGAGCGGATGAGCTTCACGGTTTGCTGGACTTTTTGCAGGAGGCCCGGAGGCGCATCGTCAAACAGCAGATGGGCTTCATCGAAGAAGAAAACCAGCTTCGGTTTTTCCGGATCACCGACTTCAGGCATTTCCTCAAACAGTTCCGAAAGGAGCCAGAGGAGGAAGGTGGCGTAGAGCTGTGGCGAGGACATGAGCCTATCGGCAGCGAGGATGTTCATGTAGCCGCGGCCGTCGCGCGTGGTGCGCATCAGGTCCTTGATATCCAGGGCGGGCTCGCCGAAGAACTTGTCGCCGCCCTGCTCTTCGATCACCACAAGCCGGCGCTGGATGGAACCGATGGTAGCGGATTGCACATTGCCATACTGGGTGGTGATTTCCTTGCCGCGGTCACCGAGATCGGCCAGCAGGGCGCGGAGATCCTTGAGATCGAGCAACCCGAGATTTTCATTGTCGGCGATGCGGAAGGCAATGTTGAGCGCGCCCTCCTGCGCCTCCGAGAGGCCCATGAGGCGCGACAGCATGAGGGGGCCCATTTCCGTCACCGTGGTGCGGATGGGATGGCCCTGTTCGCCGAAGAGATCCCAGAAAATCGTGGGCGTGGCTTCCATGCCGTAATCGTCAAAGCCGATTTTCTTGGCGCGTTCGGTGAGGGCATCCAATGGCGTTCCAACTTGCGAAATGCCGGCAAGGTCGCCCTTCACATCGGCAGCAAAAACCGGAACACCAGCCTTGCAGAAACTCTCGGCCATGATCTGCAAAGTCACGGTCTTGCCCGTGCCCGTGGCGCCGGTCACCAGCCCGTGGCGATTGGCCATGGGCAGGAACAGTTCCTCGCGCTTGTCGCTTTTGCCGAGAAAAATCGCGTTGTCGCTCATGCTTTCCCACCTTTGAAATGGAGACCTGATTTGGCTTCCCATTTACCTAATCCAAGGGCCAATTGACAGGGCAGATTTGGGCACTAGCATCACGGCATGAATGATTTTCCGGAAGCGAGTTTGGAGATGTGGCGGGCCCGCGTGGGCGCAATCCTGAAAGGCGAAAGCGCTGAAAAGCTGGCCGACCAGACGGCGGATGGCCTTCGCATCGAGCCGCTGTATCAGCAGATTGATGGCGTTAGAGTGGAGCGGGCGGAACATGCGCCGTGGACCGGCATGCAGCGGGTGGATCATCCGGATGGCATGAAGGCCAATGCCCAAGCGCTGGATGATCTGGAAAACGGGGCGGGCGGGTTAGCCATAGCATTGAAGGATGCCAATCTGGCGCATGTTTTACAGGGCGTTGCCCTTCACGCGATTCATATACGTCTTGAAGGCGGCGAGGCATTGGCCAAGAACTTTGCCGATTATCTGAAGACGCAACCGGTCAACCCGGAGCTCCTCGATATTTCGTTTGGCATGACCAGCGGGAACCTCGTGAAGAATCTTTGGAGCCAGGGATTCAAGGGGCCATTTCTCGAGGCCGATGGCCGCACCGTTCACGAGAAGGGAGCAACGGAGGCACAGGAGCTTGCCTGTGTTTTATCGGGTCTTGTTGCTGCTTTGAGGAAGTTTGAAGGGAGCTTGGGGATTGCCGGCGCAACGCTTGCTGCCAATCAGGACATGTTCCTGACGCTGGCAAAATTCCGCGCCATCCGATTGCTGTGGGCGCGGGTGCTGGAAGCGAGCGGGATCGCGCATCAGCCGTTGCGCCTGCATGGTGAAACTTCACGGCGGATGATGGCGCGGCTTGACCCCCATACAAATATCCTGCGCGCCACGGCGGCAGTGTTCGGCGCCGGGCTTGGCGGCGCGGATACATTCACCGTTCTGCCGTTTTCCATCGCGCAGGGCCTGCCCAATGCGTTCGCGCGGCGCATGGCTCGCAATACCCAGCTTATCCTTCTGGAAGAATCGCAGCTTTGGCGCGTGGCCGATCCGGCTTCGGGATCGGGGTATGTTGAGAGTTTAACTCATGACTTGTGCGAACGGGCGTGGATACTTTTTCAGGGCATTGAGAAGAGCGGCAAGTTGCCAGCGTTTGATTCAAAAAATGCCAGCAGCGATCCGGTCATTGGAACGAAGACACACCAACTACCAAAAGAATTTGAAGCGGCAGTGGAGTCCGTCCCATGAGCCGCATTCCGGATTTTTCTGACATCCCTCTTGATTTGTCATCCCTGCGAAAGCCGGGACCCAGGCTTTCACCAACCGGCCCTACCCAAAGTCTGGGTCCCGGCTTCCGCCGGGATGACGAGATTTGGGAAACGCCGGAAGGCATTTCGGTCAAGCCGTTTTATACGTCGGATGATACGACGGGCTTCAAGGACTCCTACCCCGGCGTCGCGCCATTCCTGCGTGGGCCCTACCCTACCATGTACACAACCCAGCCGTGGACCATCCGGCAGTACGCGGGATTTTCGACGGCGGAGGATTCCAATGCGTTCTACCGCCGCAATCTGGCGGCGGGGCAGATGGGGCTTTCCATCGCCTTCGATCTCGCCACGCACCGGGGCTATGACTCGGATCATCCGCGCGTGGCGGGCGATGTGGGCATGGCGGGTGTGGCGATTGATTCCATCTATGACATGCGCACGCTCTTTGATGGCATTCCGCTGGACAAGATGACCGTGTCGATGACGATGAATGGCGCGGTGCTGCCGATCCTGGCGCTGTTCATTGTGGCGGGTGAAGAGCAAGGCGTGCCGCCGGAAAAACTTTCGGGCACCATTCAGAACGACATTCTCAAAGAGTTCATGGTGCGGAATACCTATATCTATCCGCCGCAGCATTCCATGCGGATCGTCTCGGACATTTTCAAATACACGTCCGCGCATATGCCGAAGTTCAATTCGATTTCGATTTCCGGCTATCACATGCAGGAGGCGGGAGCCACGGCCGATCTTGAATTGGCCTATACGCTGGCCGATGGATTTGAATATGCCAAGGCGGGCGTTGATGCGGGGCTGGACATCGACAGGTTCGCGCCGCGGCTTTCCTTCTTCTGGGCCATTGGCATGAATTTCTTCATGGAAGTGGCCAAGATGCGCGCCGCGCGCGTCATTTGGGCCACGCTGATGCAGCGCTTTTCGCCCAAGGACGAGCGCTCGCTTTCTTTGCGCACCCATTGCCAGACATCGGGTTGGAGCCTTGCGGCGCAGGACGTGTTCAACAATGTGACGCGCACCTGCATCGAGGCCATGGCGGCCACGCAAGGAGGAACGCAATCGCTTCATACCAATTCGCTTGATGAGGCCTTGGCCCTGCCCACGGATTTTTCGGCGCGGATTGCCCGCAACACGCAATTGTTTTTGCAGCAGGAGGCGGGCACCTGCCGGGTCATCGACCCGTGGGGTGGAAGCTATTTCGTGGAAAAGCTCACCGCCGATCTTGCGACAAAGGCCTGGGCGCATATTGGCGAGATAGAAAAAATTGGCGGCATGGCCAAGGCCATTGAGGCCGGCATTCCCAAGATGCGGATTGAGGAAGCGGCGGCCCGCACCCAGGCGCGCATCGATGCGGGCGAGCAGACCGTTGTCGGCGTGAACAAATACCGCAATTCGGACGAAGCCAAGATCGACATTCTGAAAGTGGATAATTCGGCGGTGCGAGTCAGCCAGATCGAGAAGCTCAAGCGCCTGAAGGCGGAGCGCGATCCGCTGAAGTGCCAGGAGATGCTGGACCGCCTGTCAGCCGTGGCGAAGACCGGTGAAGGAAATCTGCTGGCAGCGGCGGTGGATGCGGCGCGCGCCAAGGCGACAGTCGGTGAAATTTCCCTGGCCCTCGAAAAAGTATGGAACCGGCATGTGGCAAAGACGCAGGTGACGAAGGGGATTTATGTGGCCTCGTCGCGCGACCTGCAAAAAATCGAGATGGCCAAGCGGGCGGTGACGGCTTTCAAGGAGGCCGATGGCCGCCCGCCGCGCATCCTGGTTGCCAAGATGGGGCAGGATGGCCATGACCGCGGGCAGAAGGTGATCGCCTCGGCCTTCGCCGACATGGGCTTCGAGGTGAAAATCGGCGCGTTGTTTTCCACGCCGGAAGAAGTTGCGGATTTTGCCGCGAAAGAAGACGTGCACATGGTGGGCATCTCAACGCTCACCGCCGGGCACCTCAGCCATATTCCCCTGCTCAGGGCCGCGCTGGAAAACGCGGGGCGGGCCGACATCATGATCGTGGTGGGCGGCGTCATTCCGCCGGAAGACGTTCAGACCCTGAAAGACATGGGAGCCGCGGCGGTGTTTTTGCCCGGAACCGTCATTCCCGATGCGGCGCTCGCGCTTCTTGAACACTTGAACAAGCGTCTTGGTTTTGCGCAGGCCAATGTGCATAGTTGAAAAGTTCAACAGGAGACTGATTTCATGACCATCTGGTTGCGGGCGCTTTTTGTGGGCATTTTGGCGGTGGCTCTTTCTGGCTGCATCCTTCAGTCCAAGCTACCGTTGTTTGGCGATGCGCAGGCCGAGCGGCTTTTGGCTGATTATCCCAACCTCGTGGCTTACGAAAAATCAGGCCAGGACTGGGTCAAAAGCAAGGAACAGTTTGTCATTTCAGTGAAGGGACCGCGCTATACGGCGACCGTCGACAAGACCGAGCTGGTTTTTCGTTTTGTCCCGATTGCGGGCACCTGGTGGGTGCTGCAGGCGGTGGAGGTGGACAAGCCTACCTCATATGCGCTGGTCGATGCCCAGGCGAGCGAACTTCTAATTTATCCCATTACCTGCAAAGCCCTGGAGGCTTCGGGAAACTTCAAAAAATTCGTCAAGTTCGCGGGTAGCGACTGCTTCATCAAGTTTACCGCGGATTACAAGGCGCTTTTCACGGCGCTCAGCGAGGCGCCAGGCGAAACGACAACCAAACTGGTTTCCGAACCCTAAAGGCACGGAAATTGCTCCGCTTCCGGCGGAGTGTGTCAAAATGAACTTCTCGCGCCGAACCCTCTTGTCTGCCGGGGCCGCATTTGCGGCAACGCCTGCGGTAGCCGAGGTCATCTCCTCTGGTGCCGACCAGACACAGGAATTGCAGGCGGCGATTGACCATGCGGCGGGGAACGGCGGCGCTTTGCGCCTGGGAGCTGGAAAGTTCCTCGTTTCCGGGCTGCACCTCAAGACTTCATTGCAGATTGAAGGTGTTGCCGGACACACAAGGCTCGTGGCCTTGGGCAATGTGGACATTCTTAGTGTCGATGGCGCGGAGCGTTTGAACATCAGTGGTGTGACCTTTGAAGGCGGCGGCAACGGCCTAGTGCTCAAGAATTGCGGCGGGCGCATCTCAGGCAATGAATTTCTGTTGCAGGAAAAAACCGCCCTCTTCGCGCTTGACTCCAAGGGCCTCGAAATTTCCGGCAACCATGTGCATGACATCGGCAACAATGGCATTCAGGTATGGGCGTCGGAGAAGCACGAGGATGGCACGCTGGTGATCAACAACCGGGTGGAGCGGATCACCGCGAAAGCCGGCGGCTCCGGCCAGAACGGCAACGGCATCAATATCTACAAGGCGGCCCAGGTCCTGGTTGCCAACAACCGCATTTCGGACTGCTATTTTTCCGCGGTCCGCAACAACGCGGGCAACAACTGCCAGATCGTGGGCAACAATATTTCGCGCACCGGCGAGGTGGCGATCTATGTGGAGTTCGCCTTTGAAGGCGTGGTGGTCAGCAACAACATGCTTGATGATGTTGGCTTCGGCATTTCCATCACCAATTTCAATGAAGGCGGGCGGCTTGCGGTGTGCAGCGGCAATCTGGTGCGCAACGCAAGGGGCGGAACCACGGAAGGTGTCACCACCGGCGGCGGCATCTATGCGGAGGCCGACACGCTGGTGAGCAACAATGTCGTCGAGAATGCCAGGGACGTGGGGATCGGCCTTGGCTGGGGGCCTTATGCGCGCAATCTTTCGGCGCAGGGAAATCTCATCAGGGATTGCGGCAGAGGCATTTCCGTTTCAGTCACCGAAGGTGCGGGGCCGAGCTATATTGCCAACAATGTGATCAGCGGCTCCAAAACCGCCGCCATCTTGGGCATGGACCATCTCGAAATGGCAACCGAAGATCTGGGCAAGGACGGGGCGAAAGTTCCGGAGCTGGTTCAGCTCAAGGATAATGTTATCCGGGCATAGATATTCCAAAACTCTGTCATCCCGGCGAAAGCCGGGACCCATTTATCCGTATGCGGACCATAAAATTCCGAGGCATGAGCTTCGTCAAGTCTGGGTCCCGGCTTTCGCCGCGATGACAAATTGCGCTACACAGCATGCACATCGCCCACCGGAATCTTGCGCCAGTTCTTGAGATCGGTATGGGCAAAGCCCTGCAGCTTTTCCTTCTCTTCGGGAGTCCAGACATCGAGCGAGGCCAGGACTGAAGCCATGGCGGTTTCGGCGGCGCGGCTGGCGCCGTCGTCGCATTTGAGCGCTATGCCGATATGGGCGTGGGGGATGCAGCCGCAATAGACTCCCTCGGCTCCGGTCTTCACAAAGACGCGGGGCACGGCCTCCATGACCCTCGTATCGAAGCGCTTGGTTCCCGCCACCATGAAGGGGTGCTTGCGCACCGCCTCAATGATGCGTTTGCCAGCCGCGGTCTCGGTCAGCCGGGCAAAGCCCAGCGCCATGTTGCTCAGGGGAAAGGCCCAGGTCGGAACCGAGCAGCCATCGATGCCGCAGGTCAAAGATTTCACGTCGACCTCGCAATAGCGGGCGATGGCCTCGGCGACGGCGAGTTGCACCGGATGCTCCACCTTCACATAATCCCTGGGATCGGCCCCAAGCTGGCGCGCCAGGGCGAGCATGCCGGCATGTTTTCCCGAACAGTTGTTGTGAACCTGCAGGGCCTTGCCGCCGGCCCGCACTTCGATGTGCTGGGCCTCCATGTTGGTGGGCCAGTGGGCGCCGCATTCGTAAAGCTCTTCATTGTTCTGTGCCTTCTGCAACATGGAGCGGGCGACGCGCACATGCTCCGGCTCGCCATTGTGGGAGGAGCAGGCCAAGGCAATTTCCTCGTCGGTGAAACCGAAGTGATCGACCGCGCCGGATTCGATCACGGGCACAAACTGGAACGCCTTGATGGCGGAGCGCGGGAAAATGGGCACTGCAAAGTCACCTGCGGACTTGATCAGCTTTCCCTCTCCGTCCACCACGGCGAAGGCCCCGGTATGGCGGCTTTCAACAAGGCCACCACGGGTGACTTCGGCAATGATCGGATTGGTCACGGGGTTTCGTCCTTCAAGCTGGCCAGGGGCACGAAGAGATACCAGAACAAGGCCAGAAACTCCAAAGCCAAAAGCAGGCCAAAGGCCCAGATATAAGAGCGCGGATCATAACCGGCGGCACTCTGCGGAAACCAGCCGATCACCACGCCGACGAAGGCCTGGGCGGCGAAGGCCACGAGGAACATGGCAAAGTTGATGGTGGCGTTGGAGCGGCCGGCGAGGCCTGCGCCAACGCGCGCGGCAAACCACGGATAGGCCAGAATGGCGGCCTGGCCTGCGGCCGACAGCACGCACCAGGCGGGAAAGGCCAGTGCCTTCACCTGCAAGACAATTACGCTTTGAGCCGCAAGGTTGGCGATGACGAAGCCGAGCAGCACGGTCATCGGGCCGATGCCCCGTTTCTGCAAGCGGTCGGCCACCACGCCGACAATGAAGATGCCGACCATGAAAGCAACGGCCATCCAGAACAGGCTGCGGGCAACTTCATGTGGGGCCAAGCCCAGCACATCGCGGAACCAGGGTCCCGCCCACAGGGTTTGGAGCGCAATGGCGGTGCCGGCGGTGAGCGCCAGCACCGGGGCGATGCGCAGGAATAGCGGCAGCCTGAGAATTTGCATGAGCTCGCCCACCTGCTGGCCGAAGCCCGCAGTGGTCTTCGCTTCGTCTTTTTCCGGCACGGCAAGGAAGACAAAGGCAGCTCCGGCCAGAATGACGCCGCCAAAAATGGTAAACGTGGTGCGCCAGCCCACGAGCGCCACCAGAAAGGCCGTGGGTTCCGTAGCCATGACAATGCCAAGCGCGCCCATGGACATGATGCAGGCGTTGGCCAGTGAGCGGCGTTCGATCGGCACCCAGATGGAGGACGCCTTGAAGCTCGCCATCAGCCCGGCGGAAAAGCCAAGCCCGATAATGGCGCGCGAGGCTACCAGCGAGAGGAAATCCGGGGCTGCGGCAAAGAGAAAGCATCCGCCTGCGGCGATGGCGAGCAGCACGGTTTGCACCCGCCTTGCGCCATAGCGGTCGAGAAAGACGCCTAAAGGCAGTTGAAACAGGGAAAATGACAGGAGATAGGCCGAGGTGAGCACGCCGAGCTCGGCCGGGGAAACGCCAAAGTCCTTGACCAGGTCGGGGGCCACCACGGCGTTCACGGCACGCAGCAGGTAGGAGAGGAAATAGCCGCAGGCAAAAGGGAACAGGGCAAAAAAGATGAGCCGTCGCGGAGCTGTCACTGGATTGTCCTTTGCTTTTGATTCATTAACTTCTGCGACAAAGAAAACTGTTGCGATTCGCCGAGTAAGCCTTATTTACCCTCCCTCTTCAACCGGACATGAGGACCGAGAGATGATCAGCAGAGCCCTTGTGTTCCAGCATATGGATGACGAGCCTCCCGGGCTCTTCGGCGATTTCCTGCGCGAGCGCGGGGCGGAACTCGACATTGTGATGCTGCACCGGGGCGAAGAGATCCCCTCTCTTGCCCCTTATGATTTTCTGCTGGTCATGGGCGGGGCCATGGATGTCTGGGAAACCCAGGCGCATCCCTGGCTGCTCGACGAAAAGCGCGCCATCCGGGAATGGGCCATCAGCCGCAACCGGCCGTTTCTCGGCATTTGCCTCGGCCTTCAGCTTCTGGCGGAGGCTTTGGGCGGCAAGATCGGCGTGGCCAGCAAGCCGGAAGTGGGCATCGGCGAGGTGAAGCTTTCAGGTCTTGGCCGGCGGCATGGCATGACGAATGGTCTGAAACCCACTTTGAAGGTTATGCAGTGGCACCATGCCGAGGTGCAGGAATTGCCCGAGGGCGCCGAAGTGCTGGCGACATCGCCTGTCACCAAAGTTCAGATCATGTCGGTGGCCGACACGCTGCTGGCCACCCAGTTCCACGCGGAGCTGACGCCTGCCCTCATTGAACGCTGGGCCCATATCCCGCAGTATATCGACTGGCTGAACGAGGCGCTTGGCCCCGATGCCTACCCCCGCGTGCGCGCCCGGGCGCTGCCCCTCATGCCGCAGCTTGAGCGCATGAGCCGCATGCTGTTCAATAATCTCATCGAAGGCAAGGCCCTGCGCCAGGCGGCGTAGCTATCGCATATCCGGCGCGAGCTCTTACAACTTTTGTCACCCCTTTTCCGTCATTCCCGCCCTCACTTCCGTCATTCCCGCGCAAGCGGGAATCCAACTTGGACACTGCAAAGGTGGATCCCCGCCTGCGCGGGGAAGACGAAATTAGAAATGGCTCCCGCACTTCGGTCATTCCGGCGAACGCCGGAATCTGCTAGACGGCAAAGGGATTCCGGCGTTCGCCGGAATGACGATAGGGAATGTTCATGGCACAGGCAGACAAGGTTTCAAAAGCTCTCAAAGACTTGAGCACACATCAAAAGAAGCTCGCGCCGTTTGACATGCGCAAGGCGTTTGCTGGCAAGGGAGACCGGTTTGCTGAGTTTTCAGCGGCGCAGGATGACTTGCTGCTGGATTTCTCCAAATGCGCCCTGACGTCCAAGGCCATGAAGCTGCTGCTGGCGCTGGCGAAAGCGGCGGACGTTGCCAGGAAGCGTGACGCCATGTTTGCGGGTGAGATCATCAACACCACCGAGGGGCGCGCGGTGCTGCACACGGCGCTGCGGAATCAGTCGAAGTCGCCTGTCATGGTGGCGGGTAAAGATGTGATGCCCGATGTGCGGGGCGTGCTGGCGGCGATGGCGAAATTTGCCGAGGGCGTGCGGGCCAGCGAGATTACCGATGTGGTGAACATCGGCATTGGCGGGTCTGACCTTGGCCCGGCCATGACCACGCTGGCGCTGGCGCCTTACCATGATGGCCCGCGACTGCACTACGTCTCCAATGTGGATGGGGCGCATATCGCCGACACGCTGAAAAACCTGAACCCGGCGACCACGCTGTTCCTCATCGCGTCGAAAACCTTCACCACCATCGAAACCATGACCAACGCCAAAACGGCGCGGGCTTGGATTGTGGAGAAGCTGGGCGAGGCGGCGGTGCCGTCGCATTTCGCGGCGATCTCCACGGCCCTCGACAAGGTGGCGGCTTTCGGCATCGCGCCGGAACGGATTTTCGGATTCTGGGATTGGGTTGGCGGGCGCTATTCCATCTGGTCGGCCATCGGCCTGCCGCTGATGATTGCCATTGGCCCCAGTCATTTCAAGCGCTTCCTCGAAGGCGCTTATGCGATGGATGAACATTTCAAATCGGCGGATGCGGGCAGCAACCTGCCCTTGCTCATGGGCCTCATCGGCATCTGGCACCGCAATATATGCAAATATCCGGCCCGCGCCATCATTCCCTATGACCAGCGCTTGTCGCGCTTTCCCGCCTATCTGCAGCAGCTCGACATGGAGTCCAACGGCAAGCGGGTGACGAAAGCCGGCGTGGCTTCGCGCCATGCGACGGGGCCGCTGGTGTGGGGCGAGCCCGGCACCAATGGCCAGCACGCCTTCTTCCAGCTGCTGCACCAGGGCACCGACATCATTCCGGTGGACTTCCTGATTGCGGGCGTGCCCCATGAAAAGGGCATGGCGGAGCACCACACACTGCTGATGGCCAATTGCCTGGCGCAGTCGCAGGCCCTGATGAAGGGCCGCACGCTGGCGGAGGCCACGGCGCAATTGCTGGTGATGGGCAAGAGCAAGGCGGAGGCCAAGCGCCTTGCGCCGCACCGGGTGTTCACAGGCAACCGGCCTTCGATAACCTTGGCTTACAGGAAGCTCGACCCTTACACACTCGGCCGACTCATTGCCCTTTACGAGCACCGCGTCTTCGTCGAAGCGGCGGTCTGGGACATCAACGCCTTCGACCAATGGGGCGTTGAACTCGGCAAGGAACTGGCCACGGAATTGCAGCCGGTCATGGAGGGCAAGGTTTCGAGCGTGGGGCAGGACAGTTCCACGGCGGGGATTGTGAGTTATTTGAAGAAGATTGGCGCTTAGATCGCGCGGATCGTGAATGCATAAGGCTCGCACTCCTCAGTTCGACATTGTTTCGCTTACCTTCGCCCAGTGATGGAGTGCCGAAGCCAGCCATTTTGCCTCTTCGGCAGTCATCTTCAATCTAACGCCAGTGTGGCCGGCCTGTACTACGATTTGCAATCTGTTCAGTGCCGTTGCGCCAATCTCTATCCCGCTGATTGACCCTTCCAGTATTTTGGCCTTGGACATCAGCTATGTTCCTGCCATTCCTTCGTATTCCCAAATAAATTTCTTCCGAAGTTTCTCAACGCTTTCATCCCATGTTGGGCCTTCACACTTTTTGAGAATATTCAATATGCTCTCCTTTATTTTAGACCATTCGAATTCCTCACAATAGATTACAGCTCGCGATTTCATCTTAATTGCGTCCCGAAGTTCGTTGGTAATGCAATAGACATCAAAATCATTTGATCCAGGATCATCGTCCCATCCGATTTGAAGTATCAGGTGTAACGCAACGCTCCTCGGATTTTGAGGTTTCCAATTATCCAAGTTTTCTTCTTCCACCATTGTTCTGGTGCGAGAGCGCAACTCCTCCACCGTGTATCCTTCAAAAACTCGGCTCTCGGCGATAACTCCTAGATTGAGGGCAAATTCGCCCCTCAAAGTGAGCCGATTGGGGTATGAAACATGCTGCATGCCGCAACTATCTAAAAATCTTAGGTGTTTGTATACCCCCGCCTTCTCTCCGATGGCGAGAAGGAATATAAAGGAGTTTCGGTTTACCCAAGGTTGATCACGCCCTAAAGCTCCCGGATCATAAAGGCATAGGGTTCACCATCGGCGATGCCCTGCTCCGCCAGGCTCCAGCCGCACTTTAGATAGAACTTTTCCGCATCACCCGTATAGAGATGCAGCCGGGCCACGCCATGCTTGCGGGCCTGACCTTCAATGGCGGCCACCAGTTTCCGCGCCACACCGCGCTTGCGATATTCCGGAGCCACATAAAGGCTCGCGAGCCAGGGCGAAACATCATGCAAGGGTTCAAACTCCTGCAGAACCAGCAGGCAAATTCCGGCGGGGCGGCCGTCGACCTCAGCTATCAGCGCTGTTTCGTATTCATCCGGCTGGGCCGCAAGCTTTGTGAGTTGCGCGGCGCTATCCAAGAGCGAATAGTCATAGGACTTCAGGAACGCCTCATAGCGCCACGCGGCGCAGGTCTGCAATTCGGTAGAGTTGGGTTTCAAGCGGGTGATTTCGATTGTCATTTGTCGAGCGTAGCTATTTTTTCTTGGGCTTACGCTTTAAGAGGCGCTTCAGCCATTCAGCTGCATATTTGTCGTCTGGCTTCAGTTTCAAGGCTTGCTCAAAATCGGCTTTGGCTTCTACAAGTTTCCCCAATTGCATATAGGTTGAGCCGCGATAACCGAACGCCCTTACATCGGTTGGGTTTAACTCAATTGCGCGACTATAATCTTTTATAGCCCGATCAAACTCGCCTACACCAAAATATGCGTTGGCGCTATTGACGTATATGTTCAATTCATTGGCGTTCAATAATTTTGCTGCTTCGAGGTCTTCTATCGCTAGTTTATACTGGCGGTTCCGATTATAGGCATTCCCGCGATTGACCAATGCATCGATATATTTGGGCTTTAGTTGAAGCGCCTTGCTGTAATCCTTAATGGACTGCTTTACCCGACCAATAGAGGAATAAGCGAGGCCTCAATTGTAGTAAGTCTCGGCCACATTTGGGTTCAACTTGATAGAGTGTGAAAAGTCCGCAATGGCCTGATCAAACTTGCTTTTGTTAACGTAGGACAAACCACGCAAGTGGTAGGCGAGAGCCATGTTCTCGGGAGTACCCTTGCCACCGTCGATAATTGCAGTGCAACCGACAATGCCCGTTTCCAGCTTCTCCCATTTGCAATTGTCCCAATCATCTGCACGCGTCTCGCCCGTAAACAGACAAAGCAAGAATGACAGGACGGCGGCTCTTCGAAGCAATTGTTCCGGCATCGATTTTCTCATCCAAATCTTAAGAGCTGCCAAAACTGTTGGCCCAAGGGCGATTTATTTGCAATGTGAATAACAGCCCTTGACACTATATTCCTAGTATGCCATTTATTTTCCTGTTATGTTCTTTTACGGGGAAACAGCATGGACTGGGACTTGGCTATCAAACGCAACAGCAAGGCGCTGAAAGGCATCATTGAGGTGCTATTCGCCCTGCTGGGGCTTGATGGCACGGAGGCGGCATCACGTATTCCCCGTTCGCTCCACAGCGCCGTGCTCAGTGTGCTGAGGCCCGCCGAATCCGCCGTCCGGCGGTTAATTGTCGTTGCCGCCCGGAATGTCGCAGTGAAGGTGGCGCCCTCCCGGCCCATGCCCAAGGGGAAAATCATCGGGAAAGGCCGTAGTACCTCGCTTCCCGCCTTCCAGCTCTTCGATCCGCCGAAACGCTTGAAGCCTATCCGGGTCAGGAAAGTCCACCGGGCTCAACCGCGCATCCGTTTCCTGGATTGGTATGATCCCCGGGTGGCAGCCGTGTTTCCCAAACCCCGGCCTGTGGTCGAGCCTCCACCGCCGCCCGATGGCCTGGCCAGCGCCACACGCTTGCACCGCAGGCTCATTGCCCTCAAGTCAGCCCTCGACGACCTTCCCCGCCAGGCCACACGTCTCGTCCGCTGGCAGGAGAGGCGGAGGGCCTCGCCGGAATTCAAGTCCACCTCGCCGCTCAGAACCGGCCGTCCGCCGGGCTACCGCCGCAAGCCCGTCCACGAGGTCGAGGAGGTCCTCGCCGACTGCGACTGGCTCGCCGATGCGGCGATGAAGTACAGCCCCGACACGAGCTGAGGCATATTTCATCAGTATACGGATTAATTTAACAGCCCCTCTCCCCCGGCTTTGCCGGACCCTCTCCCACGGAGGGGAGAGGGAAGAGCACATTTTTGCCCTCTCCCCTTGTGGGAGAGGGTGGCGCGTCAGCGCCGGGAGAGGGAAAGCGACCTCTGGCTGCTAGCACTCAACCACATTGACAGCCAATCCGCCCGTCGAAGTTTCCTTGTAGCGGTCGCTCATGTCGATGCCGGTCTGGCGCATGGTTTCGACGCAATTGTCGAGGGGCATGAAGTGCTGGCCGTCGCCGCGCAGGGCGAGTGACGCGGCGGTCACTGCTTTCACGGCGCCGAAAGCGTTGCGTTCGATGCAGGGCACCTGAACCAGGCCGCCGACCGGATCGCAGGTCATGCCGAGGTGATGTTCCAGCGCAATCTCGGCGGCGTTTTCCACCTGCTCGTTGGTGCCGCCGAGCGCCGCGCACAAGCCGGCAGCGGCCATGGCGGAAGCCGAGCCCACCTCGCCCTGGCAGCCCACTTCAGCGCCGGAAATGGAAGCGTTGTGCTTGATGATGCCACCAATGGCAGAGGAGACGAGAAGCAGGGTGCGAACCCCCGCTTCATTGGCATCGAGGCAGTGGTCGAGATAATAGCGGACGATGGCCGGAATGACGCCCGCCGCGCCATTGGTGGGGGCGGTGACGACCTTGCCGCCCGCGGCATTCTCCTCGTTCACGGCCATGGCATAGACCGAGAGGAAATCCATGATGCGATGCGGCTGGATGGAATTACCGCCCTGCTCTTCCTTGAGCCTGGCAAAAATTTCGCTGGCACGGCGTTTCACTTTCAAGCCACCGGGCAGTTGCCCGCCGAGGGTGAGCCCGCGATTCATGCAGGCATTCATGGCGGACCAGATGCGGTCTAGCCCTGCGTCCAAATCGGTTCCGGACATCACAACGGTTTCATTGGCGCGCTTCATCGCAGCGATGCTGAGGCCGGAGGCCTTGCCCATCTCCAGCATTTCTTTCGCGGTGGAAAATGGATAGGGCACAGCGAGCTTGGGCTTGGCCGCGGCGCGGTCCTGGGATTTTGATTCCAGTCGTTCCGCTTCGGTCTGCACGAAGCCGCCGCCGATGGAATAATAGGTTTCGCTGAAGAGCTTCGCGCCATTCGCGTCCCACAGCGTGAAGATCATGCCGTTGGCATGGCCGGGAAGTGCCGGGCCATAATCGAAGATGACGTCCTTGGCGGGATCAAAGGACACGTGCTGGCCGTTTGGCAGCGTGATGGTTTTGCGTGTTCCCACTTCCTGGACCACCGCGTCAACGCGATCCGGTTCGATGGCGTCGGGCGCTTCCCCGGCAAGGCCCAGAACGCAGGCGCGGTCCGTGCCATGGCCTTTGCCGGTGAAGGCCAGCGAGCCGTGAAGCGATACGGTGACGCGCGCGGCGTTTTCCGCTTTTGCATTCGACAGGAAGCGGCGCGCCGCCACCATGGGCCCCACCGTGTGGGAACTTGAAGGCCCAATGCCAATCTTGAAGAGTTCAAAGACCGAGAGAAACATTAGAATTCTCTGCCTGTTGTTCGATGCGTCTCCGTTACTTTCCTTCTCCCCTTGGGGGAGAAGGAGGGGCCCGTCCTGCGATGCGAAGCTGAGCGGGATGGGAGGATGAGGGGGATCAGGTCTCGCAATTGATGCACCTGGTCCCCCTCACCTTCCCATTGCTTGCGCAATGGGCCCCTTCCTCTCCCCCAAGGGGCGACGAAAATATCGTAAGCATTTGTCATCATTCAGCTCACCGTGCGATGATAGCCGCCGCGCCAGAATACCAGTGGTTTGCCCTTGGGGTCGTGATCGAATTTCAGCACTTCGCCCACGAAGATAGCATGATCGCCGCCATCATAGGTATAAAGCTTCCGGCATTCAAAAATGGCGAGCGCGCTTGGCAAAATCGGGCAGCCGGTTTCCCAGACTTCATAATCGATGCTGCGCCACTTGTCGGGGGAGGATTTCGAGAACCGCGCCGACAAATCATCCTGGCCTTCGCGCAGCACGTTCACGGCGAAATATTCGGCGGCCATATAGGTTTCGAAACTGAAGGCCTTGCGCGCCAGGCTCCACAGAACCAGGGGCGGATCAAGCGAGACGGAATTGAAGGAACTGGCGGTGTTGCCAACCATTTCGCCGGAAGCCGTCACCGTTGTCATCACGGTGACGCCGGTTGCAAAGGTTCCCAGGGCTGAGCGGAAGGCTAAAGAGTCGAAGGGGTTGGACATGGCCCCTGTTAAGCCGATTTGCGCCCATGGCTCAAGGCGGGTTTGCGACCCATTAATCCGTGATAACCACCCGTTCACGCTTCGGCGTGGTTAATCCGGCACCTTCGCCCAGCATGCGGCCCGCCAGATGGCCATCATGCACCGCCATGGCGATAATGCCGGGGGCCTTGCAGTCGCCGATGCGGACGAGGCTTGCAAAGCCATGGTCACGCCCCTGCAGTTCATTCCAAAGGGCATCATCGGGTTCGCGCGAGGTTACGCTGACGAGGCTGGCGCAGGGCAAACGGCGTTCGCGCCCGGAATAAACACATTTCAAAACTGCCTCGTTTCCATCTGCCGCCGCGACTGCATGGGAAACGATGATCGCAACGCCCAGTTCAATGAGCCGCGCCTGGACCAGCGCCTGTTCAGCGGTATTTCCCGACCATTCGCTCACAATGCTAGCCGTCGCCACATAGGTCACGGCATGGCCTTGGCGCACCAGCAGTTCGGCAATGACCGAGCCCATGTAATAGCCGTCATCGTCAAAGACCACGATGGGGCCTTCCAGCTTCTGGCCTTCCATCACGTCATCGGGCGTAAAGACCGGGCCTGTGGCAAAGCCGGGCTGGGGCGCCCGGTAGTGCCGGCCGCGGCCGTCGGCCCGCCAATGACTGCCGGTGGCCACAATCACATGCGGCGCGCCAGCGGCCATGATGTCATCAGCCGTCATGCGACTGGCGCGAAACAGTTCAACATTGGCGAGCTTGCTGATCTGATGCAGGCGGTAATCGGCCACGCGCCTCCATTCGGAAAGCCCGGGCAGTGCCGCTTCGAGAACGACACGGCCGCCGGCCACGTCACGGGCCTCGGCCAGCATCACATCATGGCCGCGCTTGCCCATGACATGGGCGGCCTCAAGTCCCGCTGGCCCTGCGCCCACGACCAGCACACGCTTCGGGTCAATGGCGGTTCCAAAATTTTCCGGATGCCAGCCACGCCGCCATTCCTCGCCCATGGTGGGGTTCTGGGTGCAGCGGATGGGTGCCCCCCGCGCATCGCCGGCGTAGCAGATGTTGCAGCCGATGCATTCGCGGATATCGTCGAGACGGCCTTCGCGGATTTTTTGCGGAATGAAAGGATCGGCGATGGATGGCCTAGCTGCGCCAATGAAATCCAGCACGCCGCGGCGCACCTGGGAGAGCATCGTCTCGGGGCTGGTGAAGCGGCCGACGCTGACCACCGGCTTTCCGGTGATGCTCCTCACTTCGGCGACAAAAGGTTCAAGCGAGGCTTCCCGGACAAAGCGGGAGACGCCCATTTCCTGGCTGTAGTCGGAAATCGTCACGTTGAAGAGATCAAGATGCGGAGCGAGAGTTGCAAACAGGGCGCGGCGCTCATCCTGCCCCCCGCCCCTTTCGTCGTCTGTTTCGATTCGGATGGCAACGGCGCAAGTCTCTCCCACCGCCTCGCGGGTTTCCTCGATCAGCTCGCGAACCAGCCGCCAACGGTTCTCAGGGTTGCCGCCATAGGAATCAGCCCGGCGGTTGAGTTCGGCATCGGCAAACTGGGCCAGCAAGTAGGTGTGGGCCGCATACACATAAATGATGTTGAAGCCCGCCTGCCTGGCGCGGAGTGCCGCCGCCCGGTGCCACTGGCGAAAAGCCCGGATGTCACTTTTGTCCATGCGCTGGCTTTGCCAGGGGTCGGCGTAGACGGGGAGGCTTTCCGGTCCGAGCGGGGCTTCGCGCGACAGCAGGTTGGAGGAGCGCAGGCCGCCATGCCAGAGTTCCACACCGGCCAGGGCACCATGGCGCTTCACGCCTTCCGCCATCACAGCCATATTGCGCACGTCGCCGTCGTCCCATAGGGAGCAATAGGGTGCGGGCGTGTCGTCGGAACTCGGATGGACCGAGCAGTATTCAGTATTGACGACGCCCCAGCCGCCTTCAGCCTTGACCTCGCGCATGGCGGCGAGGGTTAGCGGCAAGCCGTATCCCATGCCGGTGCAATGGGGTACCTGGTAAAACCGGTTCGGCGCCGTCACCGGCCCGATGCACACGGGCTCAAACAACCTGACGAACCGTGATGCCTGTTCCATGGATTCAAGGGTATGGGACATGGCCCCTGTTAAGCCGATTTGAGCCCGATGCTCAATGCCAGACTTGTGACTTAACTGCCTCATCAAAACTGCTACGCTCCCCGCTCACACTGCCGAGTCTGATACTAAATTCTTCTTACGCGATTGAGCCAGGTAATCAGGGGAATTCGATGGAAAGTGCGGATTTCAAACAATCATATGGGAAAGCATTCACTGCCAATGCCGCCAGCTATCTTCCAGGCCAGCGCTTGTCCCGGCGGCAATTCTTCGGGAAAGCGGCAATGGCTGGACTGGGGGCACCAGCATTTGGCGCGGGCTGGCTCAACACCATCCAGCCTTCCCGGGCCGGCACGCGGGTTATCGAGGACAGGCTTTTGAGCCTCGGCATCGAGCTCGACAGGCCGGTGGGCCGGGCTGGAAATTATTTGCCCTGGTTCAAATCCGGCAATCTGGTTTTCCTTTCGGGCCAGGGCGCGGTGAGCCGGAGGGGAATCGAATACAGGGGCAAAGTCGGTGATACGGTTTTCATGAAGGATGCGATAGCTTCCGCGCGGCTGTCGGCCATCAACCTTCTTGCGTATTTGCGTGAGGCCTGCGATGGCGATCTTGACCGTGTAAAACACATTGTGAAAATCATGGGATTCGTGAATTGCATTCCCACATTTACGCGGCTTCCCGAAGTTCTGGATGGCGCCTCGAATCTGTTTATCGAGGTCTTTGGCGAGAAAGGGCAGCATGCGCGCTTTGTGGCCGGCGTCAATTCGCTCCCGTTTGACCTGTCGGTCACCTGCGAAGCCGTCGTTGAGATAGCATAGGTCCCGCCGCGACGTGGCAGATGGATTGCCTGCTAAGGCATGAACTGCCCGCCGTTCACGTGGAGGATCTGGCCGGTGACATAGCCTCCCATGGAGGTGGAGGCGAGAAGTAGGATGGGCCCCACGCAATCTTCCGGCGTTCCGGCGCGGCCGAGGGGAACCGATTTTTTCATTGCCTCCATGCGCTCGGGGGGCGTTGCCGCGTGGAAGGCCGTATCGATGACGCCGGGGGCAATGGCGTTGACGCGGATTTTGCGGGGAGCGAGATCGCGGGCCATGTGGCGGGTGAGATTATGCACGTAAGCCTTGGCGCAGGCATAATGGCCGGAGCCAGGGCCGCCGCCGTCAGCGCCTGCAATTGAGCCCACATTGATGATGGCGCCGCCGCCCTGCTTTTCCATATGGGGGACGGCGGCCTGCGAGGCTTCGATCACGGATTTCACGTTCAGGTTCAGGGCGGCGTCATAAAGCTCGGTATCGAGTTCGAGGAAGGGGGCGCGGCGGATTATGGCACCGGCGTTATTTAGTAGAATGTCGAGGCGGCCCAGTTGCTTTGCGGCCTCCTCCACCACCCGCTTTGCGGTGCCCGGAACGCCGAGGTCGCCACCGATGGCAACCGCCTTGCTCCCAAACTTCCGGATGGCGGCGCAGACGGCTTCGGCGGCTTCGGCGTTCTTGTTGTAGTGAACCGCCACATTCGCGCCCAGCCTGCCAAATGCGAGGGACGCGGCGGCCCCGATGCCAATGCTGGCGCCGGTGATCAGAACGGCTTTTCCGCGCAGGTCTTCAAGCATGAGTTTTTCCTGTGAAGTTTTCGGAACGATGAACTTCCTTGCCGCCCAGAAGGGTGAGCAGCACTTCCGTATCACCGATATCATATACATTACAGGTGAAAATATCGCGGTCCAGAACGATCAGATCGGCGTATTTTCCGACACTCAAAGAGCCCGTGTCGTGGCTGCGCCAGGCGGCTTCAGCGGCGAAGGTGGTGTAGCCTTTGACGCACTCCTCGCGGGTCATGCGCTGTTCGGGGAGGAAGACCGGATGGTCGCCCTTTTTGATTGGCGGCTGGCGGGTGATCGCCGTTTCCATGATCGGAAAGGGATTGAGGGTTGAGACGCCCCAGTCACTGGAAATGGCATAGGGAGCGCCCGCATCAATGAGCGAGCGGAAGGCATACATCCATTTACCCCGCGCCTCGCCCACCATGGGCAGGGCCACATCGGTGACCGAGGGCTCATAGCGGGCCCACAGGGTCTGGATATTGGCCACCACGCCCAATTCGCGGAAGCGCGGAATATCGGCGGGATCAATGCACTGCACATGGGCCAGTTGATGAAGGCTGGGCCACGGGCCATTGGCGGCGCGAGCCGCTTCAAGGGCATCGAGGGCGGCTCGTACCGCGCCATCACCGATCACGTGAACATGGATCTGGAAACGGGCGGCATCGAAGGCGGTGAAGAGTTCCTTGATCTGGTTGTGGCCGAACATCAGTTCGCCATTGCCAGCAAGGTCATCGGAATAGGGTTCGATCATGACTCCGGTACGGTTTTCCAGAACGCCATCGAGAAAGAATTTCGCCGAGTGAATCTTGAACAGGTCAGAGCTGGCGTTGCGGCGCAAGTCCTCGAGGCGGCGAAGCGCGTCCTCGGTTTTCTCAGCGGACACAACCTTGGCGGTGGCGGCCACGCGCACAGTCAAGTCGCCGGCGCGTTCCAGGCTGCTGTAGACCCGGGCGTGGCGCTCATTCACCATGGCGTCAATGACACCGGTTATGCCGTGGCGATTGCACAGGGCCTGCCCATAGCGCACGCCATTGGCGTAATCCTCGTCGGTGGGCACGGGCATGAAGCTCTCGGCCCAGTAGGTGGCGGTTTCATGCAGCATGCCGGTGGGCTCGCCATTGGCATCCAAAACAAAGTGGCCGTTTTCCGGATCAGGTGTGCCGCGCACGAGGCCAACTGCGGCGCAGGCCTTGGAATTCATGCAGGCGTTGTGGCCATCGCTGGCCACGATGTAACAGGGCCGGTCCGGAACGGCGGCATCGAGGACATAACGGTTGAGATTATGATCGGTGAAAATACCGGTGTACCAGCCGACGCCATTCACCCATGGGCCTGCGTGAGTTTTGGCGAAGTCGGCCAAGACCTTTTGCAGTTCGGCGATAGTTGACACGTTGTGGAGTGCTGCACTTTTGCTGTGATCGTAGCCGCTGTCCTGCAGGTGGATGTGGGTGTCCTGAAAGCCGGGCAGGACCAGACGGCCACCTGCATCGATGATGCGGGTGGTGGCTCCAGCAAGCGCGGCGATCTCGGCGGCGGTGCCCAGGGCCGTGACCCGGCCATTGGTGACGGCCAAGGCCGCAACGCGTGGCGCGAGCGGATCCATGGTGCAGATATCGGCGTTGGTGACAATGAGTTCAGGGGTTTTCAAGATGGATTCTCCAAAGTGGGCCAATCGGGTGAGGGGATAATTTTTGCGGGCTGGCTTATGTCCCTGGTCCAGCAAAAGATGGCGAGAAAGGGTGTGGCGCCGGTCATGGTGGCGTGGGGCTCCCAAGGATTGTTCCAGACCGGAACGTCGGCTTCCTTCCAGACAAGCGGATCACCCGGCTTGAAGCGCCAGCCATGGGGGCCGGTAAGCGGGGCGTAAAGCTCCGGGGCCGCGTGGTGATGGTCGCGGTAGAAAAGATGGGGCGCGATGATGAACAGGCCCAAGTCAAAATCCACCGCTTCTATCGGGCAGCCTTCGCCGATGATGGAGGCAAAGGCGTGGTTGTCGGCGAAAGCCGCGCCAATATCCTCGCGGGGGTAAGCATCGTAGGAAACCCAATGGAGAAACGGGCGCGCATTGGCAATGGCTTTCGCAAGGGATGGCTTTCTCATGGCCAGAAGGGCCGGATCAAGATGCGCGCAGGCCGAAAGACTGCGGCTTTTGACCTTGCCAATTGGCCCCCTGGCCCATTTTTTTATTCCCTCGAGAACCGACGCAATGCCCGGCCCTTTCAGACGTGACACATAGGTTTCGATCTCGGCAATGAGCGTACGAAGGGTGGCTTCTGCGATACTGTTTTGCATGGCGATCAATGACTGAGCACGCGGCCGGTTGAGGCTGGCCAGCTAATCCAGACCTTTGCGCCCACGCTCATTGGGGTTGATCTGGCATCGCCGTCATTTTGCTGCGAGACGGAAATGGGACGGTCATGGCCTTCAACGGTCACCAGGAAATGATGGCGGTCGCCGCGGTAGGAAATGGCGCTCACCACGCCCGCGATTGAATTCAGCGATGTGGTAGGTTTTTTGAGCAAGAGTTTGAGTTTTTCGGGCCGAACCGCGAGGAATACATCCTTTCCTTTTAGATTCGTGCTTTCAACCTGCAGTGAGCCGAGAGGACCTGCATCCAGCGTCGTTTGGCCTTTGGAAACACCGACAATCCTGCAGGGGAAGACATTCATCGTGCCGATGAATTCGGCGACCTCGCGGCAATTTGGATTCTCATAAAGGGCTTCCGGGGCATCTATTTGCAGCACCCTGCCCTTGGACATGACGGCGATGCGGTCAGACAGGGTGAGCGCTTCTTCCTGGTCGTGGGTGACGAACACAAAGGTGATGCCGACGGTTCTTTGCAGGGCGCGCAATTCGATCTGCATTTCTTCACGGAGGTTCTTATCGAGGGCGCCCAATGGTTCGTCCAGCAGAAGCACTTTTGGCCTGCAAACGAGAGCCCTCGCCAAAGCCACGCGCTGCCGTTGCCCGCCGGAGAGCTGATGGGCCGCGCGCTCGCCATAGCCCGACAACTTTACCAATTCGAGGGCGTTGTTCACGCGCCTGTCTGCCTCATCTTTTGAAATCCCGGCATTGCGCAGGCCATAGCCGATGTTCTCGCGGACGTTGAGATGGGGGAAAATCGCATAGCTCTGGAACACCATGTTCGTCGGGCGGTGATTGGCTGGAACACCGGCCATGGGTTCGCCGTCAATGAATACTTCGCCTTCCGTCGGCTGCTCAAAGCCTGCGAGCATGCGGAGCAAGGTGGTTTTGCCGCAGCCGGAAGAGCCCAGCAGCGAAAAGAATTCGCCGCGATGGATGTCGAAGGAAATGTTGTCGACGGCGGAGACGGGGCCGAAGCGTTTCGTGACGCCTGAAATTGAAATGATGCTGTCGGGCTTTGCCATTATTTCAAAGGTCTCCAGGTTTGGCGGACTGGACGCCCAGTTTCCGCAGCAATTCCGCCGCTACGACCAGAATGGCGGAGCCTGCAAGAATGGCTGAGCCGAGCGCCAGCGTGCCCGGCAGCTTGTTGGGAAAGCGCAACTGGCTGAAAAGATAGACGGGCAGAGTGTTTTCCGTGCCGGTGAGGAAGAAGGCGATGACAAATTCATCGAAGGAAATGATGAAGCACAGCAGGAGGCTTGAGATCACGCCAGGTGCTGCAAGCGGGAGGGTTACGCGGACGAATGTCATCCAGGCGTTCTCACCGAGATCGCGCGAGGCTTCTTCAAGGCTTTTGTCGAAGCCTTCGAGCCGCGACATCAACACGGTCATCGAGAAAGGAATACACAGGAGGACATGGCCGGCGCCAACAGTCCACAAGGAAAGTTCAAGGTGCAGGAAGCGCAGGATGATGGCCAGAAGCGCCACGGCTATGACAATGGACGGAATGACCAGCGGCAGCATCATGGCGCTAAGCACGGGACCGCCGCCCGGCAGCCGGTAGCGCGTGAGGGCAATGGCTGCGGGCAGGCCAATGGCTGTCGCCGTAATTGATACCAGCAGACCAACAATAAGGCTGTTCTTCAGCGAAAGGATCATGCTGGTGTTGGCCAGCATGCTGGCATAGTGGCGGGTGGTGAAACCTTTCAGGGGGAATGTGGCGAAGGTACTGTCGTTCAGGGAAAAGACCGGCATGAGCAGGACCGGGCCGTACAGAAAGATCATGAAGGCAATGGCATAGATGAAAAGAGCGCTTGGCTTTCCCAGCATCGCTAGCGGCTCCTCTCGCGCATTTTGGCGTAGCCGACAGCCCAAAGAAAGAGGGCGACGAGGCCTGCGATGATTGCCATCATGACGATTGCCAGGGCAGCGCCCAGCGGCGCGTTATCCTGGCGGAGAAAGAGTTCCTGCATCAACGTGCCGATCATCGTGCCGCCGGGGCCGCCCACGAGGGTTGGCGTAACATAATCACCAACGGTCGGGATAAAGACGAGAAGTGCGGCGGCGATGGTGCCCGGCGCGGAGAGCGGCAGGGTTATGCGCCAGAAGCGCTTCAGGCGGCTGTCGCCCAAGTCGGTTGCCGCCTCAAGCAGCGACCGGTCAATTTTTTCAAGGGAAACATAGATGGGAAGCACGGTGAAGGCGATCCAGGCATGGGCCAGGGTGATCATCACCGCGACCGGATTGTAGAGGAGGAATTCGAGCGGCGCATCAATCAGGCCCAGTGATTTGAGTCCGGTGTTGATCGCGCCATTATAGCCCAGCACAATTTTCCAGGCGAAGACCCGCAGGAGATAGCTGGTCCAGAAGGGAATGGTGAGAAGGATAATCCACAGGGCCTTGTGGCGGGTGACGCGGAAGGCCAGGAAATAGGCCATGGGATAGGCCATGGCGATGACCACTATGGTTGCCACCAGGGACATGACGAGCGACTTGAGCATCAGGATGGCGGCAACCGGATAGGCAAAGGGAAAGGGAATTCCCATCCATACCAAGGGTTCGGAGGATGGCTCGATCAGTTTCCAGTAATTGGCAAGCGTGAAGGAGCGGTCGATATCAAAACCCGTCTGGGACCAGAAGCTCAAAACGAAAAGCGCAATGACGGGGGAGGCAAGCGTTGCTGCCATCACAAGCAAGGCGGGAGACAGAAGCGCGTAACCCGCAAGCCAATCCGGCCACTGACGGCGCGGTCTGGCTTGCGGTTTGGTCGTAACAGAATTCACGATTGAACTATTGCTTCAAGGCCTTGAGTTCGCCCCAGACCTTGTTTTGCTCATTCTGCACGGCATCGGTCGGGGTCTTGAACAGGATGGCCGATTTCATGTGTTCGACTGGATCCAGAATACCCATGGCCTTTACATCGTCGGGATTGGCGGCTTCAAACGACTTCGCGTTGGCGTGGCCATATCCTGATGCCTCGATCAGGTATTTGCCCGTCTCGGGCGACAGCCATGCGTCGATGAAGTCATAGGCCAAGGCGGGATCGGCCTTGCCGGTATTCAGCAGGGTGAGGCCGCAGAACCAAGTAAAGTAGCCCTCTTTGGGCTTCGCATAGCTGACGGGAATGCCCTCCCTGGTGAGGTTCTTCACCACATCGTTCCAGGCATAGGCGGCCACCACTTCGCCGGATGCCATGGCCTGCTGCAGTTCGGAGGCATCGGTCCAGAGGAAGCGGCTGTTCTTCACGCCCTTCTCACCCCAAGTCTTCGCTGCGTCAGTCAAGGCCGTGCCGGATAGTTTGTAGGCTTCGTCATACGGCATGCCGCCGACCATAGCGCCAATCAGAATCATGAGTTCATTGTCCAGCATGGAGACCTTGCCGGCGTATTTTTCGTCGTAGAAGATGCCCCAGGATTCATTCTTCTTGAAATCGTCGTCCACGAGATCGGTGCGGTATGCGATGCTGGAGTTGCCCCAGTCGGCGGGGGCCATCATGACCTTGCCGTCTACGAGAACGCCATCGGCGGTTTGCAGGGCGGGGAAAATATCCTTCCAGTGGGAAAGCTTCGAGGTATCGATTTCCACCGCCAGCTTGACGTTCACGAAGCGCGACACCGAGTAATTGCAGGGGTGCATGACATCGGCGGCGAAGCCGGCGCGCACCTTGGCCAATGCATCTTCCTCGCCAGAAAAGATCGAGAAGTTCGGCGCGCCGCCGTGCTTGTCGACATAGGGCTTGAAATACTCGGCGGCATCATAGCCGCCCCATTCCATGCAGGTGAGAACTTCGGCGGCGGCTGAAAGCTTCGGCAGGCTGAGCAGTCCGACGCCGAAAGCGCCTGCCGAGGATAACATCTGGCGGCGGGACATCTTGCCCTGGGCCATCCGGTCGATGAATTGAATGCGTTTCATGCTTCCTACTCCTCTGTTCCGTGGCCTGATGCCACTTTTCAATAATTCAACGGAGGCACGGCCTTGCGCCGCGCCAGATTAATGAAGGGCCGCGGCGTGACCCGGGCCTTCACCATGAGCTTGTGATATTGCAATTCGCGGGACGCATAGATCTCAACCCAGAGATCACTGCTGCGTTCGGCGTGATAGGGGCGTTCCATCATCGCCAGGGCAATGTTGCGCTTGGTGGCCGGCGACCAGAGAGCGGCAGTGATGTGGCCCACTTCATGCTTCTTGTTGTGGTAGATTAGCGAATGTTCGGCGGAGACATTACCTTCAATATCGAGGCCGACAAGGGCCCATTTCGAGGTTTTTCCGGTTTTCTCCGCAAGCAGGGCGCGCCTGCCGTTGAAATGGCCCTTGTCGAAATCTATCATCCATTCGAGACCCATTTCGAGGGGCGATCTTGCCCGGTCGCCACGCACGGCGTGTTCGGCGGTGATGAAATCCATGTTGGCGATGATGAAGCCCGCTTCGATGCGCGCCATGTTCAGTGCATTGGTGCCGATGGGGCGGATGCCATAGCGGGCGCCTGCTTTGAAGAGGATATCCCAGAGTTCGAGGGCGCGATCCGGCGAGGTCCATAATTCGTAGCCGAGGTCACCGGTGAAGCCGGTGCGGGAGATTGTGAGGGTGCTGGATTTGCCGAACTTGAAATCGGCCATCTGGAAAGGCTTGAGGGCTGCGGTTTTTTCGAATCCCGCGGCTTTCAATACGGAATAGGAACATGGACCTTGCAATGAGAGTGCCGCGATCTCTTCGCTGATCTCGCTGACGGCCACATCAAAGCCTACTGCACTGTCGAGGAGCCACGGAAGGTGGCGTTCCTGGCAACAGAGCATGAAGTCGGAGGCAGCACGGCGGAACAGCGTGCCGTCGTCCAACAACTTGCCTTCATCATCGCACCACGCGGTGTAGTGGACGTGACCGACTTTCAGCTTCGCCACATTGCGGATCATCAGGCGGTCGAGACAGGCCGCCGCATCTTTCCCGGCGATCTTGTATTTCACCATTGGCGAGAGATCATAGACGCTGGCCTGGTTGCGGATGGCGGTATATTCCATGGGCTCGTCATCATAGGCCAACACCGTGGTGTAGCCGCCCCAGGGTCCCCAGGCATTGAGCTTGTTCAGCGCCGAAGTGCGCGCATGGAAGGGCGAGGTGAGCAGCGGCTTCTTGAAATGGAGACGGGGATCGTTCATCGCCTGCCCTCCGACTTGAGAATGCGTTCCGCCGCGTTCCATCCTGCCGCACCCGATATGCCGCCGCCGGGATGGGAACCGGCGCCCGCCAGCCGGAGGCCGGGGATTGCGGTCTCATACTGGGCGGCACCGATGAAGGGCCGGAGGAAAAGCATTTGCTCGGCGGCGAGTTCGCCATGGTGCCAGTTACCGCCGACAAAGCCGTATTGTTTCTCAAGATCTTCGGCGGTGAGCATTTCGGATTTGACCACGAGCTTGCCGATGCCCGGGGCATAGGTTTCGAGGGTTGCCATGATGCGCTTCAGGAAAGCGGCGCGGGCCTTGGTGTCCATAACGACAGGGGCATATTGCACGATGGCCGAGAGTACATGATGGCCCTTGGGAGCGAGACCTTCCTCGAAGGCCGAGGGAATGACAATTTCCATCACCGGATTTTCCGAGAACTCGCCATATTTCACCGGATTGAAAGCATCTTCCACGGCGCGCACCGATGGGGCGATGACCAAACGGGTCTTCAGATCGGCGCCCTTGAAATCAGGGGTGCCCTTCAGCGCCAGATGCAGCTTCACGGCGTTGCCGCGCATCAGGATATTGCCGGCGCGGCGGACTATGCCCGTATCGAGATGGCGGGGGCCGACGAGATCAAGGAAGGTGGTTTTGGGATTGATGGCGGAAATCACCGTTTTGGCGTCAATCACGTCGCCGTTTTGCAGGGTCACGCCCGTGGCCTTGTCGCCCACGATATTCACCGATTTCACTTTGGCATTCACACGGATATCCACGCCAAGAGCCTGCACGGCTTTGGCCATGGCGGCCGCCACCGAGCCCATGCCGCCCGCAGGCAATGACAGGGTTTCGCCTGCTAGCCGGTTCAAAAGCAGTAGCAGCGAATTGGGAGAGCGCGGGCCAAGATGGGCGCCCAGCACCGTATCAAAGGCGACGACGCCCTTCAGCCGGTCATCCTTCAGTTCATCGTCGAGCACATCGGCCACATTGATCAGCATGAGGCGCATGAATTCGCGGAGATCGTCACGGCCAAGACCCCTGATCTTGAGACCGAGGCCAGCAAGTTTTATTATTTCATTACCGACACCCTTGCCGAGGCGCGGCGTGGTCATGGCTTTGAAGGGGCGCAGCACGGCGGCAAAGCGCAGCAGCTTCTGGCGCAAATCTTCCCACGACGTGCGGTCCGCCTCCGAAAGGCTTCCTGCAATGGTCTCGCCATAATTGCCTTGCAGCACAAGGTGGTCGCCCTTGGGCGATAATGCGGTTGTGGAAATGTTGGTGGCGGCAAAGGAGAGGTGCAGGCCAAGCCCCTGCTCCACCCGGGGATCAAGCAGGTTTAAGAGATGGGCGACGGCACTCACCTTGTAGCCCTTGGCGAATTCCTTGGTGGTTGCACCACCGCCTGCAACAGCAGCGGACTCAAAAACCAATACCTTGCGGCCTGCCTTGGCGAGGCGGCCTGCGGCGGCGAGGCCGTTGGTGCCGCCGCCGATAATGATGGCATCATAGGACGGCATAGGCATCACTCATCGGCAAAGGTTTCTTCAGGTCGCGCAGGATTTCGGCGGCGGCATTGCGGCCCGGTGCGCCCATGACGCCACCACCTGGATGGGTAGAGGAGCCGCACATCCAGAGGTCCTTGATGGGCGAACGGTATTGCGAAGCACCGGGCACCGGGCGGTTGAATAGCAATTGATCGAAAGTGAGTTCGCCCTGGAAGATATTGCCTTCAGTGAGGCCCACTTCGCGCTCGAGCTCGCGCGGCGTGCGCACTTCCATGTGGAGGATGAGATCTTTGAAACCGGGCGCATAGCTGGCGATCTGGTTGATCACCGTCTTGCCGAACTCGTCGCGGTCCTTGTCGGTCCATTCGCCGCCGTTGATCTTGGGAGGCGCGTATTGCACGAAGCAGCTCATGAAATGCTTGCCGGGCGGCGTCATGGTGGGATCAATGAGGGTGGGAATCATCGTGTCCTGGAACGGATCGCGCGACCAGCGGCCCGCCTTCCAGTCATCGTAGGCCTTTTCCATCCGCTCAATCGAGTCGGTGAAATGCAGGTCGCCGCGGTAGCAGGGCGAGTCCTTCGGCAGGGCCTTGAAATTCGGCACGCCGTCGAGTGCGATGTTCACCTTGCCGGAAGAGCCGCGGATTTTGAAGTTCCTGACCTGTTTCACGAAAGCGGGCGGCAGTTCTTTTTCCTCGACGGTTTTGAGGAAGGTGCGCTTTACATCCATGTTGGAGACGACAAGTTTCCCATGAATTTCATCGCCGCCATCGAGGACGACGCCAATGGCGCGGCCATTCTTCACAAGCACACGGTCCACGCTCTTGCCGGCGCGGATTTCGCCGCCTGATGCGGCGAGTGATTTTGACATGGCCTGGGTGATGGAACCCATGCCGCCGCGGGCAAAGCCCCAGGCGCCGATATTGCCATCGACATCGCCCATGTAGTGATGCAGCAGCACATAGGCCGAGCCCGGCGACATGGGGCCAAGCGCCGTGCCTATAATAGCGGAGACGGCGAGATAGGCCTTGATCACGGGATGCTCGAAATATTCATCGAGATAATCGGAAATGCTCATGGCCCAGAAGCGGACCATTTCGTAACGCTCGGTTTCGGTCATGCCGAAGAACTTCTTGCCGATATACATCAGCTCATTGAGATCGCGGGGGCGGAACGAGGTGGGATCGGGCGGGGTGCGCATCAGCAGCGGACGGATGAAGCGGCAGTGGCGCAGGATATCGCGGGAATAACGGTCATAGGCTTCGGCATCGCGCTTTGAATGACGGGCGAATTCGCGGCGGTTGGCATCATGGTCGCGATACATGGCGAGATAGCCGCCATCCTGCTGCAACACCGCGCCGCCCTCATAGGGCAAGATCTGCAAGCCGTATTTCGGCAGTTCCAGATCACGCATGATTTCCGGACGGAGCAGCGAGGAGACATAGGAGCAGTTCGAATAGGTGAAGCCGGGATAGAGCGAGCGCGATACGGCGGCGCCGCCAATCCAGTCGTTCTTCTCGACCACCACCACCTTGAGCCCCGCCTTGGCGAGGTAGCAGGCGGTGACCAGTCCGTTGTGGCCAGCACCGATGATGATGGCATCATAATTCACGGCACTGCCTCACCCACCGATATTCTGCTTTTTGTGAATTTCCTGAGAAATGTCCTCAAGCGTCAGGTCGACGGCGGTTTCAACGGCCTTCAGCGTGTCGGTGAGGCAACTCGCTTCTTTCCCATGGGCTTCGCACATGAACCAGGGCTCGCGCGAGTCGGGCTCGCAGATGATGCCGAGGTCGTGCAGGTGATAGGCCATCGTGTCATAGAAGGTGTAATCGGATTTTTTCCATTCACGGTAATTGCCGGGCGGCCTTTCGGCGAAGAACAGGCCGAACATCGAGGGGTGGCCCGTGTAGGAGTGCACGATGCCGCGGCGGTTCAAAATTTCAGAGAGGCCGACTTTTAGTTTCTCGCCATAACTGGCAAGGGTTTCCAAAGCAGGCGTTTCATCAAGAATGCGCAGGCATTCCTCGGCGGCGGCAAGGCTTACGGAATGGGCGGTGTAGGTGCCGCCATGGGCCGCGCCGCCATATTTGAAGGTGCGCATGACCTTTTCGCTGCCGGCCACGATGGCGATGGGATAACCGTTGGCCACGGCCTTGGCGAAGGTGGTGATATCGGGCGTCACGCCATAGAGGCCCTGGATGCCGCCCTTACCGACACGGAAACCGGACTTCACTTCATCGATGATGAGCAGCACGCCATATTTGTCGCAGAGTTCGCGGGCGTATTTCACATACTCGACAGACGCCATGATCGAGCAGCAATTGCCCTGGATGGGTTCGATGAGCATGGCGGCCAGCGTATGGCCGTGCTGCTTGAAGGTGTCTTCAAGGCGCTGCATGCTGTTGTTGGGAACCACATGGACGAGGGATTTCAGGGTTTGCGGGATTCCCTTGGAGTAGGCCACCACTTCGGGATCATCGTTGGAATTCTTGTCCCAGCCGTCGACATTCGACATCCACATGGCCGCATCGAACAGGCCGTGGTAGCCGCCTTCGACGAGGAGGTAGCTGTCGCGGTTCGTGTAGGCGCGCGCAAGCCTAAGGGCCGCCATCACCGCTTCGGTGCCGGAATTGGAAAAGCGCACCAGTTCGGCGGCGGGCACCATTTTGGCGATGCGGTCGGCGACAATGAGTTCACGCTCGGTGGAAAGCGCAAAGACGCCGCCGACTTCCATGCCCTTGCGGGCGGCGGCATCGACACGGTCGTCGGCGTAACCGAGAATCGCGGGGCCGTAGCCGAGGCGGTAATCAACATAGCAGTTGCCATCGATATCCCAGGTGCGGCCGCCCTTGCCGTGATGGACATAGATGGTGCGGTCATCGCCCCAATAGCGGAAGGTGGAGGCTACGCCGAGCGGCAGGCGCTTCACGGCTTTCTGGAATTGCGCGTTGGATTTGGCGAGCACGCGCGTTTTCGGACGTTCCATAAACACTCCCTGGGTCACAAGCCCTGCCCCGGCGTCTTTATATCTGCGGCCGGAATTCAGGGTTTTGTTCGATTAGGAGATAGTCTGGCTTGATTTTGATTGAACTGTCAATCAAAATGAAAACCATGACAACAGCCGCAATTTTGCAGCCTCCCCGCAAGGCGAGCCGGGAGCACCGCAAGCAACAGATGATCGAGGCCACCATCGAAAGCCTGGCCAGCCGCGGCTATGCCCAGACGACGATGACCGATGTGGCGGTGGCCTCGGGCGTTTCGCACGGGTTGGTGAATTTCCATTTCAAGACGAAGGAAAAGCTGCTGACCGAGACGCTGCTTTTTCTCGCCGCCGAATACCGCGAGAACTGGAGGCGGGCGCTGGCGGGGGCCGCGCCCTCCCCGGCGGCGCAGCTCAACGCCCTGCTGCTGGCGGACTTCAACGAGAAGATCTGCACGCAAAGCAAGCTGCGCGCCTGGTGCGCCTTCTGGGGCGAAGCGCAGAGCCGGCCGATCTACCAGGAAAAATGCGATGCCAATGACCAGGCCTGCAACCGTGAGCTCGAAGAGGTTTGCGCACGGCTGATCGCGGAAGGCGGCTACAGCCACAACGCTGCGCGCGTGGCCCGCCTTTTACGCGTTATCGTCGAAGGCCTGTGGCTCGACATCATGTCAATGACAACGCCTTACTCACGCGACGAGGCCATCCGCACGGTTTACGTGTGTGCGTCCGGCCTGTTTCCCAGACACTTCAACGAAGGTGGATTGCTAGAGCAACCCGCGTTTCGCTAGATTGCGCATGAGGTCGGCGGTGCCGTAGGTCCAGGGGGCGGCTTTGTCGGTTGGGACGACGCGGTTCACCAGCGCGCCGAGTTCCGCCGTGGCGATTGTCACGATGTCACCGGTCTTGTGGGTGAAGCCGCGGCCGGGCACGTCGCGGTCGTCGCTGGGGGCGAACATGGTGCCGAGGAACAGCACGAAGCCATCGGGATAGTGGTGATGGGCGTTGAGCGTCTGGCCGGCGATATCAGCGGGATCGCGGCTGATCTGCGAGATGGAGGAGCTACCGGTCATCTTGAAACCATCGGTTCCCTCGACAGTAAGGGTGAGATCCATTTTCCGCACGGTGTCGAGATCGAACTTGTCGTCAAATAAGCGGATGAAAGGGCCGATGGCCGTGGCGGCGTTATTGTCCTTGGCCTTGCCGAGGAGAAGCGCGGAGCGGCCTTCGACGTCCCTCAGATTAACGTCGTTGCCGAGGCTTGCGCCGACGATGGCTCCCTTTGAAGACACCACCAGCACGACTTCCGGCTCCGGGTTGTTCCAGGTGGATTTGGGATGAATGCCCACATCCATCATGGAGCCCACAGCGGACATGGGCTGGCCCTTGGTGAAAATTTCCGCATCGGGACCGATGCCCACTTCAAGATACTGGCTCCAGGCGCCGGCCTTGATCAGCGTTTCTTTCAGAGCGGCGGCTTCAGGCGAGCCGGGCTTCAATTTGCGCAGGTCGTTACCAACGAGATCCTGGATATGGGAGCGGATTGAAATGGCCGCATTGGCATCGCCACGGGCCTTTTCCTCGATCACGCGCTCCAGCATGGAGACGACGAAGGTGACGCCGGCTGCCTTAATGGCTTGCAGGTCTATCGGCGTGAGGAGCCACGGCTTGGTTTTGTTGCGGGTGTCGGGGGCAGCGTTGGCGAGAATATCCGCTACGGCGCCGAGCGAGTTTCCCTTGGCGGCGCGCACGGCGGCCACCGGATTCTTCTGTTCGCAGAGGTCGCGCATGGTGGGGAAGCTGGCAGTGACATCCACAAGGCTTTCGCCATCGATGCGGGCCACACAGGGGCCGACGTCGGGAACGAAGACACGGGCAACCAAACAAGCGTTCTTGGGAATCACGGAAACCTCCATACTCATATTTGGCGCATGTTGTTTTCGGCAAAGTCATTCAACTTTGCCGCAACATGCTCTAGCGCTGCAGGCGTTCGCGCCCGTATAGCAGAAGCATCATGATGATGACGATGCCATAGACGATCTGGCGGCCGAACTCCGGCATTTGCATCACCGACAGGATGGATTGCAAGAGCGTGATCAGCATGACGCCGGCGACGGTGCCCAGGTAGCTGCCGCGGCCGCCGAGAATGGAGGTGCCGCCCAGCACTACTGCGGCGATTGCCGGGAGCAGATAGGCATCACCCATGGACTGGGCGGCCTTCGAGGCATAGCCCGCGAGCAGCACGCCGCCGAACGCGGCGAGGCCACCGGAAATGGCAAAGACGATCATGACAACGCGCCGAGTGTTGATGCCGGAGAGATAAGCGGCGCGTTCGCGGTTGCCGATGCCATAGATGGAGCGGCCAAAGGTGGTGCGGGTCATCAGGAATACGGCGGCAGCACCGATAACAGCCCAACAGATAACCGAATTTGGAACGGTGGGAATGATAAAGCCGGTGGCAAGATAGCGCGCGGCGGGAGAGGCGGAATCCTGTGGGGAGAAGCCGCCGGTGTAAACCACCATCAGGCCCTGGGCCACGGCATTGGTGGCGAGCGTCATGATCATGGACGGGATGCGGAGATAAGCCACGCCCACGCCATTAACGAGGCCGATCAATACGCCGCAGAAAATGCCGAATGGAATGGCAATTGCCGCCCCCACGTCTCCGAGGCCCGCAACGGCGCTGGACATCATGGCACCGACGCTCACGACCCAAGGCAGCGAAAGGTCAATCTGGCCCAGAAGGATGACCAGCATCATCCCGGTGGCGATGATGCCAAGGAACGACGCCACCTTCAACTGCTGCAGGAGATATTCCGGCGAGAGGAAATTGCTCGAGTAAAGACTGCCCAGAAAGAGCAGCAGCAGAATGCAGGCAAAGGCCGTGACGACGGCGGGGTCCATCCGGCGCACGAAGGGGGGAAGGCGGTCAGCAAGAGCGTTCATCCAAACCAATCCAATCGATTACGAATGCGGAACAGGCCAAAGGCCCCGATGCTCACGGCGAGAAGCAATACCACGCCCTGGAACAGGGGTTGCCAGAGGGGATCAAAATCGAAGACGAAAAGCAAATCGCCAATGGTGCGGAAAGCCATGGCGCCGAAAATGGCGCCGATGGCGCTGCCCTTGCCGCCGAAAAGCGAGACGCCGCCCAATACCACGGCGGCAATCGAAAACAGGGTATAGGCATTGCCGCTCGCATAGGCGGCCTCTCCCGTATAGGTGAAGAAGGTGAGAAACAGGCCGCCGATGCCGGCCAGCAGGCCAGACAGTGTGTAAGCGGCGAACTTGGCGCGGCGGATGTTAACGCCCGACATGTAAGCGGCAGGTTCAGAGGAGCCCACCGCATAGGCGGCCCTGCCGGTGACGGAACGGCTGAAAGGCACCCAGACAACAAGCACGACGGCGAAAAGCGTTAAGAGGCTGGCCGGCATGAAGCCGAAGAAACGGCCGGTGAAGAAATCAGCCAGGGTTTCATCAACGCTGCCGCCCGGATTGGGGCGGATGGCGAGTGCGATCCCGTAAAATACCGCGCCAGTGGCGATGGTCGTCACGATGGGCTGCAGGCGGCCATAAATGACAATGGCACCGTTGATGGCGCCGCAGAGGGCTCCCACGAGAAGCACACCAACCACGCCAAAGAAAACCTGGATGGGCGAGCCGACTACAATCCACGAGGCCAGGCAATTTGTCAGGGTGAAAATCATGCCGACGGAAAGATCAATGCCGGCAGTGATCACCACAAGTGCCTGGGCCATGGCGACGAAGGCCAGCAGCACGCCCTTGTTTGAGGCGGTTTGCACCACATTGGCGTTGAACCCTGCAGGATGATTAGAGGAATAGATGATAAACATCACAATGAAAATTGCGATTGCCATCAGGGTGCCGCGCTGTTCGGCAAACCAGAAACGCCAATCCTTCATGGGTGCAATGCCTCTCCCATATCGATATTGAGCGCGCTTGCAATGAGCGCCCGCTCGGTGATCTCAGCGCCCACCAGTTCGCGCTTCACCTTTCCATCATAGAGGACCAGCACCCGGTCGCAACAGCCAATCAGTTCGTCATAGTCGGTGGAATAAAAGAGGATGGCGGCACCTTCGTCGGCGAGCTTGCGCAGAAGGACGTAGAGCTCCTGCTTGGTGCCGACATCGATGCCGCGGGTGGGATCGTTGAGAAGAATGATACGCGGCTGGTTCATCAGCCATTTCGCGATGACCACCTTCTGCTGGTTGCCGCCCGAGAGGGAACCCACTGGAATGTCCGTTCCCGCTGTCTTGATGGCGAGAAGGGAAATCATCTCGTCGATGTATTTTTGCTCTTTGGCGCGATTGACGATGCCGTTGTCCGAGATGCGGTGGAGGGATGCAAAGGACAGGTTGTCCCGCACCGTCATGGGCAGCATCAGGCCTTCGGTCTTGCGGTCCTCCGGGATGAGGGCCATGCCGATTTTTTCGCTTTTGGCCGTCGTGGGGCTGTTGATCTTCACGGGCGCGCCATCGATCAGCACGTTGCCCGAGCAGCCGCGCAGCACGCCGAAGAGCGCCAAGAGAAGATCGCGCTGCCCCTGCCCGTCCAGGCCGCCGAGGCCAACAATCTCGCCTACCCTCACGGCCAGCGAAATATCCTTGAGGCGGTCGGTCCAGGACAGGTTTTGAGCCTGCAGCACGGGCGTTGCGGTGGAAGATTGCAGCGGCGGCTTGGGCGGGAACACATTCTTGTATTCACGTCCGATCATGAGCTCAACCACCTCATTGTCGGTTTTGCTGCCCGCCACATAGGTCTCGACCTTTCGGCCATTGCGGAACACGGAACACTCGTCGGCAAGCTCGGCGATTTCGTGCATGCGGTGGGAAATGTAAAGAAGCGCCAGACCTTCGCTGCGCAGGCGCTTGAGCACGGCGAAAATCTTGGTCACGTCTGCCGCGGTGAGCGCCGATGTGGCCTCATCGAGAATGAGGATGCGCGGCTTGCGCGCCAGCGCCTTGGCGATTTCCACCATCTGGCGGCGTGACAGCGGCAGGTCTTTCACCAGAGCCAGCGGATGAATGTCTTCAGCGCCGGCGCGGGCCAGGGCTTCTTCGGCAATCCGGCGCTGTTTGGCGCGGTCAATCATGCCGAACCACGTGGGCGGATCGCTGATGACGATGTTATCGGCGACGGAGAGATCGGGAATAAGCGAAAGTTCCTGGAAAATGCAGACGATGCCCGCCTTATTGGCGGCGGTCGGCGAGGCAAAGGAAATTTCCTTGCCATCGAGGAACATGCGGCCTTCATCGGGGGCCACGACGCCCGCGATGGCTTTTATAAGGGTGGATTTGCCAGCGCCATTTTCACCCAGAATGCCATGGATGCGGCCGGGATAAATATCAAGATCGGCCTTTTCAAGAGCACGGACACCACCGTAACTCTTGGAGACGCCCTCCAGGCGGAATAATGGGGCTGCTTCGACCAAGGGAGTCCTCCAGGATGATCGGTAACCAAAAGCGGCGCCGCAGAATTTCTTCCACGGCGCCTCTTCGAATTCTAAATCAAACTACTGGTTTTCTTTCGACTGGCCCATGATTTCCTGCGCCGTGAAATTAATTCCACAGGTCGGGAAGGAATTGCCAACGAAGAAATTGTCGGATTGGTCAGGGAAGAAGTCCTCGCCAGCCTTGAAGTTTGGATCTTCCACGATTGCCAAAGGCAACTTCACCGATTGCGGAACAACCGCACCTTCAAGGGCTGCAATCGCCGTCTTGATGGCAACAGCAACCTGGGCCGGGCCCGTGCCTGCGGATGAACATTTCAGGCCATCAGCAGAATGGGCGGCGCAGAACTTTCGGAAGCCGTTTTCCGTTTCGCCGCCAAAGGGCACAAAGGCGTGCTTGGCATCGATCATGGCCTGCACAACACCGGTGTCGCCACCCTGCGCGGTAATGCCGTCAAACGGACCGTTGGTGGCAATGGCGTCAGCCGTCACCTTCTGGGCGGTCGGATCATCCCACTTGCCCGCAACTTCGGTCACGTCCCACTTTTTGCCGGAAGCGGCAAAGGTTTCGTGAATGCCGTTGTGGCGGTCGGTGTCAACGGAAGTTCCGGCAACGCCCTTTACTTCAAGGATCTTGCCGCCTTCAGGCAGGTGCTTGATCAGCCAATTGGCCCAGAGAACGCCAAGGCCCTTCTGGTCCACGTTGACGTTGATCGCATCCTGGGTGTCGAGAATGTTGTCGAAGGCAACGAGAATGACGCCGGCTTCCTTGGCCCGTTTGATGACGGGGCCGAAAGCTGTCGGGTTCTGGGCGTTCACAACGATCGCGTCATAGCCGGAGTCGATGAAGTTGTTGATGGCCGAGATTTGCGCCGGCACATCTTCACCGGTGGACACAACCTTGAATTCCTTCAGCTTGGCTGAGACGTCAGGCTGGGCCGCATAGGCTTTCGCGGTCTGGATCATTTGAATACGCCAGGTGTTGGCGATGTAGCCGTTGGCAAGCGCAATGCGGTATGGGCCGTCCTTTTTCGGGAACTTGAAGAATTTGGTGTCGGCAGCCCAAGGCGCGAAACAATCCGGTTCAGCGGCGGGGCCGGCGACCACTTCAGGCCCGGCGGCTTTTGCCACGCCTGAGAAGGCAAGCCCTGCCGCCAATACGGCGCCAATGCTTACAAAACGGCGCAGATGTGATGTTGATTTCATTGATTTTTCTCCCATTGGTTTACACAATCTCATTTTCAGGAACAGAAAATTCATCTGGTTTTCTGCCGTCAATGGACGTGTTATTTTTATTTATACCAAGCATGTTTTCGATACTTGATGACAAGAACTTATTGTACGATGATAGCGCTGTCAATTGTTCTAGGCGGCACTTTGACATAAAAGATGACAGTTGGCGATATGACCCTGCCGAGAAACAAATCCCGCCGCGTTACCCTCGATGACGTGGCCACACGGGCCCGGGTCAGCGCGGTTACGGCTTCGCGGGTTTTGCGCAAGCCGGAGATGGTGTCCGCCGATCTTCGGGCCCGGGTGGATAGCGCGGTGCGCGAACTCGCCTACATTCCCAATCAGCTTGCGAGCGCCCTTGCCTCGTCACACACGGGGCGTATCGGGGTTATCGTCCCCTCCCTCACCAATGGCGTGTTCGGCGACTACCTGCGGGCCCTGCATGACGTTTTCGTTCCAGCTGGTTTCCAGGTGCTGGTTCTCAATTCGCATTACCTTGCAGGCCGCGAGGAAAAAGCGATTGCCACCATGCTCGGGCAATTTCCGGAAGCGATGATCCTCGCCGGCGTTGACCAGACCCCGCAGGCACGCAAGTCACTGCAGCAGGCCGGCATCCCCGTGGTGCAAACCATGGAAATGACGGACGACCCCATCGACATCAACATTGGCCTTTCGCAGCGGGACGCCGGCTATGCGGCGGCGCGGCATTTGTTTGATCTTGGGCATCGGCATGTAGGCCAAATTTCCGCTCCGCATGATGCCCGTTCGCGCCAGCGCCTGGAGGGCTACCTTCAGGCTTGCGCGGAGTTTCATGCAACGCCCATGCTGGCTTCAACGGAAGATCCTTGCACGGTTTCCCTTGGTGGCATTCTGCTCACTGAGCTCATGACCCGCTGGCCGAAGGTCACGGCAATATTTTGCGGCAATGACAACTTGGCCTTGGGGGCCCTGTTTGAATGCCAGCGGCGCGGCATCCGCGTGCCCCACGACCTGTCGATCATGGGCTTTAATGATCTTGAGGTTTCGGCCTGCGCCTATCCTTCCCTCAGCACCATTGCCGTGCCGCGATATGACATGGCAAAGTGTGCGGCCGAAATCATCCTGGAGATTACGCGCGGCACGGGAAACCGGCCGAAGCAGCGCCGGATTGATTTAGGCTTCCGCCTGATTGCCCGTGACAGCACCGGCCAAGCGGCCTGATCAATTCAGCGTCGGTGTTTCGCAGCAAATCTTTCGAGAAATTCTTTCACTTTTCCAGCACTGAAAATATCGTCCAGAACAAGATGGGCGGCGCCGATCAAGGCTGAATCCGTTTTGGGATCGGCCAGCATGATTTGCAGATCACCGGTGGCCAGCGGCAGGCAGCGCTGGTAAACGAGTTCGCGTATCCCTGAGAGAAGAAAATCCCCGCCGCGCGCGAGCATGCCGCCAACGACAATCAGGCTCGGATTGAGGATGCTGACAACATCGGACGCCACTTCGCCAATGGTTTGCCCTGCACGGCGCAGCAGCATGATGGCTTCGGGCTTTTGCATTTCGACAAGGGCCACCACATCCCTCGCCGTTTCCGCCTGCAGGCCTTTTTCGGCAAGATCGCGGGCAATGGCCCAGCCACCGGCGCGGGCCTCAACGCAACCCAGCTTGCCACAGCGGCAAAGCGGGGCATCGGGAGAATTAAACTGGATGTGGCCAATATCTCCCGCCGCGCCCTGGGCGCCGCGGAAAATTTTTCCGCCGGCGATGATGCCGCTGCCGATGCCGGTTCCCGCCTTGATAAAAATCATGTCATCTACGTGCGGGAAATTGTGGCGGTGCTCATAGATGGTCATCAGGTTCACGTCGTTTTCAACATAGATCGGCGCGTCGTAATGCCGGCCGAGCCACGAAACGATGTCAAAATCATCCCAGCCATAAAGAACAGACGGGCCAACGACCCGCCCGCGCTTGAAATCCACCGGGGTTGGCATGCTTAGGCTGACGCCGACATGAAAGCCATGGCTCGCGCGCACCTGAGCCAAGAGTCCATCGAATTCATTCTTAATGCGCTGCAAGGTGGCCGCCGGCCCTTCCGCTATGCTGAAGGCAATCGTGCTTTGCGCAAGAATATCGGGCGCCAGATTCATGGCGGCGAGATGGATATGGGTTTCGCCAATATCCGCGACAAGCATGAAGCCTGCGGACCCCTTGATGCCAAGGACGCGGGTTGGTCTTCCGCCGCTGGGCAAGGTGCGCAGTGTTTCCTCAACGAGGCCAGCGCCCAGCAGCACATTGAGGCGTTGGGTTACGGTTACCCTAGACATTCCCGAAGCGGCAAGCAGGGCGGCGCGCGAATTGGCGCTGCCGCTTGCAATCAGCGAAAGAATTCCGCTGGCATTTGCAACGCTAGCCTGCTCCTTTTCTCCCACAGACTTTGCCATGGACCACTGCCTTCCACCCGACTCACTGGATTTGTCACATATTTTTTGGAGACGATGATTTTATTCCCTGTAATGGAAATTATATATGTCAAAAAATTTGCATATACATGCTGCATTGTAAAAATGTAAAATTCAACCAAACTGCAAAAAAGCTGGGTAGTTATGTAAATAAATATACATTAAATCGGTTAGATATGATTGACTATATGCAAAATACTGGCATAATCTTAGGCAGTTTCACGGTTGCGTTTGTAACCACCTCAACACGTTAACCCTCAACCCGCAGGCCAAAAATGTACAGACTTGATCAAAAACTCGCCCGTATCCGCGCCGGCAAGTACAAGCGCAGCGACTTCATCATTGCCGATGCCAAGGACGGCGATATGGGCCCAAGCATTCCCGGCTGCGGGCCGAAACGGAACAAGGATGGCAGTTCAACGCGCTTTGTGACCCGGCCGGAATTTCTCGCCAATATCGCGGCAATCGTCAAACAGGACGTCGTTGATATCATGCTGGTCTCGGCTTCCAATGTGGAGGCGCTGGCCGACAAGGGCGTTTTCAAGAAAAGTGCTGTCAAACCTGCCATTCGCGCCAATGATACGACGGATATCTGGGTGGGGCGTGGTGCCACCTATTCCAAGCTGGCGAGCCGCCCCTTCCGCAGCGCATCGCTTTCGCGCGTAAAGAAGTATACGGACCTGGGGCTTTACTCCATCACTTTCAACAATGACCTTGATCAGGATTACAACGCACTTGAACATTTCAGCGCCTTCCGCGAGGACGCGGCGCGCAACAAATTCAACTACTTCCTGGAAGTGTTTAATCCAAACGTTGAATGCGGCATCGATCCGGCGCTAGTGCCCCACTATATCAATGACTGCATCGTGCGCTGCCTCGCCGGCGTGACCAAGGCGGACCGGCCGCAATTTCTGAAGATCGCCTACAACGGCCCGAAGGCACTGGAAGAGCTGGCTTCGTTCGATCCTAGCATTACGGTTGGAGTGCTCGGCGGCGGCGCCGGCACGACGCGCGACTGTTTCGAGCTGCTGAATCAGGCCGAAAAATACGGCGCACGGGTCGCCCTCTTCGGGCGCAAGATCAACCTGGCGGAAGATCCCCTTGCCATGGTTTCCTTCATGCGCGAAGTGGCGAGCGGCAACATCCAGCCGCTTGAAGCGGTCAAGGCCTATCATGCCAGCCTGAAAAAGAGCGGCTTGACGGCGATCCGCGAACTGGCCGCCGACAGCGAGATCACCGAAAAGGTCCTGAAGGCAGGCTGATCATGGGGAAAACCCAGCGCCGCGGCTTTATCACGGGCGGCACATGGTGCGTTGACAACAACCGCATGGTGACGCATTGGCCCGGAGAAGACGGCCATGCGCAATTCCTTCGGGAAGAACGCCATGGCGGCGGCTCCGGGTGCAATTTCGCGCTTGGCATCAAGCACCTTGATTCCAGCATGCCGGTGGAAACGATCACTATTATGGGCGATGACGAGGGCGGGCGTTTTCTGCGCTCGCTTGCCGCTGAAGCCGGCATCGGCCATGCCCAGATGCATGTCACTTTGGAGGTTGGCACGCAGTGGACCGACGCCTTCGTTTCACAGGCAACCGGGCGGCGTACCCACATCTTCAGCCGCGGTGCATCGGATGTTCTGACGCCTGATCACTTCGACTTCAGTTCCACAACCGCGCGCTATCTGCATCTCGGCCTACCCGGGGTTCACAAGCTGATGGATGCACCATGGCAAGATGATGCAAATGGCTGGGTGAGCGTTCTCAAGAAGGCCCGGGCGGCGGGACTCAAGACCAATCTTGAACTTGCCAGCATCGATCCGCAGGAACTGGCGGAACTCGTGCGCCCCTGCCTTCCCCATCTCGATCTGATCATTGTGAATGATGGTGAAATCGGCGCGCTCGCGGGCCTGCAAACCCTTTTCGAGGGAGTGACCGATGTGGAGGCCTGCAAGTGCGCGGCGCGGCAGGTGCTGGAAAATGGCGCCATGGACCTTGTCGTGGTGCATTGCCCCACCATCGCCATTGCGGTTACCCGCGATGGCAAAGTTTTCACCAAGCCCTCCACGCAAATCCCGCGTGAACTTGTGGCCGGCGCCAACGGCGCGGGCGATGCCTTTGCGGCGGGCATGCTTTACGGCGTTCACGAAGGCTGGAGCATCGATGATGCGCTCGCCCTTGCCCATGCTTCGGCTGCAGCCTCATTGCGCAGCCTTTCGACCACGGGCGCGGTTGAACCCTGGCGCAAATGCCTTGAGCTTGCGAATGAATGGGGCTGGCGGAAAACAGGTTAAGCTTTAGCAATATCAGCATTTTGCGCTGTATTGATAAAGTCGTCCATCAAGACCGCCTTTGCACACCGGGCAGAACGCAGAGCATTTCAAACAGGAGGTTGGCTGCGGTGAGCGCGGTGTTGCCAGAAGGGTCATAGGGTGGGGAGACTTCGACGAGAT
>JBBQNU010000001.1:0-58648 GCA_038330285.1 Hyphomicrobiales bacterium | reverse complement strand
CGAGATTTATCCGGAATACAAGGCGCACCGGCCGGAAGCCCCCGCCGATCTCCGCCCGCAGTTCGGCCTGATCCGGCAGGCCACGAAGGCCTTCAATGTAGCCTGCGTGGAGCAGGCCAATTACGAGGCCGATGACCTTATTGCCACTTATGCGCGCCAGGCGGTTGAGGCCGGTGCCACCTGCCGCATCGTGTCATCGGACAAGGACTTGATGCAGCTGGTGCGCAAGGGCGTCACCTTGCTTGATACAATGAAGGACCGGGAGCTTGGCGAAGAGGCGGTTCTCGAAAAATTCGGGGTGAAGCCCGACAAGGTTGTCGATGTGCAGGCGCTGGCGGGCGATAGTGTTGACAATGTGCCGGGGGTTCCCGGCATCGGCGTCAAGACGGGGGCCCAGCTCATCACCGAATATGGCGATCTTGAAACGCTGCTGGTGCGGGCTCCGGAAATCAAACAGCAGAAGCGCCGGGAGAACCTCATCGAATTCGCCGAACAGGCGCGGCTGTCAAAACGGCTGGTCACGCTCGATGACAAGGTTCCGGTGGTGCATGATGTGGGCTCCTTTGCGGTGGACACGCCGCGGGCTTCCGACCTTATCAGTTTCCTGAAGGCGCTGGAGTTCACGAGCTTCACCAAGAAGATTTCCGGTGAGCTGGAGGCCGACAGTTCGGCGATTGAGCCAGCACCCATCGAGATCAAATTCTGGCCGCCGGAAGGCGGAGAGGCTCTTCCAGAATCCTCATCCCAGGCCACCGATTCGTCATCCCGGCGAAAGCCGGGATCTCCATCCCAACCAGATTCCGGCGTTCGCCGGCTTGACGAAATGGAAGGACGGGACGTCGAAGTTGTTGGAGGCGGAATTGATGAAGCCGAAAAGACCCTTCTCGCCATTGCCTTTGTCCATGCCAAATACGAAACCGTCAGCACCTTGAAGGATCTGGACCGCTGGATTGCCGAGGCTACGGAGCTTGGGGCGGTGGCTGTCGACACCGAAACGGATTCGCTGGATTCTATGCAGGCGGGGCTTGTCGGCGTTTCGCTTTCTACCGCGCCGGGCAAGGCCTGCTACATTCCGCTGGCCCATGTGGCGGAAGGCGGCGGGCTTTTCGGCTCGGAGAAAATCGCCGGACAGATCAAGCTGGAAGACGCCATCGTGCATCTTAAGCCGCTGCTAGAAAATCCCGGTGTGCTGAAAATCGGCCAGAACCTGAAGTATGACCTGCAAGTGTTGCGGCGCTACGGTACGGATATCCGGCCTATCGATGACACCATGCTGATGTCCTATGCTATCGAATCCGGCGAGAACGGCCACGGCATGGATGAAATGTCGCTAAAGCATTTGGGCCACAAGCCCATCAGCTTCAAGGAGGTCGCAGGCTCCGGCAAATCGGCGATCTCGTTTGCACTGGTGCCGCTGGACCGCGCCACGGCCTATGCGGCGGAAGATGCGGATGTGACGCTGCGCCTGTGGAAACTGCTGAAGCCGCGACTGCTCCGGAAACACAAGGTCACGGTTTATGAAACGCTGGAGCGGCCACTCATTCCGGTTCTCGAAGCGATGGAGCATGAGGGCATTCTGGTGGACCGCGGGGTACTGGCCAAGCTCTCCAATGAATTTGCCAATGGCCAAGGCAAGATCGAGGCGCAAATTCATGAGCTCGCCGGCGAACGTTTCAACATCGGTTCGCCCAAACAGTTGGGCGATATATTGTTTGGCAAGATGGCGCTTCCCGGCGGGCGCAAAACAGCAACAGGCGCGTGGAGCACGGATTCAGATGCGCTGGAAGATTTGGCGGCGCAGGGCATTGATCTGGCGCGGCGCGTGGTGGACTGGCGCCAGCTTTCAAAACTGCGCTCCACCTACACCGATGCGCTGCCAAACTATATCAATCCCACCACGGGGCGCGTACACACCAGCTATGCCATGGCGGCCACTTCCACGGGGCGACTCTCCTCGTCCGATCCCAACCTGCAAAACATTCCGGTGCGTACCGAGGAAGGCCGCCGCATCCGCACTGCTTTCATCGCACCGCCGGGGACGAAACTTCTCAGCGCCGACTACAGCCAGATCGAGCTTCGCGTGCTGGCCCATGTGGCCGATATTCCGCAGCTCAAGAAGGCCTTTGCCGATGGGCTTGATATTCATGCGATGACGGCGAGTGAAATGTTCGGCGTGCCGATCAAGGGCATGGACAGCGCCGTGCGCCGCCGCGCCAAGGCGATCAATTTCGGCATCATCTATGGCATTTCGGCCTTTGGCCTGGCCAACCAGCTTTCAATCAGCCGCGAGGAAGCGGGCGACTATATCAGAACCTATTTCAGCCGCTTCCCCGGTATCAAAACCTACATGGATGAAACCAAGAAATTTGCCCGCGACAAGGGCTATGTGGAAACCATCTTCGGGCGGCGCTGCCATTTCGCCCGGATCAATTCACCCAATGCCTCGGAGCGGGCGTTCATGGAGCGTGCCGCCATCAACGCCCCCATTCAGGGGGCGGCGGCCGACATCATCCGCCGCGCCATGATCCGCATGCAGGAGGCCCTCGATGCAGCCAGGCTTTCGGCCAAGATGCTGCTTCAGGTGCATGACGAATTGATCTTCGAAACCCGCGATGAGGAAATCGAAGCAACGATGAAGGTTGTGAAGCACATGATGGAAAAGGCGCCGGAACCCGTGGTGAAGCTCACCGTGCCGCTGCAAGTCGATGCCCGGGCCGCGATGAACTGGGACGAGGCGCATTGATGATTACTGTTGGTGCCAGCATCGATTATTTTTCCTCGCCCCAACGGGGAGAGGAAGGGGCCCATTGCCCTGGCAATGGGAAGGTGAGGGGGATCAAGTCTTTCAATTCATGCACCAACGCCCCCTCATCCTCCCAAGCTTCGCTTGGGCCCCTCCTTCTCCCCCATGGGGCGAAGGGAAATGAGAGCACATAGGTCATGGCAAAGGATAAAACCGAAAATTCAAGCATTGCCTTGCCGCTTGAGCGGCTCATGCGGCTCATGCGGGCGGGCGAGCATGAGGGTGGCTTGAATCCGGCGCAGTGGGAGGTGCTGCGCTATCTCTCGCGGGCCAACCGCTTTTCCAATTCGCCGATCGCGCTCACACGTTTTCTTGGCTCCACCAAGGGAACGGTTTCGCAAACCATCAAGGCGCTGGAGCGCAAGGGCTTTATCACCAAAGGCCCCCGGGCAAATGAAGGGCGCTCCATCAACCTGAGCCTTACGCCCAAGGGCAGCGAGGCGCTGAAAAACGATCCGCTGGCGGAATTTTCCAAATCGCTGGATGATCTGAGCGGCAAAACCCGCAGGCGGCTGGCGAAGGGCCTAGCTGATCTGCTTGAAACAGACTTGAAGAGGCGGGAACAGCCAAGCTTCGGCACCTGCCCCACCTGCCGCTATTTCCGCGAGAGGGGCGGCGATCCCGATGATGGCGGACCTCACGGTTGCATGTATTTTGAGGTGAGCCTGTCGAATGCGGAGGTGCAGCTGATCTGCATCGCGCATAGTTAGATATAAGATTTGTCATCCCGGCGAACGCCGGGACCCAGCCTTTCAACATGTGAAAAGCTTAAATTCTAGGCCCCGACTTACGTCGGGGTGACAGAAAAACGAAGTGTTGGGGCCCTACTCCGCCGCTAGGGCCATTTGCGGGCTGGCGTCCATGATGTCGGCGCCGACGTGGTCCTTGAAGGTGTCGAAATTCTTCACGAACATGGCGACGAGTTTCCGCGCCTGCGCGTCATAGGCCTTAGTGTCGGCCCAGGTGTCGCGCGGGTTAAGGATTTTCGCATCCACACCTTCTACAGCCGTTGGAACGGCAAAGCCGAAGTGCGGGTCGGTGCGGAACTCCGCGTCATCAAGATCACCACTCATGGCAGCGGCAAGCAGGGCGCGGGTCGCCTTGATGGGCATGCGGCTGCCCACACCATAGGCGCCACCGGTCCAGCCGGTGTTCACCAGCCAGCATGTGACATTGTGCTTGGCGATGAGGTCACGCAGCAGATTTCCGTATTGGCTGGGGTGGCGCGGAATGAAGGGCGCGCCAAAGCAGGTGGAGAAGGTGGCGATGGGTTCGACAACGCCCTGCTCGGTTCCCGCCACCTTTGCGGTGTAGCCGGAGAGATAGTGATACATGGCCTGCTGGGGCGTGAGCTTTGCCAGGGGCGGCAGCACACCGAAGGCGTCGGCCGTCAGCATCACAATGTTTTTTGGCATGCTGGCCTGGCCCGATGCGCTGGCGTTTGGAATGTAGTGCAGCGGATAGGCGGCGCGGGTGTTTTCGGTGAGGGCGTTATCGTGGAGGTCAAGCTTGCGGGTTTTCGGGTCCATCACGACATTTTCGATTATGGTGCCCCAGCGCGTGGTGGTTGCGAAAATTTCCGGTTCCGCTTCGGCGGAGAGATTGATCACCTTGGCATAGCAGCCGCCTTCAAAATTGAAGACGCCCCTTTCCGACCAGCCATGTTCGTCATCGCCGATCAGGGTGCGCGTGGCGTCAGCCGAAAGTGTTGTCTTGCCGGTGCCGGAAAGGCCGAAGAAAATCGTGGTGTCATTGGCGGGACCCATGTTGGCCGAGCAATGCATGGGCATTACGCCCTTTTCGGGCAGCAGGTAATTCAAAACGGTGAAAACGGATTTCTTGATCTCGCCCGCATATTGCGTGCCGCCGATGAGCACGAGGCCGTTGGTGAGATCAAAGGCAATCACCGTTTGCCCACGTGTGCCATGGCGCTGCGGGTCGGCCTTGAAGGATGGCAGGTCGATGATGGTGAGGCCGGGTGCGAAAGTTTTGCCGCCCTCGGGTGCAATCAGCAGGTGCTGGATGAACAGGGCATGCCAGGCATTTTCGCAGATGACCCGGGTTGGCAATTCATGGAGCGGATCGGCGCCGGCAATCAAATCCTGGATGAACAGGTTGCTGTTTCTGGCGTGGACGAGAAAGTCCTGCTTCAGCGCCTGGAAATGGGCCCGCGTCATGGAGCGGTTGTTGTCCCACCAGATAGTGTTTTCGGTTGCAGCATCGCGCACGATGAACTTGTCCTGGGGGCTGCGGCCGGTGTGGCTGCCGGTGGCCACCACGAGGCTGCCGCCTTCGGCCACCTGGGCTTCGCCACGCATGATGGCAAGTTCGTAGAGTTCGGGGGTGCTGGCATTCCAGGACATGCCATCGGACGAGCCGAGGCCGAGGCTCAAGAGCTGGGAGCGCGTGGTGCTGTCTATCTGCATGGTCATTCCCCTGAAATGGATGACTCATCGCTAACAAAAAGCACGGCTCTGATCAAGAAAAATGATGTTTTATAGTCATATATTTGCGGTATCGAAAGGCATTATTTGATGTATTTACGTCATTTTTGGGTTGGAGCTGAGTGTTTCCACGTCCTCCGGCCCAGGATCAAGCTTTTGAAAGATTGCGCTATTCTTGCTGAGGTGGTGTTTCAGCGGACCCGCAGGCCAGTGCTTTCGTCGAATACAAACAGGCGGCTGGTACTGAAGGTCACGCCAGCCTTTTCACCGAACTTTGCCGTGAAATCCTTGGCCGCCTTGACAGTGAGCATGTCGCTACCCGCCTTCAAGGTCACCAGGGTGTGGTCGCCGATCAATTCAGTGGCGTAGATTTCGCCCTTAATGGCGCCCTTCGCCGGGGCCACCACGCTGCAATCCTCGGGCCGCACGCCCAACACGGCCTTGGCAATCCTGCCGCCCACCGGGGTGGCGATTTTGGCGCCGTTGTTCACAAAATACTTTCCCTCAAGCGCGCCGTTCACCACATTCATGGGCGGCGAGCCGATGAACTGCGCCACGAAAAGATTGGCCGGGTTGTTGTAGATCTCGGCAGGCGTTGCAAGCTGCTGCAGTACGCCGCGCTCGAGAATGGCAACGCGGCGGGCCAGCGTCATAGCCTCGATCTGGTCATGGGTCACGTAGATCGTGGTGATGCCGAATTTCTCCTGCATGTGCTTCAGCTCGGCGCGCATGTGGCCGCGCAATTTCGCGTCAAGATTGGACAGCGGCTCGTCCATCAAAAAGACCGAAGGCCTGCGGATGATGGCGCGGGCGAGCGCCACGCGCTGCTTCTGACCGCCCGAGAGTTCACGGGGGTAGCGGTGCAACAACTCGCCGAGCTGAACTTGGGCTGCGGCGTCGCGGATCTGCACCTCCTGCTCGGCCTGCGGAACCTTGCGCACCTTCAGGGGAAAACCGATGTTCTCGGCCACGGTCTTGTGCGGATAGAGCGCGTAGGACTGGAACACCATGGAGATGTCGCGGTATTTCGGCAGGATATCGGTCACATCCCGGTCGCCGATCAGCACCCGGCCCGACGTTGCGGTCTCAAGCCCGCAGAGGATGCGCAGCGCCGTGGTCTTGCCAGAACCCGAAGCGCCGAGCAGCACCAGGAATTCCCCCGGCTCGACCTGCAGGTTCAGTTCCTCCAGCACACGCACGGGGCCGAAGGATTTCTGTATCTTGTCGAAGGAAACCGGAACCCCGGTCTTGCCGCTTGCCATCTTGACTGCTCTCTATCCTTTAACTGCGCCAAGGAGCACGCCCTTGGCAATGAAGCGTTGCAGAAAAATGGCCATGATGATGACCGGGATGATCATCACCACGATGATGGCGCACATTTCCCACCAAAAGACACCCTTTTCACCGGCGTTCTTGGCCGCCACCATGATGGGCATTGTCTGCACCTTGGAGGTGGCGAGGAAAACCGCGAACAAGTACTCGTTCCAGCTCAGGATGAGCGCGAGAAGCGTCGTTGCCGCGAGGCCCGGGCGGGTGAGCGGCAGCACGATATCCCAGAAGATTCCAAACCGGGTGGCCCCGTCGAGTTGGGCCGACTCCTCGAGTTCGATGGGAAGGCTGGAGAAAAAATCATACATGAGCCAGACGACGATGGGCAAGTTGGCCACCGCATAAACCGTTATGAGCGCCATGTGGGTGTCAAGCATGCCCACTGCCTGGAACATTACGTAAATCGGAATTACCACCACGATGGGCGGCAGGATTCGTTGGGAGATGATCCAGAACAGGATGTCACCATTGCCCAGGGTGCGCGTGAAATGCTTGCCGAAGGCGCGCGCGAGAAAGAAGAACAGGGCAAGGGCCACAGCGCTGGAAGCCCACCAGGGCGCGCGGGTGTAGGTGGTCGCGGCAATGACCAGCACGGTTAGCGCCACGAACATCATGATATTGCCGAACTTAGGCTTGTATTGTACGCGGACCAGCGCATAGGCCGCCATGGAGCCGATGGTGACGCAGAGAGCGGTTGATGCCGCGCTGACGACGATGGAATTGGTGAAGGCCAGGAATATCTTGCAGATCTGCGGCTCCATTGGCTGGAGTGTCACCACGGGCGAGACAATGAAGGCAAAGGCATTGTAGATGAGCAAGCCAAACTGCCTTCCTATGGAGGGTAAATTGCAGTTCGCATCTTCCGTGAACTGGGCCCGCCAGGCATCAAGATTCGGAGCAAAATCCACAAAGGGGATGTAAAATGGTCCCTGGTTTACTGCAGCCGCGTCCTTGAATGACGTGATGACCACCCAATACAGGGGAAAAAGCACGAAAATCGACCAGACGGCGAGAAGAAAATACGCCACCACATTCGCAACCGGTGACATCCTGCCGACAGAGGGCGGCTCGAACAGCCGTTCCATGAGGCTGCGATTGACCTTTTCCAGCTTGAATGATGCCTCGCTCATGCGCGCACCTTCCGCAATTGCCCGAGCACCACATAGTTGAAGAAGGACGCACACACGACAACCGTGAGAATGAGCAGGAGATAGGCGACGGCCGCGGAAGTGCCGATGTCATTGGAGCGCCAGATGTAGAGGGAATGCAGCGTCATGGATTCGGTAGAGGAGCCAGGCCCGCCTCCTGTCATGATGTTCGGCAGGTCCACGATCTTGAAAGCCTCGATGGTGCGGATAAGCAGCACAGTTACGGCCACCGGCACGATCTGCGGCCAAGTGATTTCGCGGAAAATCTGGACGCTTGAGGCGCCGTCCACCTGGGCTGCCTCGACGTGGTCACGCGGCACGTTTTCAAGGGCTGCCAGCATGCAGATGAAGATGAAGGGAATCCATTGCCAGGAGTCGCAAATCATCATCACGAAGCGCGCGCCCCATGGGCTGGCTGACCATACCCAGTCCTCGATGCCAAACCCCCTGAGCAGCGGCTCAAAGGGCCCCTTCGTGATGTCGGCAACCATCTTCATGGCGTAACCCACACCGAGCGGCGTCACCATCAGTGGAATGAAGAAGATCACGCGGAAAAAGCTTTTTCCCAGGATCGGTTGCGAGCAGAGAAACGCAAGGCCGGTGCCGATCGCGAATTGCAGCGCGCAACCCACGAAAACATAAAAGAGAGTGGTGAGAAGCGTGCCGATGGTGCTGCCGGAGAGCAGCGAGGCGCCCATGATCCACGCAATGAAAATTGCCATGGCAGCCGAGATGATGCGGCCCAGCATGCCCACCGGGCTTGAGATCTTCAGGGAGCGGTAGAGCCACCAGAGAGCGGCGGCGGCAACGGCAACAAAGAATACCGTGCCGATAACACCCATGTTCCCGGTCTTGCCAAGGAAGTGAACCTGATCGTTGCCGAAGAACTGCTTGGAAAAATTCTGGAGTCCGACGAAGCGGAACTGCAGCCCATCAGCGGTGAACCGCACGCGGCTCAAGGCAAAGACAATGGAATAGAAGGTCGGGAAGATAGCGAAAATCAGTATCAGGGTTACGGCAGGGGTAATGAAAAACGTTCTGGAATGGCGATCAGACCATTCACCCCAGCTCTCTTGCGGAGAGTCGCCAGCCGGGGAAGTCCCCGGCTGGCTGACGTTGTTTCGGGCTTCAGCCATAGGCAGGCGTATTAACCGCCAGTGCCCGATGCCAAGGCCTGAGCCTTGATCTGGGAATCACGGCCGAAATCTTCCGTGATTTCCTCCCAGCCCGCTTCGATGTTCTTCAGGGCTTCATCCACCGTGATTTCGCCAGCAAGATAGCGGGCAAGCTCGGTGTCAAGAACAACGCCGGTGTATTTCTGCGCACCGGGGATCTTCATATCGGAAGCCATGTTGAGGTTGTTCAAAGCGCCGTTGATGGCGCCAAGATAGTTCGCGGCCAGATCGGCTGGCATGCCGGCCTTCACCCACAGGTCGGTGCTGGCAAGCTGCGAGTTGCGGTACGGGTTGTAGCCCGTGGCACCGATCGTCACGTCGACGTTCGATTGCGCTGCCTGGTTCATGTAGGAGAGGAAAGCATAGGCTGCATCCTTCTTCTTCTGATCGATCTTGGAGTTGATGGCGCCAGCCCAGCCCCCGAAAGCGGCGAACGGTGCATAATTGATGCCGTCAACCGAGTAAGGCGCATTTTCCTTCGTCACCGGCACGAGCTTGCCGGTGGCGCGATCAAGCACTTCCTTGGTACCGACAGCGCCCACGGCGAAGATCAGGCCCTTCACGGCGGCGGCATCAGGATCAAGCTGCAGCGTGCCGGGATCGCCCCACTCGATGAGCAGGCCGCAACGGCCAGCCTTGAAAATGGCACGGGTGTCGCCGATGTCCATGTTCAATTCTTCCGGCGGACCATACTTGCCGGTTTCCTTGTAGAGCTCGAAAGCCTTTTTCCAGGCATCGTTGCTGACTACAGGCTTCATCGTGGCGTTGTCGAAGTAGAAGCCCTGGGCCGTGCCCTGGGTCTGCACGAAAGAGGCAGCGACCGTCTGGATCGCCATGTAGGATTGGGCGTTGCGCTTCTTGAAGATGCAGGACCCGTAGTCGGCCTGGCCATCGCCATTCATGTCCTGGCCGTGGATTTTGGAAGCCACGTCAAGATATTCTTCCCAGGTCTTGGGCGGCTGCAGGCCGGCTTTCTCCAGAACGTCCTTGCGATAATAGACCATCTGGAAGTCGCCATCGACCATCAAGAGTTTGGTCTTGCCGCCAACCTTCTGGCCAAATTCGCGGAAGTAGGGCGCCACGTCGGCGAGATCGAGCTTGGTGTCCTTGGCGATGTAGGGGTCCATGTCCTCAAGCAACCCGGCTGCGTCAAGTTCCACGCCCCAGCCCGCGGCAAAGACACCCACGTCGATGGAGTTCGTGCCAGTAGACCAGTCGGCCTGGATTTTCGGGAAGATTTCCGCGAAGGGAACTTCGGTCACGACGATCTTGCCGCCGGTGGCTGCTTCAAATTCCTTGCCACGCTCGGCAAGGCGGCCCGCAATCACGTAGCCTGGGCGTGTCAGGATATTCACCGTCACGCCGTCGAACTCGCCGGCAAATGCAACAGCGCTGAGTCCGCTCACGGCAACGCCTGCCGCTAACATACTCGTCATCATTTTTCTAAAAGACATTTTATTCTCTCCCATTTTTACGGCCCATTTTGGGCTCGTTTCCAATTGTTAAAATCCCAATTCGAACGACTGTCAATTGGCCGTTCTGAATGACAAATCTTTATGCAGTTCCATCGAAGCAGGCACTCGTGCCTTAAATTTCCTCCTTCCTTTCACTTTTGTTGGTAAAGCAGGTTTCGTTCATCACACGGGTGCTCCCGCATGCAGCAGGCCTTGGCGCTTCAAGTCTTTCCAGAATGCTTTTGGAATCTTTGCCCCCAAGGTTTTCACATTCAATGCCACTTGTTTCGGATTCACCATGCCGGGAATGACCGAGACGACAGCAGGATGCTTTACGGGAAAGCGCAGCGCCGCCTCGGGCAATTTCACCTTGTGGGCCGTGCAGACGGCCTCAATCTTGCGGACGCGATCAAGTATGCCTTTTGGTGCGGGGTCATAATTATACAATGCTCCGGGCTTTGCGCCGGTGGCAAGAATGCCGGAATTGTAGGGTCCGCCAAGGACAATGCCGATGCCGCGTTTTTCACAGAGCGGCAGAAATGAATTCAAGGCCTCCTGCTCCAGTAAGGTGTAGCGGCCAGCAAGCAGAAAAATATCAAAGTCGCCCTGCGCCAGCAGGATCTCACAGACCTGCCACTCATTGATGCCGGCGCCAAAGGCCTTAATGACCTTCTCGTCGCGCAATTTTTGAAGGGCTTTGTATCCGCTGCCCATCAGGGTTTTCACATGAGCATCGCGGATTGCTTCGGAGCCGTGGGTGAATACGTCGACATCATGGACGTATAGAATATCCACCTGGTCAAGCCCCAAGCGCTCCAGGGATAAATCCAGCGAGCGCATGATGCCGTCATAGGTATAATCGAAAACTTCCTTACGCGACGGCGTGTCGAAAAACTTTCCAATACCGGCGCGCTCGCCGGGTTTGCATACCTCGAGCAGGCGCCCGACCTTGGTTGAAACGACATAGTCGCTGCGCTTGTGGCTGCGGAAAAACGGATTGAGGCGGTTTTCCGCGATGCCCAGACCATAAAACGGGGCCGTATCAAAATAGCGGATGCCGGCTTTCCAAGCAGCCGCAAGGGTATCTTGCGCATCCTTTTCAGAAAGGGGGCGATAGAGATTGCCGAGGGGGGCGGTGCCCATGCCCATTTCGGTGAGTGAGATGGATGCCCCGGAAGGCGCCTTGAACACATTCTTTTTCATAGTTGTCCGTCTGGTTTGGTTTGGAGGTCGACAAACAGTTCAGGATTTGCCGCGGCAAAAGTTTCGAGTTCCTTCATCACGGCATCAAGATGGGCGCCCATGGCATTGGCGGCAGCGTTGGCGTTGCGCTGCTGAATTTCCTCAAGGATGGCCTGATGTTCCTGCAGGGTGAATTCCTGCCGGCGCCTGGAATTGAGCAGGCGGCGCACCCGGTCGAGGCCGAGTCTCGCGGTTTCGGCAAAGGTCTTCACCCGTTCAAAGCCCAGGGCTTCAAACAGCACCGCATGAAATTCAAGATCAAAACGGTGGAAGCCGATCTTGTCACCGGATGCAACGGCGGCCGACTGATAGCGCAGGTTTTGTTTCAGGGCCTCAAGATGATCACCGGAAAAATTACGGGTCACTGCCCGCACCGCTTCCACCTCCAAGGCCCGGCGCAGGAACATGTTCTCCCGGGCATCGGAAATCTTGATCAGGCTGACCGTGGTTCCGCGCTGGGGGACCACGTCAACCAGGGCTTCGGCCTGAAGCCTGTTGAAGGCATCATAGATGGGGGCGCGCGAAACCCCGAAGCGCTCGACGAAGACCTGCTTGTCCAGAATCTGGCCCGGCTTGAGCTCCAGGGAAACGATGGCTTCGCGCAAGACCAGATAGACATGATCGCCAGCACCCCCGCGGGTGCCCTTCCGGGGCGGGGTAGGTATGTCCAAACTCACCGCTGTATTATTCATACTAACATGTTAGTATGAATAATAGGCAACGCAAGTTCTATGTGGATTGCACACCAGAGGTCGTCAAATATGCTCGATAAACCATCACAAAAGCAGCACATGCTGCGTCTCAATGCTGTTGATAACGTGGTTGTGGCGATCACCACGGTGGAAAAGGGCGCCCTTACCAGCGAGGATATCGTTGCTTCCGAGCGCATCGGCAAAGGCCACAAGATGGCAGCCGCCAACATTAAATCTGGCGCTCCAGTCAAAAAATTCGGGCAAATCATAGGCTTTGCCAAGGTTGATATTCCGGCGGGTGCTTGGATTCACGAGCACAACATCGGCATGGGTGAGCTTTCGCATGACTATGCCTTTGCCCAGGGAGCCCTCCACACTGATATCCTGCCGCTTGAGAAACAGGAAACATTTCAAGGTTTTAGGCGTGCGAACGGCAAGGTCGGGACGCGCAATTACATTGGCATCATGACCAGCGTGAACTGCTCGGCCACAGTTGCCAAATTCATTGCCGAGGAAGTCAACCGTTCTGAAATCCTCAAGGACTACAAAAACATCGACGGTGTTGTTGCCCTCAAGATGGACAATGGCTGCGTCATTGATTTCCGGGGCGCCATCTTCGATGTGCTGAAGCGCACGTCCTGGGGTTATGCCACCAATCCGAACATGGGCGGCGTCATGATGGTGGGCCTGGGCTGCGAAGGATTCCAGATCCCGCGCTTCAAGGAAGCCTATGGAATCGTGGAAGGAAACACCTTCCGCACGATGACCATCCAGGAGACGGGCGGAACCCGCAAGACGGTTGCCGCCGGCGTTGAAGCGGTGAATGCCATGCTGCCTTACGTCAACGATGTGAAGCGTGAAAAATGCTACGCCTCGGAGATAATCCTGGCCCTTCAATGCGGCGGCTCCGATGGCTATTCCGGCATTACCGCCAATCCGTCACTCGGTGCGGCGGTTGACCTTTTGGTCCGCCAAGGCGGCACGGCAATCCTCTCCGAAACGCCGGAAATCTATGGGGCCGAACATCTTCTTACACGCCGCGCCGTGTCGCGCGAAGTCGGCGAGAAACTGATCGATATCATTCATTGGTGGGAGGACTATACCAAGCGTAACCTGATGGAAATGAATAATAATCCCTCACCCGGCAACAAGCTGGGCGGACTTTCCACCATCCTGGAAAAGTCTCTGGGTGCGGCCGCCAAGGGCGGTACCACGACGCTGGAAGCAGTTTACCGCTATGCCGAACAGGTGACCGCCAAGGGCTTCGTGTTCATGGATACGCCGGGTTATGATCCGGTTTCCGCCACCGGCCAAGTGGCGGGCGGCGCCAATATGCTGTGCTTTACCACGGGGCGCGGCTCGGCCTATGGCTGCAAGCCGGTGCCCTCCATAAAGCTGGCAACAAATACCGATGTTTACAACCGCATGATTGAGGACATGGACATCAATTGCGGGGATGTTGTCGAAGGCGTTTCGATTGCCGACAAGGGCCAGGAAATCTTCAACAAGGTTCTGAAAGTCGCCTCGGGCGAAAAGACGAAGTCCGAAGAACTGGGCTATGGCGACAATGAGTATGTGCCCTGGCAGGTCGGCGCGGTGATGTAATCCCGGCCCCGTCACTATTGGACCATCTTTTGCGCCGAGTTTGGCCTTAACCAAGGGTTAAATGATAAGCCCCATCAAAGGCATAGAGCCTATTGGGCCAAGGGACGACGATGGGACTATTCGGTGGCAGAAAAAGGCACTCCCCCAGTGAACGGCGGGAGCCGCAGCTTTTTGACCGCAAGAAACGCCGCGGTGCAAAAGATTCAGAGCCACAGCCACGGCGGCGGCGCTCTTTCCTCCGCTGGCTTTTTTCCTTCGCCTTCAAATCCGCGGTTCTCGGTTCCATCGCCCTTGCGGCGATGTTGGGCTATGTCTGGTTCTCGCTGAGCCAGAAGGGGCTTCTGCAGATACCCGAGCTGCAGCCCGGCATCATGCTGCTGGCGGAAGACGGCACGGTGCTTTCGGAACAGGGGGCGTTCTTCGGCGACCAGGTGCGCGTATCGGAACTTCCGGACTATGTGCCCAATGCGCTGATTGCCATTGAGGACCACCGCTTCCGCTCGCATTTCGGGGTTGATCCTTTAAGCCTCGTGCGCGCGGCCTATGAGAATTTCACGGCAGGACGCGTGGTGCAGGGCGGTTCGACCATTACGCAGCAGCTTGCCAAGAATCTTTTTCTCAAACCCGAACGCACCTACAGCCGCAAGGCGCAGGAACTGGTGCTGGCGCTCTGGCTTGAAACAAAATTTTCCAAGGATGACATCCTCCAGCTCTATCTCAACCGCGTCTATTATGGCTCGGGGGCCACGGGCATTGAAAAGGCCGCACAGGTTTTCTATCACAAGTCCGCCACTGACCTTAACCTGACCGAGGCGGCGACGCTGGCCGGCGTGCTCAAGGCGCCGACCAACTACAATCCGATCACACGCCCGGAAGCCTCGGCGGAGCGCGCCAGCCTGGTGCTCAATGCCATGGTCGATGCGGATTTCATCAGCCAGGGCGAGGCGGACCAGGCCCTCAATGCGCCGGCAACCGTCGTGGCTTCGGATTATGTGCCAGCAACCCAATATGTTGTCGACTGGGTCAACGAACAGTTGCCCCTGCTGGTCAAGGATTATGGCCAATCCATCATCGTTGAAACCACCATCGACCCGCAGCTTCAACTTCTCGCCGAACGATCGCTGCGCAAACACCTGAATGAAGAGGGCAAAAAGCTCAGGGTTTCGCAAGGGGCCATGGTGGTGATGGACACCTTCGGCGCGGTCAAGGCCATGGTCGGCGGCAAATCCTACCAGCGCAGCCAGTACAACCGCGCCATCAAGGCCATGCGCCAGCCGGGTTCAACCTTCAAGCCCTTCGTCTTTCTTGCGGCAATGGAACAGGGCTACACGCCGGAGTCCAGGGCCAATGATCAGCCCATTCGCATCGGCAGCTGGGAGCCCGGAAACTACAACCAGAAATATCTTGGCGAAGTGACGCTCAGAACCGCCCTGGCTCTTTCGCTCAATAGTGTTGCGGCCCAATTGGCCAACAGCGTGGGGCCGGAAAATGTGGTGGCTGTGGCGCACCGTCTTGGCATCACTTCGCATCTCGGTAATGACGCTTCGATAGCGCTGGGAACTTCTGAAGTGACGCTTCTGGAACTCACTTCGGCGTTCACGCCCTTTGCCAATGGCGGCTACAGCATTGTGCCCTTCTCGGTGCGCCGCATTGTGACGCGCAATGGCCAGGTGATTTACGAGCGCAGCGGCGATGGCCTCGGACAGGCCATTTCAAACCGCGACTTGGGCTCGATGAACTCGATGATGCGGGCCGTTGTGAACGAAGGAACGGCCAAGAAGGCGCAAATTCCCGGCTTCGATATCGCGGGCAAAACCGGCACCAGCCAGGATTACAGGGATGCGTGGTTTGTCGGATATTCCAGCTATCTGGTGGCCGGCGTGTGGCTTGGCAATGACGATAATTCGCCCACCAAAACCGTGACCGGCGGATCCGTGCCGGCTGCCATCTGGAAGGATGTAATGGAGGTGGCGCATGCCAACCTGTCGCCTGCGCCGCTGCCCGGATATATTGAAGAACAACCGGAAGCCGACCCCTATCTGGTTTCCCAGGACGAAAGCATGGACTATGGCAGCGAGGAAGAGTTTGCGACTCCCACGCGCAAGAGGGGTTTTTTTGAGCGCCTTTTCGGCGGCAGCGACGAACCGCGCGCCGAGAAACGGAAAAAGCGCCAGTCCAAGAATAACAACAATTCGATTTATTGATTCACCGTAAAGCGATGCAGATCCGCGCCGTTGGATTTGAACCAGTGCTTTGCGGTTGAGGCGTGCGGGCAGTGGGTCAGGACCAAGCGCCAGAATCTTGGCCCGTGATTCATGTGCTGGCGGTGCGCCACTTCATGGGCGGCGACATAATCCAGAATATGGCTTGGCGCCAGGATCAGGCGCCAATTGTAGGACAGATCGCCCGCCGCGGAGCAGGAGCCCCAGCGGCTTTTCTGGTCACGGACCGAAATCCGCTTGAAATCAACGGACATGGATTTTGCGTAGCGGGCCGAGGCTTCGGTGAGATCGGCCTTGGCCAGGGCCTTCAGCCAATCCTGCAGGCGGCGGCTCAAATGGCGGGGATCGCCGGGCACAAGAATGCGGCGTGCATCGGGATCGATGGTAATGAGGCCGCGGCGCGCCGTGGTGGCGTGGACCTCATGGGGAATGCCGCGCAGCGGAATGACGGAGCCGGGGCCAAGGACAGTCCGCGGGGTCCTTTGCCTGAGATGCTTTGAAATCCACGGAATCGATTTCTCCACAAAGGCCTGGGCCCGCGCGGCGTTCATGTTTTTCGGGATTGTCACGGCGACACTGGTGGCGTCGCGCGTCAGGCGGATAATGATGCGCTTGGCCCTGGCATTCCGGCGAAAATTCACGACGACGGGCATGTCATCAATGAGAATTGAGTAAGGTTCGACTGGAGCTTCTGACCATGCTTTCACAAAACTGCGAAGCAGGCCGGCCATCAGGCGCTGGCGTTCACAAAATCCACGATCATTGGCACAACATCCTTGCGGAAGCGCGAGCCGCTGAACACGCCATAGTGGCCGACGCCGCGCTGCAGGTGATGACGTTTCTTTTCCTGCGGCAGGTTTGAACACAAATCATGGGCGGCTTCGGTCTGGCCGACGCCGGAAATATCATCACGTTCGCCTTCAACCGTCATCAGCGCCGTCTGGGTGATTTTGGAAGGATCGACAAGCAAGCCGCGATGCATGTAGGAGCCGTTCGGCAGGTCATGATTGACGAAGACGCGGTCCACTGTCTGCAAATAGAATTCCGCCGTCAGATCCATGACCGACATGTATTCATCGTAGAAGTCCTGGTGCTTTTCGGCGCTTTCATCATCGCCCTCAACGAGGTGCCAGAAGAGCTGGCGGTGGGCATCCATGTGGCGGTCAAGATTCATCGTCATGAAACCGGTGAGCTGCAGGAAGCCGGGATAGACATCACGCAGGAAGCCCGCATGGGGGAACGGCACCTTCATGATCACATTCTTGCGGAACCAGTCTGAGCCTTTTTCCTTCGCCAGCTTGTTGACGGCGGTGGGGTTGCGGCGCGTATCGATGGGGCCGCCCGTGAGGATCATGCTCTTTGGCGTGTTCTTGTCACCGCGGGCATTCATCAGCGCGACGGCGGCCATGACGGGCACCGAGGGCTGGCACACGGCCATCACATTTACGTTGCCGCCCATGACCTGGAGAATTTCAATAACGTGATCGACATAATCCTCGAGATCGAATTTTCCCATCGCCACGGGAACGGTTCGGGCATCGGCCCAGTCAGTAATGTAAACATCGAAGTGCGGCAGAAGAGCCTCCACGGTGCCGCGCAGCAGGGTGGCGTAGTGGCCCGACATGGGAGCCACGACCAGCAGCTTGGGCTGGGACTTCACCTTGATCTTTTCCGGCCAGACCTTGCTGAAATGCAAGAGCGATACGAAGGGCTTGTGCAGAAGGATCTGTTCGCTGACTGCAACGGTGGTGCCGCCCACGGTTGTTTCCTTCAGTTCGAAAGATGGTTTTGCAAATCGGCGGGTGGCACGCTCGAAGAGTTCAAGCGAGGCGCTTACGGCACGGGCCGTGCTGGATGAACTCCACGGGTTGACCGGGTTTTGCCAAAAATTCAGGCCCATATCCGCCGCCGCACGCCAAGGCACGAGGGCGGCGTGGTTCATCTCATAGAGATTATAAAGCATTCCGAAAATGTCCCTTCAGCGCTGCGTGATCGCATCATGCTGCAATGCAACCTAACAACTCCTTAGGATTCCTGCAACCGTCCATTGTGCTAGTATTACAGTAAATTAAGGCGCCACGGCTTCCGCAAGAGCCTTCGCCAAAGCCGCCGAATCTGTGGAATAGCTGAAATGCTTGAGGAACTTGCCCTGTGGATCCATCAGGTAGGTGATGGTGGAATGATCCATAAGATACGTATCAGGGGCGGAACTGCCCGGAACCTTGCTGTAATAGACCCGGTAGGCCTTGGCGGCGACGGCAATCTCCTCCGGCGTACCGGTCAGGCCCACAAGGCGGGGATGGAAGTTTGAAACATACTGCTTCAAGACTTCCGGCGTGTCGCGCTCCGGATCGAAACTGATGAAGATGGGCTGGATGGCATCGGCCTTTGCGCCCAAACTATCCAGGGCGGCTGACATCACCTGCAATTCGGTGGGGCAAAGATCGGGGCAATAGGTGTAGCCAAAAAATACAAGCATGTATTTGCCCAGAAAATCCTTGTCGGTGACCCTGCGCCCGTCTTGATCGGTGAGCGTAAAGGGGCCGCCAACGAGGGCCGTGCCGGTGCCTGTCGCCGTTTGAATTTGACTGGAAAAATAATAGGCCGTGCCCGCAACAACGAGTGCGGCAAGCAGGGCGAGAATTGCGAAGATGCGTTGAAAGCGCGAGGGCGCATAATGCGGTTTTGGCATTTGCGAGGCTTTATCCTAAAGTCATGCCTGAGTAAATCTTAAGGCACGGGCTAAATGTCACTACTTGCGGCCTCTCCGGAGGGACCGGAAACCTTCAATTCAACGGCGGGGCTGCTCAGGCTGCGGACCTTGGTGCGCCTGCGATGGCTTGCGGTTTTCGGCCAATCGCTGGCGGTTCTGGGGGTTCATTTCGTTCTGGATTTTCCGCTGCCGCTGGGGGCCTGCCTTGGGGTCATTGCGCTCAGCGCCTGGCTCAATATCTTCCTCACCCTGCGCTGGCGGTCCAACTTAAGGCTTGCGCCAACCCAGGCCGGCTTGCTTCTGGGCTATGACGTCATTCAGCTGGCGCTTTTGCTTTACCTTACGGGTGGGCTCGAAAATCCTTTCGCCTTCCTGTTCCTTGTTCCGGTCACCGTATCGGCCACGTCGCTACCGCTGAAATGGACGCTGTGGCTCAGCACGATTGCTTTCCTATGCGCCAGCTTTCTGGCGATTTTTCACCTGCCGCTGCCGTGGAATACAACCGCGCCCCTGGTTCTGCCCAAAACCTATATCGGCGGCTTGTGGGCGGCCATCATGTGCAGCGTGGTGTTTTCATCGATTTACGCGCGGCGCATTGCCGAAGAAGCCCGGCAGATGTCATCGGCCCTCACCGCCGCCGAACTGGTGCTGGCGCGCGAGCAGAGGCTTTCGGCCCTTGACGGGCTGGCCGCCGCCGCCGCCCATGAACTGGGTACGCCGCTGGCCACCATCGCGCTGGTTGCCAAGGAGCTGAAGCGGGAATTGCCGGCGGAAGGTCCGCATACGGAGGATATCGACCTTCTGATTAGCCAGACTGGGAGATGCCGGGAAATCCTGTCGCGCCTTGCCAACCGGGATACGCAGGCAGACGACATGTATGCGCGGGTCAAGCTCTCGGTCATGATCGAAGATCTGGTGGCCCCCATCCGCGGGCCGGATGTCACCATCGATATCATCGTTTCCGGCGACGGAACGGCGGCGCAAACGCCCGAACCGGTGTTCCGGCGGAATCCGGCCATTGCTTATGGCTTGGGGAACCTCCTGGAGAATGCCGTGGATTTTGCCGAGACGAAAGTCAGCATCGTGGCCCAATGGTCCGCGGCCAAAGTATCGCTGCTCATTTCCGATGACGGGCCGGGCTTTGACCAGGCCATTTTTGACCTTCTCGGCGATCCCTTTGTGACCACGCGGCCCGGCTATGGCGTCGATCAGGAAGATGAAAAGGGACGCCATGAAGGCATGGGACTGGGCTTTTTTATTGCCAAGACCCTGCTGGAACGCTCAGGCGCCACGGTTTCGCTGGCCAACCGCCCTCTTCCCGAACATGGCGCGGTTATCCAGTTGAGCTGGCCTCGGAGCGCGGTGGATTTGGGCAGCCCATAAGGTGGTGTCCAAGGGGGCCCTTGACTCGTATAACGAGGTCAATAAGAGGACCGCCATGACTGACATCACTCTCCCTGCCGACAAGACGCTGTTGCTTGTTGATGACGACAAGCCCTTTTTGACCCGGCTGGCGCGGGCCATGGAAACGCGCGGTTTTGAGGTGCGAATGGCCGAGTCGGTGGCCGAGGGCATCCAGCAGGTGAAGAAATCCGCGCCGGGCTATGCGGTTGTCGACCTGCGCCTGAGCGACGGCAACGGGCTTGACGTAATTGAGGCCCTGCATGCCAGCAGGCCCGACGCCCGGGTCGTGGTACTCACGGGATACGGCAATATCGCTACTGCCGTGACGGCGGTGAAGCTGGGGGCGATCGACTATCTGGCCAAGCCCGCCGACGCCGATGCGGTTTATGGCGCACTCATTTCCGACAAGGACAGCCGCTCGGCGCTGCCTGAAAATCCCATGTCGGCGGACCGGGTACGCTGGGAGCATATCCAGCGCGTCTATGAACTCTGCAGCCGCAATGTTTCGGAAACGGCACGCCGCCTCAACATGCACCGCCGCACCCTGCAGCGCATCCTGGCAAAACGCGCGCCTAAATAGTCACGGATCATAAAGGCTGTGCAGGCGCTGGCTGGAGGCGCGGGCGAAGGCCAGGGTCACGGCTTTGCGCCGTGAGGCATGCAGCGTGGTTTCGCCGGACTGGCGGAGAATTTCAGCGCCCCAATTGTCCGCCACGATCAGGCCCGCCTCAGAGGGCATGATCTCGGGATCAAGGGTTTGCGGGATGGCGAAGAAGAACCGGTCGCAGAAGTCACGGTATTCCGGCCATTTCTGGTCGACCCTGAAATCCATGAGCGAGGACTTGATTTCAATGATCCAGATGGCGCCGCTGTCGCCAAGGGCGATCACGTCAGCGCGGCGGCCGGTGGCGAGGGTGAATTCGTTGAGAATTGCAAAGCCAAGGCTGCGCATCAGGCGGCCAACGCCGCGCTGCACGGCGAGCGCCGTTTCCGATTGGCGGCCATCGGGCCTCAGTTCAATTGTCACACAAAAAGCCTTTCAAACCGGGCGAATTATCAACTTTGCTTAATTTTTTTGCAAGGCCTATGGATAGGCCCTTCAAACCAGAAAGTTTCAAATCATGGCCTCCTACCGCATCGAAAAAGATTCTCTCGGTGAAATGAAAATACCTGATACGGCCGATTATGGCATCCATACGGCACGGGCCGCCGGGAATTTTCCGATCACCGGGATTTTGCTCAATCACTATCCGGAACTGGTGCAATCGCTGGCCATGGTGAAAAAGGCAGGGGCTCTTGCCAATCTCGAGCTCGGCGCTCTCAGCCCCAAAATTGCAAACGCCATAATGGCGGCTTGCGACCAGATCATTGCGGGCGAGGGCCACGAGTTCTTCGTGGTGGACATGCTGCAAGGGGGTGCTGGCACCTCCACCAACATGAACGCCAATGAAGTCATCGCCAATATGGCGTTGCGGCTCATCGGAAAGCCGCGCGGCGACTATGCCAGCATCAACCCCAATGACCACGTCAATCTCTCGCAATCCACCAATGACGTTTATCCCACGGCGGTGCGCCTCACCATTTTGCGCGATTGCCCCTCATTGCTCGACAGCCAGATTGCGCTGAAGGCGGCATTTCTTGAGAAGGCCGTGGCCTTCGATCACATCATCAAGGTTGGGCGCACCCAGCTCATGGATGCGGTGCCGATGCGGCTGGGTTCCGAGTTTCGCGCCTTTGCCGTCACGGTTGGCGAGGATATTGACCGGTTGAGGGAATTTTCCAATCTGCTGCGCGAGGTCAATCTTGGCGGCACGGCGATCGGCACGGGGATCAACACGCCGGGGGATTATCCGGCGACCGTCATCCGCCATCTCTCGAAAGTATCAGGCATTGATCTCATCACCGCGGGCGATCTCATCGAGGCCACGTCCGACATGGGGGCTTTTGTCACCTTCTCCGGCGTGCTGAAGCGCATCGCCGTGAAGCTCTCCAAAATCTGCAATGACTTGCGGCTGCTGAACAGCGGGCCGCGGGCGGGCTTTGGCGAAATCCGCCTGCCCTCGGTGCAGGCCGGCTCCTCGATCATGCCGGGCAAGGTCAATCCGGTGGTGCCGGAAGTCGTCAACCAGATCGCCTACCAGGTGATCGGCAATGACCTTACGGTGACACTCGCGGCGGAGGCCGGGCAATTGCAGCTCAATGCCATGGAGCCGGTGATTGTGTTCAACATTATGCAATCCATGCGGATGCTGATGCGCGGCATGGTGACGTTGCGCGAAAAATGCGTGCTGGGCATCGAGGCCGATGAAGAGCGCTGCCGTGAACTGCTTGACGGCTCCCTCGTCACGGTGACGGCGCTCAACCCCTATATCGGCTATGACGAGGCAGCACGCGTGGCGAAAATCGCACTGAAAACCCGGCGCACGATCCGTGAGGTTGCCTTGAGCGAAGGCGTGATGACCGAAGCCCAGCTGGCGGAGGCGTTCACGACGGACAATCTGCTGGGGGTGCGGAGATAAACATTGCAGTGGTACAGCTGGGTGGGCTCGAACCACCGACCTCCGGATCCACAATCCGGCGCTCTAACCAACTGAGCTACAGCTGCATCTTCAAGTGCGGCGCAAACTAGCGAGGTGCGCTTGCAAATTCAAGCAAACAAAAAGGCCCGCGACAATCGCGGGCCTTCAGTCAAAAGGTTAAACCGGCTTAAGCAGCAAAGGACTTGCTGAAGTCCTTGACGGATTTTTCAAAGCTGCTCTTCAGCGGCTGGGCTGCCTCAGTGGACAAGCGCACGGCGATTTCATTCAATTCGCCGGCCTGGGCCTTGAAGGCTTCAGCCTGGTCCTTGACGAAGCTCTGCTGGAGGGAAACGACTTCGCCGAATTCCCGGGTCGAGAACAGCTTGCGGCTGAAGGCAAAGGCCTGTTCCATGTTCTTCTGGGTAAATTCCATGGCCTTCTTCTGGAAGTCCACAACGCCCGACTTGTAGGCGGAAGCCACGGCTTCAAAAACCTGCGCATTGCCCTGGGCCACATCAGTTGCCTTTTCAAAAACCACCTGGGCCTGATCTACGGACTTATGGGCGAATTCGAGAGCTTCCTTCTGCACTTCAACCGCCTCGGTTGGAATCTCAATATTGGCATCAAATTTTGATTTCTTGCTCATGGTCACTCTCCAAGTTGGTTAACGGCGCGACTGGTCGCTTAAATCTCATATAAGAACAAAAATGGTGCATTGCAACATAATTCTTGCAACGCAGCATTATGTGCGGAATTGATACCTTACGTTAACCAGTTGTACACTTTTATGACCTTTGGTTAACCAAAGGTGGACGCGATCTTAAAAAATTGATTTAGTTTGCCTGCGAGTGGGCCGACTGCAGATGGTGGGCTCGAGGGTTCGTAATTGCGTGGGGATCGGTCGGGTAAACTCCGGCTGCGGGTATTTTGACCAGACTAGAGGCGCCAACGCTTGAAGATTTGCGCACCCTTGCCAGCCCGGCCTGGCTGTGGGACGGGGCGCGGGGGCGTATCGTATGGGCGAACTCGGCGGGGGTTGCCTATTTCGGCGGCGAATCGCTTTTTGACCTGATCGACCGGCCCTTTGACCTGGCTGAGCCGGGGGTTGAGCAGATCACCGGCCTTTCCAAAAGGCTGAGCCGGGGCCAGGTCGAATCTACTCTTCTCCACTTCCCCTCCTCGGGCCATACAGCACCGCTGCCCTGCCGCTGCACCCTTCACGCCCTGGCTGATGGGCGGGCCGGGCTTCTGGTGATCGCCGCAAGCCCAAGCGATGCGGCAACCGAAATTCCGACGGAAAAACTGGCGTTGGCCTTTGACCTGCTGCCCGCGGCGGCGGCGTTCATGGGGCGGGAGGGTTCGCTGCACCGGCTGAACGCGGCGGCACGGCTGCTGCTCGGGGCGGACCAGCGGGCCAGCCTCGGCGCCCTTGTGGAGGATTCCTCCCTGGCGGATGATTTGCTGACGCGGCTGGCATCGACCGGAACGGTCAGCGACGTCCGCCGCCTGCGCACTAAAATCGGCCAGCGCGACATCCGGCTCACCCTGCAAAAGCTGGACACCGCGGCAGACCCGGTGGCTTTTGCCATGGTGCTTCTCGACGACATTACCGAACGGCGCGCCCTGGAGCGGACCATTTCAAACCACCCGCAAGAGGCGAAATCCCAGCTTGGCGCCGCCGAGGCGGAAGCGTTTCATCAGCTCGGCAAGGTTCTCAACGAATCCGTCGCCGAGCGAAAGCCAGTGCCGGAAAAGCCGCGGCGCAGACCAGTGGCTATTCCGCGCCCTGTCACCACCGCAATCGACAAGTCCGTCCATGCCATTTTGATCTGCAAGGGCGAACAGGTGCTGCACGCCAATCCGAAGGCACTTGAGATTTTCGGATATGCATCGGTTGATGACCTGATCAATGATGAAGCCGTGTGGACATATTTTTCAACGCTTTGCCAATCGGTTCCCGCCGCCACACTGTCGCTTGAAAGCGGCGCGGATGTCAGCTTCGCGGCGCAATTGTCCGAGGTCGCCTGGCAGAATGGCCCGGCCCGCCAGTTCATTTTGAAGCCGGCTGCACTGCCTGCCGCCAAACCGAGCGAAGTGAAAGCGCCGCCGCCGGCGGTCATTGCTGCGCCTGTAGATCCACAGGCAGTTCCTGCTGTTCCGGAAATCATCCATCAGCCCGACATTGTTCAGAACACGCAGCCGGTGGCCGATGAAGAGCTGCGGGCCATTCTCGATACGGCAACGGACGGGATCATTACGCTTGACCGGGATGGCAAGATCCATACGTTCAGCGCCGGTGCTGAAGCCATTTTCGGCTACCGCATCGCGGAAGTCGCCGACAAGCCCTTTGGCGATTTGCTGGCGCCGGAGAGCCGGAAAGTGCTGCGCGATTATCTCTCGGCCCTGCAGGGACCGGGGCTGGCGAGTGTATTCAACGACGGGCGCGAGGTCACTGCCATCGTCAAGCAGGGTGGATCGGTTCCCCTCTTCCTGACAATCGGCGCGCTGCAATCGCTCACCTCACGTGCTGCCTTCTGCGCCGTGGTGCGCGACATCACCCAGTGGAAACGGACCGAATCGGAATTGCGCGAGGCCAAGGAAGTGGCCGAGGCCACGAGTCGGCAGAAGTCGGAATTCCTGGCCCGCATCAGCCATGAATTGCGCACGCCGCTCAATGCCATCATGGGCTTCTCGGAAGTCATGCGGCTGGAGCGCTTTGGCGAAATCAAGAACGACAAGTACCGCGGCTATGTGAATGACATTCACTCCAGCGGCGGGCTGCTGCTCTCGCTGATCAATGACCTGCTTGATCTGTCAAAAGTCGAGGCAGGCCAGCTTGAACTTAATTTCACGGCGGTTAACCTGAGCGACACGGCAGATAACACCATCAAGATGCTGCAGGAGGCCGCAACAGGGGCCCGCGTAGTGATCCGCAAGGCGATGCCCAGCGATCTTCCCAATGTGGTGGCCGATCAGCGCTCGATGCGTCAGATCATGCTCAACATCCTGTCGAACGCCATCAAGTTTACCGATCCGGGCGGACAGGTTATTGTTTCGGCCCAGATGAACAAGTCAGGTGAACTCAAACTCCGCGTCAAGGACACGGGCATCGGAATGGATGCCGAGCAATTGCGCGATGCCCTTGAACCTTTCAAGCGGGTGATCACCGAGGGCCGCGAGGTGCAGGGCACAGGCCTTGGCTTGCCGCTCACCAAGGCGCTGGCCGAAGCCAATCGCACGAAATTCGATATCTCGAGCGAACCCCGCAAGGGCACCCTCATCGAACTTACATTCCCGACAACGCGCGTCCTCGCGGAATAGCTGTCACGCGGGATGGCGGTCATTTCAACACGCGCGAAGTCCGGGGCTTCCCCTGCCGAGACCTGGCTTATGCTTGGCGCAGGCCTCATAGCGGTTCTTGTGGCGCTGCCCATTCTGACAATTGTACTTCTCTCCTTCGCCGCAAGCGAAAACATCTGGCCGCATTTGCTGGGCACGGTTCTGCCGGGCTATGTCTGGCGCACCCTTGGCCTGATGGCGGGGGTGGGAGTGCTAACTTTCATCATCGGCACGGCCACGGCCTGGCTGGTGAGCCTGCATGACTTTCCGCTGCGGCGGATCCTGCAGTGGGCCTGCCTCATGCCGCTGGCCATGCCCACTTACATCGTTTCCTACACCTATGTGGATTTCCTGAATTATGCGGGCGCGTTGCAAACCTGGCTGCGCGGCGCCATGGGGTGGACCCGTCCCGAGGACTACATGTTTCCGGAAATCCGCTCGCTTCCCGGCGCGGTCATCGTGCTGGCGCTGGTGCTCTATCCGTATGTCTACATGACGGCGCAGGCAAGCTTCCTGCGCCAGCCCATGAGCCAGCTTGACGTGGCGCGCACCCTTGGCAAATCGCCGTGGGGGGCCTTTCTTTCCGTGGCTTTGCCGCAAGCCCGTCCAGCCATTGTAGTTGGCGTGAGCCTCGCCTTGATGGAATGTCTGAACGACATTGCGGCAGTTGGTTTCTTTGGCGTCAACACCCTGACACTTGGCATTTACACAACCTGGCTGGGCGAAGGAAACCTGGGCGGGGCGGCGCAGTTGGCCGTTTTTCTTCTGATCTTCGTCTTCGCGCTCTTGTGGGTTGAGCGCCATGCGCGCAGCCGCCAATCCACCATGCCGGGATCACGCCATCCCATGGCCCCGCGGCGCACGCGACTTACGGGCTGGCGCGGGATTTTGGCCATGCTTGCCTGTTTCCTGCCGGTGTTTCTGGGCTTCATCCTGCCGGCTCTTATTCTCCTGCGGTTCGCGGCACGGCATGTGGAAGATATCCTCTCTGCAAACTATTTCGAAGCCATGTGGCACTCATTCGTTCTCTCGCTGGTGGCAAGCCTTGTTGTCGTGGTCCTCGGCCTTGTCCTCGCCTATGCCCACCGTTCGCAACGCGGCACACGGATCACCACCTTCCTCAGGCTTGCCAGTGTCGGTTATGCCATGCCCGGAACGGTGCTTGGCATTGGCGTACTTATTCCGCTGGCCTATTTCGACAACACGGTTGATGCCTTCATGCGGAGCGCCTTTGGCGTTTCCACCGGCCTTCTGCTGTCGGGCACGATCACCGCGATCATCTTTGCCTATGCCATCCGCTTTCTGGCCATCTCCTTCGGCTCGCTGGAAAGCGGCCTTGAAAAAGTGACGCCCAATCTCACCTTTGCGGCGCGCACCCTGGGCCGCACGCCGCTGCGCACTGTTGCGGAAATCCATTTGCCCATTCTGCGCCCGGCGCTGATCACCGCCACGCTTCTGGTTTTTGTCGACTGCATGAAGGAGCTTCCCGCCACGCTCATTCTCAGGCCATTCGATTTCGAGACGCTGGCAACCCAGGTATTCCTGCTGGCTTCGCTAGGGCAACTGGAAGAAAGTGCCGCCCCGGCGCTCACCATTGTTGCGGCGGGCCTTATCCCCATCATCCTGCTCACGCGCAATCTGCGCATCCGCGAAAGCTTCAGGTAAGAGCGGCGAGATTCCGGAACAGGTCAAGCGCCTCGGGATTGGCCAGCGCCTCCTGGTTCTTCACCTCGCGGCCATGGACGATTTCCCGCACCGCCAGCTCAGTGATCTTCCCCGATTTGGTGCGTGGAATGTCCTTCACCGCAATGATCACAGCGGGAACATGGCGGGGCGAGGCCCCATCGCGCACCTGCTTTTTGATTTGGGCGATCAACTTGTTATCCAGGGTGCCACCCGCCGCCAGCCTTACAAAAAGAACAACACGCACGTCATTGTCCCAGTCCTGGCCAATGGCCAGCGCCTCAAGCACTTCGGGGATGCGCTCAACCTGGGCATAGATTTCGGCGGTGCCGATGCGCACCCCGCCGGGATTCAGCGTTGCGTCGGAGCGGCCATGAATGATGAGGCCGCCATGGGCAGTGATCTCGGCGAAATCCCCATGGCACCAGATATTGTCAAAGCGCGCGAAATAAGCGTTGTGATATTTCTGGCCGTCGGGATCATTCCAGAACATCACCGGCATGGAGGGAAACGGCTTGGTGCACACCAGCTCGCCCTTTTCCTGTTTCACCGGATGCCCGTTGTCATCCAGCACATCCATGGCCATGCCGAGCATCGGTCCCTGGATTTCGCCGCGCCAGACGCTATCCAGAGGATTGCCCCCCACGAAGCAGCCGCAAATATCGGTGCCGCCAGAAATGGAAGCGAGATGGATGTCGGGTTTTACCGCGTCATAGACAAAATCGAAATTCTCGGCGCTGAGCGGCGAGCCGGTGGACATCATGGTGCGAAGGTTGGTGAGCGTGTGAGTGTCGCGGGGGTGCCAGCCGGTCTTGCGCACGGAATCGATATATTTGGCAGAGGTGCCAAAAACCGTCATGTCCGCCGCGTCGGCAAAATCAAAGAGGGCGCGTTCATTCGGATGGAATGGCGAACCGTCGTAGAGCAGCAGGGTGGCGCCGGCGGCCAGGCCGCTCACCAGCCAGTTCCACATCATCCAGCCGCAGGTGGTGAAGTAAAAGAGGCGGTCGCCCGGCTTCACATCGCTGTTCAGGACAATCTCACTGAGGTGCTTCAGCAGAATGCCGCCAGCGCGGTGCACGATGCATTTGGGAATGCCGGTGGTTCCGGAGGAATAGAGAATATAGAGCGGATGATCGAAGGGCATCTGGGCGAAGGCAATGGCGGCTTCGCTCTCGCCGGAGCGGAAGGCGTCAAGGGTTGTCGCCCTGGGCAATTGCGCCGCCATCGCTCCGGCCTGCCCGGTGTAATCAATCACCACGGTCTGTTCGACGCTTGGCAGTTGAGTGAGGACCTTGGCGACTTTTTCGGCGAGGCTGTGGATTTTTCCGGCATAGAAATAAGCATCACAGGTGAACAGGAGTTTGGGTTCAATCTGGCCGAAGCGGTCGAGAATGCCGCGCTCGCCGAAATCCGGCGAGCAGGATGACCAGATGGCACCAAGCGATGCCACGGCAAGGAAGGCCACAATGGTTTCCGGGTGATTGGGCACCACGGCACACACCCTGTCACCCGGTTTGATGCCTGCCTTGGCAAGGGCGCGGTGGGTTTGGGCGACACGCGCATTGAGCTGGCGCCAGGTCATGGTCAGCCTGATCTTGTCTTCACCCCAAAAGACCAGAGCCGGGCCATCGTCGTTCCGGCGCAAGAGGTTTTCGGCGTAGTTCAGCCTGGCATCGGGGAAAAAGCGGCCCCCCGGCATCTTGTCCCCATCAACAAGGACGGGTTTTCCACGGGTTTCCGCCACGACACCGCAGAAATCCCACAGTTTTAACCAGAAAACTTCCGGCTTTGCCGTAGAGAATCCCAGAATATCCGCATAGGATTGCAGCCCGGCACCCTCGGAACTTTCCAGTTCATCCATAAACCGGCGGAGATTTGAGCCCGACTTCCTCTTTTCCGATGGTGTCCACAGGGGTTGGCCGGGCATTACTTATCTCCGCTTGGAATTTGGTTCATAATATATCCCGCTTCGAAAGGTGGAAGGATGAAAAAGCGACTTGTCTGGATTGGTGTGGCCATTGTCCTCGGGCTTTTTGCCGCTGGGGCCTGGGCCTTTATCCAGCCAGGGTTCGCCGTCACCGCGCTGCAGGACTATGTCATGCGCAAAACGGGCCGCACCCTTCTGGTCAATGGCGGGGCCAGGTTGGAGTTCGCTCCCCAGCTCAGGGTGCGCCTTGATGATGTTTTCCTGTCCAACCCGGAGGGCATGACGGGCAATTTTGCCCGGGCGGCAAGCGCGCACTTGCCCCTGCAACTCGGCGATCTCTTCCAGCGCAAGCTCAAGATCAGAAGCATTGCGCTTGACCAGCCGGTTTTCAGTTTTCTGGTCGACCGGGACGGCCACAGCAGCTGGGTGAGCGCGGGGAATGGCGGGCAGGGAAAGCCCGGCAACAGCGCCAGCCCCAAGGAGCCCCTGACATTGCTGGTGGAGAATGGTTCGGCCAGTTTCCTTGACGAGCGCAACGGGCAAGCCTTCTCGCTTGAGGATGCCTCGGCGAATATTGCCCTCAGTGATGAGGGCGAGCTTGGGGTTGAAGGGACGGCCTCGCTCAACAAGCAGTTTGCCCGGATCGAAGCGCAGGTGAAATCCGTGAAGCGGCTGGGCGAGGATGGCTCGCCGCTCGACCTTACGATCACCGCCCCGGCGCTCACGGTGAATTTCACCGGCAGGCTGGCAACGCATGACGGGCTCAATCTTGCCGGCGCAATTGACGCCACCTCGCCCGATCTCCGCCACCTGGCAAAATGGCTGGGCTCGGCGATCACCGGGAATGCCGGGCTCAAGAATTTTTCACTGGCCGGGGCCCTGGATTCAAAGGGCGCGGTTTTCAACCTGGCCAAGGCCAGCGTTGCCCTGGACGGCATGGTTGCGACGGGCGACATGAGGCTTGATCTCACAGAAAAAACGCCACATGTCAGTGCTGCGCTTTCAACAGATGTTTTCTCGCTTGATCCCTATCTCCCGGTCAAGAAAGCCAGCATCATGAGCACAAGCAAGGAAGGCGCGGGCTGGGACACATCACCCGTCGCGTTTGACAGGCTCAAGGGCATTGACGGCAGCCTGAAGCTCTCGGCCTTTCAGGTCAAATGGAACGGCGCTGAAATTGGCCCTGCTGAACTGTCCGGCACATTGAAAGATGGGAAATTGGAAACCTCTGTTCAGGATGCCACTCTCTACGGCGGCAAGGCCACGGCGAAAATCACGCTTGATGGCACACAGGACTTGCCGGCCCTGCAATTGGTTCTTGATGCCCAGGGAATCAAGGGAGAAACTTTTCTCAGCGAATTTTCCGGGGTGGGCTGGCTGGCCGGAAACACCGGGCTGCGGGCGTCATTGACTGCCTCGGGGCACAACCAGCGGGAAATGATGTCCACCTTGGCCGGCAAATTCAGCATTGATGTTTCGGATGGCGAAATCACCGGCCTCAACATTGTCGACATGGTTTCAAAATTGAACACGGCGTTGAGCGATGGCTGGGGCGAAGGGCCGGAAAACCTCACGTCGTTTGATACGGCACAGGCTTCCTTTGTGATCAGCGATGGCATCGCCAAAACCAACGATGTTCAGGTTTCGGGCCCGGCCTTTGCGGTCACCGGAGGCGGCGAGGTCGACATGCTGCGCCGGGCGCTGGATTTCAAATTCGATCCCAAGCTGGTGACCGGTAGCAACGAAACCACAGGCCTTCCGGTTCAGGTCGCGGTGAAGGGGCCATGGCAGGCGCCCAAGATATATCCCGACGTGGAAGGGATTTTTGACGATCCGGAGGCCGCCTACAATACCTTGCGCGACCTCGGGGTTTCCGAAAAAACCTTCAAGGAAATCGGCAAGACCGGCAAGAAACTTTTCAAAGACCTGTTCGGCAATTGATGTCCGCCGCGCCCAAGAGCATTATCGCCCCATGATCCGCGTCCAGGCCGAGGCCTTCGATACCGCCGCCGAACTTGCCAGGCTCAAGCAGGGCCGGACGGATATTGGCGGCAGCGTAGTTTTTGTTGGTACCATGCGCGAGATGAGCGATGGTGCCGCGGTTTCCGCCATGACCCTTGAGCATTATCCCGGCATGACGGAGAAGGCGCTCGAAGAAATTGACGCGGAAGCGCACCGGCGCTGGCCGCTGCTCGATACGCTCATTGTCCATCGCTACGACAAGCTCCTGCCGGGCGATGACATTGTTCTGGTCATCGCCACATCGAGCCACCGGGAGGCGGCCTTCGAAGCCTGCCATTTCCTGATCGACTGGCTCAAGACCAAGGCACCCTTCTGGAAACTGGAGAGCGGGGCGCAAGGCGACACTTGGGTTGCGGCGAAATCATCCGACGATGAAAGCGCTACGCGCTGGGACAAGACACCTTCGTGAGCCGCTACTGGCGGCGGCCGCGCCCGTTCTACCGCAGCGCCCTTGATGCGGCCTTCTTCCTCATTGTCCTCACCCTTGTGCTGGCTGCCATGAAATACTTCGGCATGATCGATCTGGGCGTGGGATCGCTTCAGGTGGTTGATGGCGATTCGCTGCGCCGGGGCGGCACGGATATCCGCCTGCATGGCATTGACGCGCCGGAATACCGGCAGACCTGCCGGAACAAGCACGGGACCGAATACCCTTGCGGCAAGCAGGCGGCAAATGCATTGCGGAGCCTGGTGCGGGAGGGCGAGGTGTCCTGCACCTCCATCGAAACGGACCGCTATGGCCGGGCCGTTGCGCTTTGCCGGATTGGCAATCTTGAGATCAACGGAGAAATGGTGCGGCTGGGCTGGGCCGTTGCCTATTCCCGCCACAGCCTGTCCTATGTGCGCTTGGAGGCCGAGGCGCGGCGCGCCAAGCGGGGGATTTGGGCGGGGCGCTTTGAGCCGCCAGAGGACTACCGCGCGCGGCAGCGTCTGGTTCAGGGATATCTGGGGGAAACGGATTTGCCGGATTAAGGGATGATACTGCCAAGCAGAATTGAACTCAGCCACTCATTGGTTCTAAAACTGTGCACATTCAGATGCCGGATGATTAAACAAAAGAGAGAACTTAGAAAGGCAATAGAATGAAGGAATTCAAGGTCAATCCAGAATTCGCCATAACGGATGAACAATCGCTTCGAAGCCTGTTTCAGGCGACACATGCTCTGGCAGCCTTGAAGTGTCAGGGCTCACTCGACAAGCATGCGCAAGACTTTATCAGGCGTTCGCCATTCCTATGCATCGGTACCCAGAATCCGGATGGAAAAGCTGATGTCAGCCCTCGCGGTGACCCTGTCGGCTTTGTCAAAATTCTTGATCAACACACGCTGGCGATACCGGACCGGCCCGGCAATAACCGTCTCGACACGCTGGTTAACATTCTCGCCAACCCCAGCGTTGGACTATTGTTCATCATTCCGGGGTTTGACGATACATTGCGCGTGAGCGGGCAGGCCAGCCTGGTGAATGACCCTGAAATCCTCCAGAGCATGAGTGTGAATGATCGCGTCCCCACGCTCGCGATCGTGGTCAAAGTGAGCGAGGTTTTCATGCATTGCGCCAAGGCATTCCGGCGCTCTCATTTGTGGGACCCAGAATATTTTCAAAACCGCAGCGAGATGCCGTCGCTTTTAAAGATCATTCTGGATCAGACAACTGGCGCGCCCAGCGACAGCGATGAGATGCGCAGAATGGATGAGGGACTCGAAGATGAATACAAGAAGACACTTTACTAGGCGCCGCTGACAAAGTGTGTGCCACTCGGGCTGTAAAAGGAGCTTCAGGTTCAGTGGTTTGCTAAAAATAATTGAAAAAGAATGGTGCTGCTAGACAGGATTGAACTGTCGACCTCTCCATTACCAATGGAGTGCTCTACCACTGAGCTACAGCAGCGCACCATAATGGGGAGACATGCCACAGGCCTTGGCCTTTCGCAACCCTCATGGCTTGACAGAATCCAGGAGTTTTTCCATCTTTTGGCCATGGCCAACAAACCCCGAACCCCGCGCTCCACCGCCGAAACCAAGCGGCTGGCGGAGGCTTTGCGGATTAACCTCCTGAAGCGAAAATCCCTCGCCAGGCTCAAAAAGACCCTTGCAAAGGCCGAAAAGAAGGCCGCGGATTAAGCCTTGCCCCAAAGGTGCCATCTATGCTTGTTAACGGCGTTTCGGCGGCCTTCGGGGACGGCTTTGCTGATTCTTTTGAAGGGAACGTGTTGAATGGATCGGATCCGTATTCGCGGCGGCAACAAACTGAACGGCACCATCAATATCTCGGGTGCCAAAAACGCCGCCCTGCCCCTGATGATCGCGGCGCTGCTCACCCCCGAAACGCTGACGCTGCGCAATGTTCCGCGCCTGGTGGACGCGCTCCGCCTGCAGCGCATCCTGCAAAACCACGGGGTTGACATCACGGTTTCGGGCAAGCGCCCGGGGCAGAGCGCCACAGCCGGTGAAACCCTGCGCATTTCGGCCAAGAACATAGTCGACACCACGGCCCCTTACGACCTGGTTTCCAAAATGCGGGCCAGCTTCTGGGTGCTCGGCCCCCTTCTGGCGCGCTGCGGCGAAGCCAAGGTTTCGCTGCCCGGCGGGTGCGCCATCGGCACGCGGCCGGTTGACCTCCACATCATGGCCATGGAAAAGCTCGGCGTGGAAGTCGAGATTGAAGCGGGCTATGTGATTGCCAAGGCCAGGAACGGGCTGAAGGGGGCTCACATCAATTTCCCGAAAGTCACCGTTGGCGCCACCCATGCGGCCCTGATGGCGGCGGTTCTGGCGAAGGGCGACACCATCATCGAGAATGCCGCCCAGGAGCCGGAAATTGGCGACGTGGCAGAATGCCTGGTGAAGATGGGCGCCAAAATCGAAGGCATCCACTCATCGACGCTGAAAATCAGCGGGGTCACCAGCCTGCATGGGGCCGAGCATGAAGTGATTGCCGACCGCATCGAAACCGGCACCTATGCCATGGCCGCCGCGATGACCGGAGGCAATGTCCTTTTGAAGGGTGCCAAGGCCGACAATCTTGAATCGATGATCGATGTTCTGACGCGCGCCGGGGTTTCCGTCCAGCGCAGCAACGAGGGGCTGCGCATCGCCCGCAATGGCCAGGGCATTGAACCGGTTGATGTCGACACCGATCCCTATCCCGGTTTCCCGACCGATCTTCAGGCGCAGCTCATGGCGCTGATGACCAAGGCCAAGGGCACCGCCATGATCCGCGAGACGATTTTTGAAAACCGCTTCATGCATGTGCAGGAACTGGCACGGCTGGGCGCTGACATTCACCTGCATGGCGACACGGCGGAAGTGCGCGGCGTGCAAAAGCTTACCGGTGCCGATGTGATGGCCACGGATTTGCGCGCCTCGGTTTCGCTGGTGATCGCCGGCCTTGTGGCGGAAGGCGACACGATGATCCACCGCGTCTACCATCTGGACCGCGGCTTTGAAGCGCTGGAAGAGAAGCTGCAGGCCTGCGGCGCCGATGTCGAAAGGCTTGCGGGAAACTGATTGGTGCTGAGACTAACGGCGAAAGACACGGAGGATTTGAAGGTCATCTCTGCCCACATGCAGGATGCCTTGGTGCGGCTTGCCGACATCCGCTATCTGGCCAAATCGCGCCAGTTTGCCTTTGTGGCCAACCGCTTTGCCTGGGAGCAGCAGCCTAAATCCGAACGCCGCCGCGCCGGCCTGCATTTCGAACACGTCCTCAGCGTTAAGCAGCATGGCATTGTGGCCCAGTCGAAAGACGCGGTTCTATCGCTTCTGGCAATTTCCTTTGAACCCGGCCCGGAGCCCTCGGGAACCGTGGTTCTCACGTTTTCAGCGAACTGCACCATCAGGCTCAATGTTGAATATCTTGATCTGCAGCTCAAAGACCTTGGCGGAGCCTGGGCCACCGATCTCACGCCCCATCACGGTGACTAGCGCCCTTGCGGGCTTTCCGTCTAATCTCGTTTCATGACAAGTTCCAAGAAAAACCGCCTCATTGCTGTCGATCTCGATGCCAGCATTGGCCCCGGCCCTTCGCCGGAGGCCGAGCATGAGCGGCGCGTTGCCATTTATGACCTTCTGGAAGAAAACTCCTTCGGCCTGCTGAACGGCAAGGAAGGGCCTTACCGCCTGCAGCTTTCAACCCAGGACGGGCGCCTGCTGTTCGATATTTATGACGAGCGCGAGGAAAAGCTGGCGATCATCGGGCTGTCCATGTCGCCGTTCCGCGTCATCGTCAAAGACTATTTCCAGATTTGCGAAAGCTATTACCAGGCCATCCGGCAATCCACGCCCTCCCAGATTGAAACCATCGACATGGCGCGGCGCGGCCTGCACAATGAAGGCAGCGAAATTCTCAAGGAAAGGCTCAACGGCAAGGTCGACATTGATTTTGACACGGCACGGCGGCTGTTCACGCTGGTCTGTGTCCTGCACTGGCGCGGATAGGAATTGCCGGTGCCGGGGGACCTGCCAAATGCCGTGCTTTTTGCCTGCACGCAAAATGTCATCCGCTCGCCGATGGCGGCGGCCATCATGAAGCATCTGTACGGGCACAAGGTTTATGTGGCCTCGGCAGGCGTCAAGCCCGGAGAGTCCGATCCATTTATAGCAACTGTCCTCGATGAAATCGGCATTGAACTTGGCAAGCACCGCCCACACACTTTTGCCGATCTCGAAGACTCCAGTTTCGATCTCGCCATCTCGCTGTCACCGGAGGCCCATCACTGGGCCCTGGAACTCACCCGCACCATGGCCATAGATACCGAATACTGGCCGACCATGGACCCTTCCGCCACGGCGGGCAGCCGCGAACAGATTCTCGACAGCTATAGGGCGGTGCGCGACGGGCTGGAAAAACGGATCCGGGCAAGGTTCGGGGCGCAGGGAGCTAGGGGCGTGTAAAACAAGGGTTTTTCCGCAATCTCTTGCATTTGGCGGCCAAGAGGTCCATTTATCGCGCCGCTTCCTTTAACAACCGGAAAGATTCATGGCGAAAGAAGAACTATTGGAATTTGAGGGCACGGTGTCGGAGCTTTTGCCCAACGCGACGTTTCGCGTGCTGCTCGACAATAACAATCATGAAATTATTGCCCACACGGCGGGCAAGATGCGCAAGAACCGTATCCGGGTTCTCGCTGGCGACCGCGTGATGGTTGAAATGACGCCCTATGACTTGACCAAGGGCCGCATCAACTACCGTTTCAAGTAAGTCCTTATGGCTGATACCCGCGTTAAGCTTGTCCTGGCCAGCGCGTCGCCGCGGCGTTTGATGCTTCTGGAGCGCATGGGCCTGGCGCCCGACCTGCTCAATCCCACCGATATCGATGAAACGCCAAAGCGCCGCGAAACGCCGCGCCGGCTTTCGATCCGGCTGGCCGAAGAAAAGGCCAAGGCCGCCATCCATGCGCCGCAGGTGCAGGCGCTGGGCTCAGGCGTGTTCATCCTTGCGGCCGACACGGTCGTTGGGCTGGGGCGCCGCATCTTGCCGAAGGCCGAAACCCGCAAGGATGCCTATGGCTGCCTGACCCTCCTCTCGGGCCGCTCGCACTGGGTTTATTCCACGGTCTGCATCATTGCCCCCAATGGGCAGAAAACCACACGCTGCTGCGAAACAAAAGTCAGGCTCAAGCGGCTTTCGCGGGAAGACATCGAAAGCTATCTCAAGTCCGATGAATGGCGCGGCAAGGCGGGCGGCTATGCCATCCAGGGCCGGGCTGAAGCCTTCGTGCGCCAGCTCACGGGTTCCTATTCGGGCGTGATGGGGCTTCCGCTCTATGAAACCGTGCATTTGCTGGAAGGTGCGGGCTATCCGGTGCTTCATACCTGGATGACGACTGCTTCCGCGAGTGTCTGATGGCCGAGCCGGTCCGCCTTAAGCCACGCCGGCCCTGCGCCATTTGCGGCAAGCCCTCCGTGCAGAAATTCCATCCCTTCTGTTCAGCGCGCTGCTCACAGATCGACCTCAACCGCTGGCTGGGGGGAAACTATGCCATCCCTGCCGTTGAGAACGAGGAAACATCGGATGATGATGAGGCGAATTGATGCTTAGGTCATTGCAAGCGGAAGTTTTCCACGGGGCGGCGGAAAAATCCGGTCCAGACTCTTGAGGTCTTCCGCATCGAGCACGAGACCGGCCGCAGCCGCGTTTTCCAGTATGCGTTTCTCGTGGCTGCTCTTGGGGATTGAGATCATGTCCGGCAACCTCACGGTAAAAGCGAGAGCAATTGCCGCGCTTGAAACATTGTGCTTTTTGGCAATCGGTGCAAGTCCGGGATTGTTGATCAGACTGCCCTGACCCAAAGGGCAGTAAGCCATGACGGCCATCTTCTCCTTGCGGCATCGGGGATAGAGATCCCATTCAATGCCGCGGCCGGACAGATTGTACATCACCTGATTGGCGGCGCAGGCATTGCCTGGAACTTCGGCGTCCAAGTCCTCCAGATCATCAACATCGAAATTGCTGACGCCGTAATGCCTGATCTTGCCTGCGGCCTTTAACGCTTCAAACGCCGCGAAGGTATCGGCCAGACGATGCGAACCGCGCCAGTGCAGCAGATAAAGATCGAGAACGTCGGTGTTGAGCCGCCTGAGGCTGGCCTCACATGCCTTGACCGTGCCCTGCCTGCTGGCGTTCTGCGGCAGCACTTTTGACACGAGAAAAATCTTGCCGCGCTGCCCGGAAATTGCCTTGGCGACCAGTTGCTCCGCCCGGCCATCGCCATACATTTCGGCGGTGTCGATCAAGGTCATGCCCTGGGCGATGCCGGTTTGCAGCGCGCGGAGCTGGGCCGCTTCGTCGGCGCCTCCAACGCCCATCTTCCAGGTTCCAAGGCCCAAAGACGGGACTTTTTCACCGCCAGCAAGCTCAACGTGTTTCATTGTCTCAAACTCTAAATTCGAGGGAGGGCAGCATCAAGATCACACCACCCGGCAGCATAAAGCAAGGCGTTGCGGTATGCGAAATTCCGCCCCTGCCCGGTGCCTTGGACAAGGTGCCGTAACTGGACTAGCATCGCCTGCAAATGGGGCAACGGGGAGCAGCGATGGCCGAGGCGCGGATCTTGATCGTCGACGATCATCCCCTGTTCCGCGAGGCCCTGCGCAATGCCTTGGGCACGGTAAAATCCCGGCTCGATATTTCCGAGGCCGGCTCGCTCGACACCTTGATTGCCCATCTCGCCAAGGACGATGCCTGTGATCTGGTCCTGCTCGATTTGCGCATGCCGGGGGTGCAAGGGCTTTCGGGCCTGATCTATCTCCGCTCGCAATATCCCAATATCCCCGTGGTCATCGTCTCGGCCAGCGAAGAGGCGGGCATTGTGCAGAAGTCGCTTGATCTCGGGGCTTCCGGGTTCATTCCGAAATCATCGGGGACGGCGACAATCATCGAAGCGGTGGAAACCGTCCTCGCCGGCGGGGTCTGGACGCCGCCATGGACCCAGCAGGAGTTGCCCGCCGATCCAGAAACGGCCGACATCGCGCGGCGCGTGGCCTCGCTCACGGCGCAGCAAATCCGGGTGCTGATGATGCTGAAGGAAGGACTCCTCAACAAGCAGATCGCCCACGCGCTCCATGTTTCAGAGGCAACGGTGAAAGCCCATGTGTCGGCCATCCTGCTGAAGCTCGGCGTGGCCAGCCGCACCCAGGCGGTGATCGCGGCGAGCAAGCTGGAAGGCCAGTAGTTACTCGGGCCTGGTTAAACTTCCTGGCCTGACCACGTCCACTCCCACTCTTCGCAGAGGTAATTTACGGCCTCGCGGTCGAGCGCGCTCCACTTATGGCCGATTGGCGACTTCAAGAGGCCGAACTTCTGCCGGAACCCCCTGGTGCGAAGATACCAACCAGGGCTACATCATCTCGATAAACGAGGCGTGGCGGCAGTTTTCCGGCTCCAATGCACTTGCAGCGCAGGAACACGAAATCGGGCTCAACTATCTCGAGATCTGCAACAACGCGCAGGGCGATAACTCCTCCGAGGCCCTCCATGTTGCCCAAGGCATTCTCTCGGTGCTGGGGGGTGAAGCCAAGAGCTTTTCCATCGAATATCTCTGCCACTCGCTCACGGAGGAGCGCTGGTTCCTCCTGATGGTGACGCCCTTTGCCGATGACCGCCGCAGCGGGGTGATCGTCATGCATTTGAACATTACCCAACAAACCCGCGCCGCCATCGAGCGCTCGACCATGGAAGCGGCCCTGTTCGCGGAACGGGAAAGAGCTCACGTCACGCTCAACAGCATCGGCGATGCCGTTGTCTGCGTGGACGTTTCCGGCAACATCACGTTCCTGAACCAGGTTGCGGAAAACATGACAGGCTGGCCATTGCAGAAAGCGGCGGGGCGGCCCATGGCGGACATCTTGCTCATGCTGAATTCAACCCGGCAGGTGATTACCTCGAATCCGTTGCAGATGGCAGGCGGCATAATCCGGAATGAAACCCAGTCGGCAGATTCGACCCTGATTACGACCGCGGGCAAGGAAATTGCCATCGACTACTCGGTTGCCCCCATACATGATCCCAGCGGGGAAGTGACCGGCGCGGTCTATGTATTCCGTGATGTCAGCGCGTCGCGGGCGACAGCCCTGCAGATCGCCCATTCGGCCCAGCATGACTTCTTGACCGGCCTGCCGAACCGGACACTCCTCAACGACCGCATCGGCCGCGCCATTGCCCAGGCGGCACGCCATAAGAAAAAGGTCGTTGTGCTGTTTTTGGATCTGGATGGCTTCAAGCATATCAACGATTCGCTCGGGCATCCGATCGGCGACAAGCTCCTGCAATCCGTTGCCAAACGCTTAACCGGCTGCATCCGTGCCGGCGATACGGTGAGCCGGCAAGGGGGAGATGAATTCGTTGTGCTGCTGACCGAGGTCACGCAATTGCTGGATGCAGCCACAAAAGCGGGAAGAATACTTAAGGCCATCGCCGAGGCCCATTCCACCGATCACCACGTTCTGCACGTGACTGGAAGCATCGGGATCAGTGTCTATCCGGATGACGGCCTTGATGCGGAAACGCTGATCAAGAACGCTGATACCGCCATGTACCAGGCGAAGGAAAACGGCCGCCAGAGCTACCGCTTTTTCAAGCCGGCGATGAATGTGCGGGCGGTGGAGCGGCAATCGATCGAGGAGAGCCTGCGGCGCGCCCTGGCGGGGCGAGAATTCGAACTGCATTACCAGCCGAAGATCAACCTGAAGACGCGGACCATCATCGGGGCGGAGGCCTTGATCCGCTGGACGCATCCGACACGCGGACCGGTTCCGCCTGCTGAATTCATTCCGGTGGCCGAAGACAGCGGCCAAATCGTCCCGATCGGCGCCTGGGTGCTTCGGGAAGCGTGCAAACAGGCACGGGCCTGGACGGATGCGGGACTCCCCTCACTTACAATGGCAGTCAATGTTTCAGCGATGGAGTTTTCGGATGAAAACTTTATGGAAAACGTGTTCACCACCCTCACTGAAACCGGAATGCCCCCCAGCCGCCTTGAGCTGGAGCTGACGGAAAGCGTCCTCATGAAGCGCGCCGACGCTGCGGTTTCCATCCTTCAAGCATTAAGAAACAAGGGCATCCGGGTGGCCGTTGACGACTTCGGCACGGGCTACTCCAGCCTGAGCTATCTGCGAAAGTTTCCGGTCGATGCGCTCAAGATTGACCAGTCATTCACCCGCCAGATAAGCTCCGATGGCGACGATTCGGTCATAGTGAAAGCCGTCATCGGGATGGCCCACAGCCTCAAGCTGAAAGTCATTGCGGAAGGCGTGGAAACCCTGGACGAACTCCAGTTCCTTTGCGCCCATCATTGTGATGAGGCCCAAGGCTATCATTTCAGCCGGCCGCTGCCGGCGGAGCAGTTCGCAACAATGCTCAAAGCGGGAATGCTGGTGCCAGTGTACGCGAAAACTGAAAACAACCAGCGGCGGCACCCCCGGCAAAGGGTCCTGAAAGACGGGAAAATCATTTCGGCCAACATGAGCTGTGTGATCGACGTCAAGATCCGCGACATGAGTGCCAGCGGCGCGCTCATCCGAATTCCCGCCAACGCAACCTTGCCGGAGAGCTTCAGCCTTTTGATTGTGTCGGAGCGGAAACTCTATTCAGCGGCCGTGCGCTGGCGCAAAGGCGAAACCATCGGCCTTGAATTTATCGGTGAACCCCGCACATCCGCCTTGCGAATTACCAAGCCCCTCCAGCCGGCGGATGGCTCAATCAGGCCTTTTCTGTCAACACCACATGACGCTGAGATCTTAAGAGTTTGACGGCAGGCGCGTTGTGGCCCTGCGACTGCAAGAAATTTTTAATCAAATCCGAACATTTTTCAGTATTCGTGCGGAACTTTTCTTCTGTGAAGAGACGGGTTTGCCATGCTGTTGCCGGCCGGATTGGGGCCTACTCAGTGAAAATTCACTTAGTATCTTAATCCACCAGTGATGCATTGGTCCTAAATTAAAAAGCTGATCCAGCTCATTCAACCAGGTGCCCATGACCCCAGCGACCAGTTACGCAATAGCAGGCACTCCGGACATACAAGCCGAGGAGATTCAACCCCAGTATTATCTGCGGTTTGAGCCCTCGCCGTCGAGTCCCGGGCGCGGCTTCTGCCTTGTCGACGTGCAACTCAGGAATAACGGGAGAATTCCCGCCAATTTTCCCTTTCTCTGCCTTACGGCCCTTGGCCTCAATACCCTCCCGGCGTTTGGCTGGGCTCAGGAAGAAATCACGATCATCCGGAAAATGCAGCGGTTCACGCCGTTTGCCTCTGTGACGCTTGATGCCGGCGCAATGACCCAGTGCTGCACCATCAAGCTGCGATACAAATCCGCCTTTGGCGGCAGTCTGGAATTTGAACCGGGAAGTGAGCATCTGTTAACCAATTTCCCCAATCTGAACCTGACATGCGTGGTGGGCGCCGGAAACTTTCCTTCGCGCCGGACAATCCTCCAAGTGCCGGCAACCGCCTTCCGGACTTTGCTGAAGAGCACAGCTGCCGCCGAGGAATTTCATGCCGATAGCGCGCCTGAAGAAGCGCAGGAGTCTGCCCCAAACTAGATAAATCCGCTCATTCCCCGGCGACGGCCTTGATTTCAAGATGGGACATTGCGGCGCGCAGGGCGGCGGGCTTCACAGGCTTGCGCAGCACGTGAATGTCATGGACGGTCGCCTGATCGGCCACCGCAAGCGACCTGTCAGCAGTGATGAGAATTGCCGGAATGGGACGCCTGGCCTTGCGGCGCAATTCATTGATCAGCGAAATGCCATCTTCCTTGGCGAGATGGAAATCGGCAAGGATCATGTCGATCTTGCCATCGGCGATGTCATAAGCCCGCAGCGCCTCCGCACTGCCGAGCGCCACATGGGCCGTGCAGCCCCAGCCGCTGAGCAGATGCTTCATGCCGTCGAGAATGGCCGGTTCATCGTCGATCACCAGGACCGACGCGGTGATGCCCAGACCCAGCCGCTGGCGCGCCATGTGCTTGCCGCGGACGCGCGGAATGGTGATGTGCGACAGGGGCACGGTGATGGCGAACATGCTGCCTTTGCCGGGGGTGGTTCGCAGCGTGATTTCGCTGCCAAGAATGCGGGCAACGCGCTCGACAATCGACAGGCCAAGGCCGAGCCCCGTGGCTGAGCCGCCATCGTCACCCAAACGCTGAAACTCCTGGAACACCAGTTCGCGCTTGGAGTCCGGGATGCCGATGCCGGTGTCGTGAATCTCAATGCGCAAGGTCCGCCCCTTGCGGCGGCAACCCATGAGAATGCGCCCCGACTTGGTGTATTTGATCGCGTTAGAAATGAAATTCTGCATGACGCGGCGCAGCAACTTGCGGTCGGTCTCAACCGTGGCACCGCAGGGCATGGCCTTGAGCACAAGGTTTTTCTTGGAGGCGGCAGGGGCATATTCGGTGCTCAGGGTTTCCATGAGATCGTCAATGCGGAAGATCGACAGTTCCGGCAGCATGACGCCCGCGTCGAGGCGCGAAATATCAAGAAGTGCAGTCAGGATTTCCTCGACCGCTTCGAGAGAGGTGTCGACGTTGCGCGCGAGAGCACCATCGTTGGAACGCTTGAGGCGCTCCACCAGGCTGGAGGTAAACAGGCGCGCCGCATTGAGCGGCTGCAAGATGTCGTGGCTCGCCGCGGCGATGAACCTGGTCTTGCCGAGATTGGCAGACTCGGCGGCGGCCTTGGCCACGGCCAGTTCATCATTCAGCCTTGTAAGTTCCATGGTGCGCTGGACCACACGGCGCTCCAGTTCCTCGTTGGATTTCTGCAGGGTTTCGGCGGCGCGCACGCTTTCGGTGGCATCATTGAAGGTGATGACGACGCCGCCATCGGGAATGGCATTCGATCTCACTTCCAGCACCTGGCCGCTGTCGCTCAGGCGCTCGCGGAAATGCTCGTGGGTCATGGCCATCTTGCGCAACCGGTCTTCAAGGCTTGCTTCGCCGCTTTCGGTGGTGCGGAGGAATTCCAGGACGATCTCGCGCATGGGGGCGCCCACGCGGCCCAATTCATTGCTGAGCTTGAGATGATCCTGAAAGCTGGCGTTCCAGCAGCTCAGGTTCATTTCGGAATCAAACACCGCGATGCCCTGTTCGACATTGTCGATGGCTGACTGCAGCAGGTCGCGGTTGTGCTGGATGGCGGCGGAGGCATCATCGAGCAGCCGCATGGCGCCGCGGGGATGGGCCGAATGGCGCTCGAGCAGCAGCGCCATGACAAGGCGCGATGAGGCGACGCCCACGGCGCGGGCCAGGAGATGCTCGGCAAAGCGCAGCATGCGTACATCGGCTTCCAGCGCCGGCTTTTGCGCGACACCGCGCTGGGCGAAGAATTCGGCAAAGGCGGATTTGGCCCGGGCCTCGCCCAGATAACGCGCCACTGTCTGCTCCAGCTTTTCCACGGTGACGGCAGTGCGCCAGAGGCGGAAGCCCGTGCCAGTGCCCACGATCAATTCGCGGGTTACAAAGCTTGCGGCCTGGATGCGCTCGATGGGGCTGGGCAAGCGGCTCAGGGAAAAGCCAACATAGGCACAGATGTTTGCGGCAAGGCTCCACAGCACGCCGTGGCTCAAGGCATCCATCTCCATGTTGAACAGCATCCGGGGCCGGAGAAAATCCACGCCGAACGGCCCCTGCTCGATCAGGCCCTTGCCCATCCAACCGGCATCGGCAAAAGACGGCAGCAACAAAGTATAACCCCAAACGAGAGCCCCGGCCGTGAGGCCTGCCATGGCGCCGCGGGACGTGGCGCGTTTCCACATGAGAGCGCCAAAGAAGGCAGGCGCGAACTGGGCCACGGCGGCAAAGGAGATCAGGCCGACCTGGGCCAAGGCCGCCGTCGAGCCGATCATCCGGTAGTAGCCATAGGCCAGCACCAGCACGAGGCCGATGGCCAGCCGCCTGATGGTGATCAGGGTCTTGCCCATGTCATGGAGAAGTTCCGGGCGCTCGGTGCGCTGGCGGAGCAGCAGGGGCACGACGAGGTTGTTGCAGATCATGATGGAGAGCGCGATGGTTTCAACAACCACCATAGCGGTAGAAGCCGAGAGGCCGCCGATGAAGGCCACCATGGCAAAGAAGCTGCTCTGGGCGCTGACCGGCAGGGCCAGCACGAACATGTCGCCATCGGCACTCGCTGGCAGAAAGGCGAGGCCGGCAATGGCGATGGGGATGACGAAGATATTGATGGCGACAAGATAGAGTGGAAACAGCCAAGCGGCACGGCGGATGTCCGATGGGGTGGCATTTTCGACAACCGCCACATGAAACTGCCGGGGCAGGAGGATAATGGCGACTGCCGCAAGAAGGGTGAGTGTCACCCAACGGGTGCCGCTCAAGCCGCTCGCCAGCACGGCCTTGACCTGGGGGTCCGAGATTACGTGGGCCGCGAGTTTTTCAAAGCCGCCCATCATCGAGAGGGTCACGAACAGCCCCACCGCCACGAAGGCCACGAGCTTGACGATGGATTCAACCGAGATGGCGAGGATCATGCCGTCCTGATGTTCGGTGGTATCAATGTGGCGGGTGCCAAATAGAATGGCGAAGACGCCCATGGTGAGAGCCACCAGCATGGACAATCCGTCGGAGCCCGGCACGCCCGGCATGATGGCCTCGGGAAACAGCGGATCGGTGATCAGGGTCTGCAGGGACTGCGACACGGCCTTAAGCTGGATCGAGATATAGGGCACCACGCCAATGGTTGCGACCGCCGCAACGAGGGCGCCCAGGGCCTCGCTCTTGCCATAGCGGGCCGCGAGGAAATCCGCGATGGAGGCAATGTTCTGGCGTTTGGCAATTTCGGCGATGCGCTGCAGAAGCGGCCAGCCGAGGGCGAAAACCAGGATGGGGCCGATGTAGATCGGCAGGAAATCAAAACCGGAACGGGAGGCGATGCCGACACTGCCGAAATAGGTCCATGAGGTGCAGTAGACGCCAAGCGACAGGGCATAGATGAAGGGGCGAGGAGATCCGGGTTTTCGCCGGTTGGCGGGCCGGTCACCCCAGGTTGCAACGGCAAAAAGGCCGCCCAAATAGGCCAGCCCGAAGAAGAAGATCATCCAGCTTTGCAGCATGGGCCGAGCCTATGCGAAAACCTTACGAATGGAAATGCCGGACTGGAACCGGCTATTTAGACGATGGGAACGCCCAGCACATCGCGCACCAGCGGCACCTGTTTCAAGGCCCACATGAGATGGGCCTTTTCGGGAGCGTGGAGTTTCTTTGGATCGACTCGGTTTGAAGGCGGAATGCCTTGCTCGATGTCGGCAAGCTGCTGCTGGAGAATGGCGCGCAGGATAATCTGGTGCGCTTCGAGAAGCCCATCAATCCTTTCTTCAAGAACTTCCGGCTTGCCGCGCAGCGCAGCCAATCTGGCGGCCGTGGAATGTTCAAGCAGGGCGTGGCGCAGTGCCAAAACACGGGCTGCCGAGAAGATCGGCATGATGCCATGCATTTTCAAATCCATGCGGCCATCTTCTTCCAGGCTGAAGCGGCCAAGCCAGTTGATCGGAGGACGCGCCTTCGCGGCATTCATATCCATGAGGCGCAGGAAGGGCACTGCCCTGGAGGCGGTCTCAATGGCGTCACGCCGCAGGTCATCAACCAAGCCATGATCGCCGTATACCGGCAAGGCATCGAAGAAGATGTCGGAATTCAGGATGTCCTGCGGCTCAGCCCGGGACAGCCAATGGGCCACCTGCTTGCGCCACGGGCCGGCGGATTTGCACCAGGCCGGGTTGCCCGCCATCACGCCGCCCTTGCAAAGGGGAACGCCCACCTCGTCAAGAATGGCGTTCATGCGCTGGCCAAACTTCAAGAGCCAGGCTTCGGCTTTTGGCTCATCTGCGGCGTCAAATATAACTGCGTTGTCCTGGTCAAGGGCCAGCAGGCTTTCGCCGCGGCCCACCGAACCCAGGACCATCACCGCAAAGCGCAGGCCCTTCGGTTTCGGAAAGGCAGCAGATACCTCGTGTTCCGCCAGGGTTGCGGCGCGAGCCGTCAGGCTGCGCACTTCGCCCGAAATGATTCCGGCTATGTCGCGGGGATCCACATCTTCATGCAGGAGGGAGCGAGCGGCGTTCGCCAGTTTCCGCCAGACCATGGCAAGCTCTTCAAGGCCTGCGGCTTCACCAAGCGCGTCGGCAAATGCGAGGGCCTCATCGGCCTGCAGGCGCAGCAGATCTCGTTGAGTGATGGCGCCGACAAGTTCGCCTTCCGCGTCGACCACGCCCATGTGACGGTATTTCTTGCGCCGCATGCGCCCGAAGGCGATGTAGAGAAAATCTTCTTGGGATACACACTCGAGCGGGTATGTGGCGATGCTTTTCACCGGCTTTGCGAAAGCCTTCGCAGCATCGTTGTCGATGGCACGGAGAATGTCACGTTCGGTTACAATGCCGTGGGGGGCGCCTGGCTTATCCCGCGCGATAAAGAGCGAACTCACCTTGCGGCGCACGAGCATTGCAAGGGCTTCGCGAATGCTCATTGACGGGGCAGCAAATACCGGCGGCTTTGACATCACGTCCCTGGCCCGGTGCCGGTAGGGATAGCTGTCGACGCGAACGGGACTTAACGGCGGCGGCACAGCTTCATGCCAGCCGGCCACGCCCGAAGGCGGGACGTGCTTTCGGCAGGCATCCTCGGCTTCAGCCAGGGTGCGGATGGAATTTTTCCGAAGACGTGGCAGGAGGGCCAGAAAAACTTCCGCTGCCAGCCTTGCATCAGGGAGAGCGCGATGGCGGTCAACCACCGCAATGCCGAGCCAGGCGCCCAGCGTTTCGAGGGAGAAGTTCGGCAGATCGGGCCTGAGCGCTCGCGCCAGATCGAGCACGTCAATAAATCGCGGGGCCTTCCAGGCCAGACCGGCGCGCTCATGCTCGCTCCGCAGCATGGCGAGATCAAAGCCCACGGCATAACCCAGAACCACATGGCCACCGGCAAAGTCGCGGTATTGCCGGTAGACCTGGGCAAAACTTTCGGCCGATTTCACTGCGTCATCGGTGATGCCATGAATTGCAATCGACTCCGGTGGAATTGCCGCACCCGGATTAACCAAAGAGGCAAAATGCGTCTCGGGAGCAAGCCTGCCATTCAGAATGGCAATGGCGCCGATTTCCAGAATGCGGGCATGGCTGACGTCCAGTGAGGTGGTTTCGGTATCAAGGGCAATGGCTGTCAGGGACAGCAGGGGCGTTGCCGCTGTCGCCACGGGGTGCTCTTGTTTCATGGATTCTCCGGCCGCGACAATGCGGCGGTTCGGTCCGGCAGTCGAAGGAACCAGCTATGGACAAGAAGCGTCACATGATGAGCCTAACAATAAACCGGCGAAAAGAAAACCGGGGCCGCAGTGCTGCAAAGCCTAACCGGATGGTCACGGCACAGGAGTCAAGATTTTGTAGATAAATGCCGCCACTTCGCTTTCCAATGGAAAGGAAAGCATGCCCATGACCGAATAGCCGAGCAGCCACGGCATGAGATAAAAGCGGACCATAAAGAAGAACCATGCGACGTAGAGGGGCACCATCTGCGGAATCAGGAAACCCGGCGTGATCGGCCTGAACACCCGGATGACAGGGTCGGTCGATCTCACAAAAAACCGCATGAAGAAGAACGTGGAATTTTCCGGGAGAAAGAATCCCATGGCGGCGCGCCCAATCAGGGTCCACATGACCATTCCGAGTACATAGTCAATGAGGATGACCCACCACGGGAAAATCGCAAACAACTCAACCATGTGAAAACGTCCGCATCATAAAACATAAAGCAGGGGCGGAAAATTCCGCCCCTGCATATTAGCTGCTATTTGCTTCAATGACTCGAAAGGATCGTCTTGCCGGATGGTATGCGAACCTCGTCAACCATGGCCTGAACTTCTTTCGAGGGCTCCTTGGTCATGAGGCTGACCACGACCATGGCGACAACGCTAACAGCCATGCCGATGATGCCGAAGCGGATGTCGTCAATCCCAAGCCATGGATCCATGATCTTGTTGAACACCAGGTAGAGGTACAGCGAGCCGGAAACAAAGCCACCGACCATGCCGGCGATTGCCCCGGCGGTGTTGGCGCGTTTCCACCAAATGCCGAGAACCAGCGGGAAGAAGAGGCCGGAACAGGCAAAGTCGAAGGCCCACGCCACGGCACCCAGAATACCCGTGAGCTTCAGTGACGCGACGATAGCACCCGCCGCACCAATAAAGAGCAACAGGACACGGGCAACTGTCAGGCGCCGCTTCGTGCTGGCCGATGGATCGATGATCTTGTAATAGAGATCATGCGAGAGCGCATTGGCGATGGCGAGCAACAGCCCGTCTGCCGTCGACATGGCCGCCGCGAGGCCGCCAGCTGCCACAAGTCCGGAAATAACGAAGGGCAAGCCAGCAATTTCAGGCGTGGCAAGCACGACGATGTCGGGACGCATGAAGAACTCGTTCAACTGAAGGATGCCATCGACATTCTGGTCTTGCACCGCGAGCATGCCCACGGACGTCCAATGCTTTATCCATTCGAGATTTGCAACATCGGCAAACGACTTGCCAATAATGGAACTTGCCAGATTGGGGTCAAGCAACTGCAGCTTTGTCAGCGTAGCCAGGGCCGGCGCCGAGAAATACAGAAGGAAGATAAATATCAGCGACCAGCCGACAGAACGCCGGGCCGAGCGGACCGACGGGGTGGTGAAGTAGCGCATCAGAATATGCGGAAGCGATGCGGTGCCGGCCATCATGCAGATGGCAAGAGACACCATCTTCCACGAACTCATGCTGTCTCCGGGTGCGTTTTGCGGCGTGGTGAGGACTGCAAGGCCTGGCATGGGCTGAGCCGCGGCAGTCAAACCATATTGTGCCTCAAGTTCAGCAACACGGTGAATGGCGTCGCCGTAAGAGAAATGTGGAATTATGCCGAAACCCTGCTTGTTGGACATCCAGATGATCGGCACCAGATAGGCAATGATCAGCACGATGTATTGCGCAACCTGGGTCCAGGTCACGCCGCGCATGCCGCCCAGCATCGAGCAGATGAAGATGCCGATCAAACCGAGCCAGACGCCGAGCTCAAAACTGATGCCAAGGGTTTGCGCGGCAATGGTTCCAGTCGCGTTGATCTGCGCCGTCACGTAGGTGAATGACGCCACCACCAAGATGATAACAGCACACAAGCGTGCGGTATTGCCGCCGTAGCGGGTGCCGACGAAGTCCGGGACCGTGTAGCAGCCAAACTTCCTGAGGTAAGGCGCCATCAGCGAGTTCACGAGGACATAGCCGCCGGTCCAGCCGACGATATACCCGAGATAAGGGTATCCGCCGAAATAGACGCCGCCGGCCAAGGCCACAAACGACGCCCCCGACATCCAGTCGGCGGCGGTGGCCATGCCATTGTAGAGGGCGGGCACTTCGCGGCCGGCGACATAATAGGCGTCAACTTCCGCTGTCCGTGAGAGCCAGCCAATGACCGCATAAATGCCGATAGTGAAGAGCAGAAATCCGATACCTATCGCCTGCGCGCTGCCGCCCAGACTCTCGAAGACCGCCATGATGGCGAAAAACGCCAAGAAGCCTAGGGTGTAAAGAAAATAAACCTTGCCCAGGTTGTCGAGAAACGCCGGGCGTTTGGACATTGATTCAGTAGACATCATTTTCCCCCTTATTCTTCGCCGACGCCGAATTCGTCGTCAATTGCGTCTTGCCGCCAGTTCTGAACCCAGATGAGCGCCACAAAAGCAATCAGCGAACCTTGAACACAGAAATAATATCCCAATGGAAAGCCCAGAAACGAATAGGCATTCAGGCTTCCGGCGAACCAAGGAAGAATGATTCCGAAGAGCACCCATAGCGCAAGGATTATGTAAGTCAGATTTCTCGTTTTCACCCAGTGCATCTGGCGTGAAGCTTTTGTGTCTGCAGGCATGCTTCGATCTCCTCCCAAAAATCGCCTTGCACATGCACATGCAAAGCCCCTACGATATTAGCTCACACTACAGGCAACAGTGCAATGCTGCGATATGAACCTAGCGGTATAGACTGGAACAACCCCCGGATTTACAAATTTCCTCCCATGCACCAGGTTTTCGCCATAGCCAAGGATTTTCTCAACAGTATTGGCTTTCGGCCTGGCCGCCGGCGCGCGGGAAAAATCACCACGATCGCGCAACTCAGCGACTTCGTTGCCACCCGCTCGGCGTTCGTTTCGCAAAAAACGCTCTACGGCTATGTCCAGACGCGCATGGGAATGAACTACGCCAAGAATTTCCAGGACGAAGTTTTCCTGGTATCGCTTAACATCGCCAAAATGCATGTATTTACGGCCTGCCTGTCGGATCTTGCGATCTACGCGGTAGCCGAAGCGACAGCTGGCGCGCATATCAGTCATGAGACCTGCCGCGCAATTGCGCGCCAGTGCTTTCGATCGGCGATCGAAGAAAACAGGAAGTTCGCGCCGACAGAGCGCTGGGCACCGGACGCCATCAGCGAATTCGACGAGCGCTTGAAGGACACGATTTGGGAATTTGGCGCCCTCAAGCCGGAGAATTTCAAACGCAGCCCGCGCGCTCTGGTCCGCTGGTCGCCCATCGCCCCGGAACTCAAGAAACACGATACGGAAATTGTGGAAAACTCCATCAAATTTGCCTGGCTCGAAGTCCGCGAGGAATTCCGGCGACGCGTTGACCGGCAGGCAATAGCGTCTGAGGCAGGGCCCTGATTTTTATTCACGTCCGATAGATATCGTTGCACGGACAAATTCCCCCAAATTTGCGCACATGTACGTTTATCCGACATTTTCCGGCATCAAAGAGAATCCGGGCGCTGCTCATTTTCTAACATTGGGGGAAAAGCTCCGATACCCTACTTTGGACTCATCGCCTGCGGGCTTTTTGCTGCAGTGCAAAAATAAAAACGTGAAAGGGATTGCCCTCCTTTCGTGATTTTTTTGGGCCCAAACTGGCTTCACGCCAGAATCTTCAGTGCTTTCTGGAGAGCCGTGGGATTTGGAAGTCGTTTTCCCGGCGGGGTTTTGGCCGTCGAACGAAGGTTAAACGACGTTGAACAGATATAAGAGAATGATGATGGGGATCGGAATCCCTACAAGCCACAGCAGAACTCCACGCATGATATGCTCCTTATTTGGAAATCGCGAGGGATAAACCTTCAGCCCCGGGTTTTGGTTCCAGCATCCCCGAACAAATTTTTGCCGCGATGGAACACATTTTCGCCCCACACGTTAGAGGTGGGTTGAAGTGTTCCGGAGCCTTGGGCTTTGGGAACGGCCCTTGCAGCCTCAACTCAATTTGGAGGTCGAATTATGAACTCAATTATTTATCTGGTCGGACTGGTGGTCGTTGTCCTCTTTGTGCTTTCCCTTCTGGGCTTGCGCTAAGCCGGTAACTCACGTCTGAAATCCGCGAAACCTCATTTTTCATCATTGGAGCAACGTCGATGGCCACCACATTTTCCGATGCCGCTAGCGGCATTTCAGTCGAGTCTGGCACTCCCAGCAACTATGTTGACTGGGGTGCAATTGCCGCGGGCGTCTTTATTTCCCTTGCCGTGTCTTCGGTTTTCCTGGCATTCGGATCGGCAATTGGCCTGTCTGTTACGTCATTTCACCCGTCAGCGTCCGGGGCGGTTGTCGGCCTCGTTATTGCCGCCGGTCTCTGGCTTCTATGGGTGCAGATTTCGAGCTTTATTGGCGGCGGCTACGTGGCAGGCCGCATGCGGCGGCGCATGGGCGATGCAAAAGCCCATGAAGTGGAAATGCGCGACGGGGCCCATGGCCTGATCGTGTGGGCCGTCAACATCGTGATAGGTGCCGCCCTGGCGACCTGGCTTGCGCTGGCTGGCGTCAGCGGCGCCATCAGCACGGCTTCAAACACCGGGGCCATGGATTACTACACTGACAAACTCATGCGCAGCGATGCAGTGGCCGGGACAACGGCGGTGTCCGCAGACACCCAGTACAACGCGCAAATCGGCCGGATCCTTGCCAGCAACATTGCCGCGCGCAGCTTTGACGAAACGGACAAGGCCTATGTGGTCCGTGAAATATCGTCCCGCACCGGCCTGGCCGAAGCAGATGCCCAAAAGCGTTTGGATGACACAGTGGCAACGTTGAAGGCCCAGGCGGAAACGGCGCGCCGGTATGCGGTATTGTTCGCATTCTTGACTGCTGCTTCCCTGCTGATCAGCGGCCTTGCTGCCTGGTGGGCAGCCACCGCAGGCGGAAAGCACCGTGACGAAGGCGTTGACCACAGTCACTTGGCGCGCTGGCGCTAACCACCGCCTGAACACAAAGAAACCCCGTCTGGATCTTGGTTTCCAGACGGGGTTTTCTTTTGAGCGTCCGCAAATCCTGCTGGTCGTCGAATTCCGCCCCTGTTGAATATCAGTCCGCATTGCGCCAAAGTTATGCCCAACAAACAACGCATACGATGAGAATCGGTTAGGCATAGACCATGACACCGCTTTTGACAGAAGTTGCTTCGGGCCTCGCCTTTCCGGAAGGGCCGGTGATGCTGCCGGATGGCGAAATGCTGGTGGTGGAAATTGCCAAGGGCTGCGTGACACGCATCGATGCCAAGGGGCGCAAAAGCATTATCGCCACGCCGGGCGGCGGACCCAATGGCGCGGCCTTCGGGCCGGACGGCCATCTTTATATCTGCAACAACGGCGGATTTGCCTGGAAAACGGTCGACGGCAAGTTGTTCCCCACGGGCCAGCCGGATGACTACAGCGGCGGGCGGATCGAGCGCATCGATATGGATACAGGCAAGGTGGAGGTGCTTTACACCCACTGCGGCGCCTATCCGCTCAAAGGCCCAAACGACATTGTCTTCGACCGTCACGGCGGCTTCTATTTCACCGACCTTGGCAAGCGGCGGGCCCGCGACACGGACCTCGGCGCCCTCTATTATGCCAAAACCGACGGCAGCTTGATCAGCGAAATCGTGCAACCCATGCTCATGTCGAATGGCGTTGGCCTGTCGCCTGACGAGAAAACCGTTTATGTGGCCGAGACACGCACCGGCCACCTCTGGGCTTTCGATATTGTTTCGCCGGGCGTCATCCGCAAACAGCCGCCGCATGAAAATGGCGGCCGCCATCTGGCAGGCCCGCCGGGTTTCACGTCCTATGATTCACTGGCGGTGGAACGGGATGGCAATATCTGCGTGGCCACGCTGGTTATGGGCGGCATCAACGTGATTGCGCCGGATGGCGGATTTGTCGAGTTTATCGCCACGCCCGATCCTTACTGCACCAACATCTGCTTCGGCGGGCCCGACCTCAAGACCGCTTACCTGACATTGTCTAGTACCGGCAAAGTCGTGAGCCTGCCATGGGCCCGCCCGGGCTTACGGCTGAACTTCGATCCCTGCGGACCCTAGCTAACCCTCGACCGTGGCGTCCGGCCGGTCGTCGCCATGGGACAGCTCTTCATGCCAGTGGCCGGAGGCATCTTCAAAGGTAATGCCCACATCCTTGCCGGGCTGAGCCTGTTCCATTGCCGCAGTCCGCGCGGCGGCGCGCGCCGCATCGGCGCTGGGGAAGGTCTCGGAATAGGTGCCCTGGACCTGATAGGCCCAGCCTTCGCCATGTTCGACGATCTTGTAAATAATTCTGCTCATGGAACTCTCCTGACCTTGGATTTCACTCAGTTCCTTACCTAAGCACACTTATTGGAATTGCCAGCATCATGTGCCGACGGCATGGCGGAAAGTTGTCGATTGGCGCGGGTTTTCAGGGTATTCGGGCGCGATGACCATAGCCGCTGATTTCGAAATATTTCTGGTGTCGCCGCCCGGCCTTGAGGCCGTGCTTTGCGACGAGGTTTTGGTCAAGGGCTTTGTTGATCCCAAGACAGTAACGGGTGGCGTGGTGCTGCGGGGCGGCTGGCCCGAGGTTTGGCGGGCCAATCTTGAAATCCGCGGGGCGACGCGCGTGCTCGCCCGCATCGGCGCGTTTCATGCGGGCCACCTGGCACAACTCGACAAGCTCGCCCGCAAGTTTCCCTGGAGCGAAAATTTACGTCCCGATGTGCCGGTCAAAGTCGAGGTCACCAGCAAAAAGTCGCGCATCTACCACGCAGGTGCGGCGGCGCAGCGAATTGAAACGGCGATCCGTGAGGAACTCGGCGCGCCCATCTCGCCTGACGCGGAGGTGAGCATCATGGCGCGTTTCGAAGACAATCTTTGCACGGTCAGCATCGATACCTCGGGCGAGTCCCTGCACAAGCGGGGTTACAAGGAAGCCGTCGCCAAGGCGCCCATGCGGGAAACCATGGCATCGCTTTTTCTGCGGCAATGCGGCTATGACGGCAGTGAAACCGTGGTCGATCCCATGTGCGGCTCCGGCACCTTCGTGATTGAAGCGGCGGAAATTGCAGCGAAGCTTAATCCGGGCCGGGCACGGCGCTTTGCTTTCGAGCAACTCACAAGCTTCGACGAAGGCGCCTGGAAGCGCCTGCGCGAACCATCGCACGGCGCAAAGCCGACCCTGCATTTCTTCGGCAGCGACTGTGATGCGGGCGCGATCCGGATGAGCCGTGCCAATGCGGAGCGTGCGGGGGTTTCGGACTTCACCGTGTTCCAGAATCATGCGGTCAGCAATATCACGCCGCCGCCGGGGCCGCCGGGGCTGGTGATCGTCAATCCGCCCTATGGCACCCGCATCGGTGACAAGAAGCCGCTCGTTACGCTTTACGCAGCACTTGGGAAAACACTTTTGACACGCTTCACTGGCTGGCGCGTGGGTTTGATTACAACGGACACATCACTGGCCAAGGCAACCGGCCTGCCGTTCGCCCCGCCGGGCCGGTCCGTGTCCCATGGCGGGCTCAACGTGCTGCTGTTCCAGACCGAACGGCTGAATTAAATTTATTGGACATAATACCAAAGTCTAACGGCCTGCCTGAATTCTTCTTGCCCTATCGTTTGACTAATCGAGTGAGGCGGTTACATTGACCCTCATCTGTTTCTGAGAGCGAAGAATTTCAACAGCCCGCTACGAGGCTGCGTTCGTTGTCTTTGAAAATTGTGGTTTCGGCACGCTGGTCTGGGAGGATGTGTATGGCGCCGGTCGATTTTATCAACGTCCGGAAATCGTTTGGCGCCGTTCCCATCATCAAGGGCGTCAATATCGAGATCGCCGATGGTGAGTTCGTGATTCTTGTAGGCCCTTCGGGCTGCGGCAAGTCAACGTTGCTGCGCATGCTGGCGGGCCTGGAGAATATCACCGCGGGCGAGATCCGCATCGGCGGGCGCGTGGTCAACAAGATGCCGCCGAAAGAGCGCGACATCGCCATGGTGTTCCAGAACTACGCACTTTATCCGCACATGACCGTTGCGGAAAACATGGGTTTTTCGCTGTTGATGAACGGCGTAGCCAAGCTGGAGATCGCTGCCATGGTGAAGCCGGCAGCGGAGATTCTGGGCCTTACAAATTTACTTGACCGCTATCCGCGCCAACTCTCAGGCGGCCAGCGCCAGCGCGTCGCCATGGGCCGCGCCATCGTGCGCAATCCGCAGGTGTTCCTGTTCGACGAGCCTTTGTCAAATCTCGATGCGAAGCTGCGCGTCCAGATGCGAGTCGAAATCAAGGAACTGCACCAGCGCCTCAAGACGACAACCGTCTATGTAACGCACGACCAGATCGAGGCCATGACCATGGCCGACAAGATCGTCGTGATGCATGATGGCATCGTTGAGCAGATCGGCGCGCCGCTGGAACTCTACGACCGGCCGGTCAATCTTTTCGTCGCCGGCTTCATTGGTTCACCGGCCATGAACATGATCGAGGGACGGCTGTCGCCATCCGACGCGAGCGTTTTCCTTACGGCAGCCGGCACGGCCTTGCCACTTGCAAAATCAATCGATGCGGCAAAGGGCAAGTCCCTTATCTATGGCCTGCGCCCCGAACACGTGCGCCTGGAGGCGAACGGAATTCCTGCCACTGTAGTCGTCACCGAACCTACCGGTTCGGAGACACAGGTTATCGTGCGGCTCGACATGGTTGACCTCACCCTTGTGTTCCACGAGCGCATCGACGTGCGTCCGGGCGAAACGCTGCACCTGGCAATTGACAAGTCCGCCGTTCACCTTTTCGACAAGGAATCCGGGATGCGGCTCTGACTGGAACCTAAAACCACCGGTGTTGCCACGGGAAGGCACCGGACGGAAAAATCGGAATATCCCGGAAACGTTCAGGAGGAAACGATGAAAATCAACAGACGTGATCTACTTGCGGCTTCGGCCGGTATCGCGGGTGCGGCAGGCTTTGGCCTGACCGGCAGCCGCCCGGCCTTCGCGCAGGAACCGGCCTACACGCCCGAAGCGGGCGCCAGCCTGCGCCTGCTGCGCTGGGCGCCTTTCGTGAAAGGCGATGAAGATGCCTGGTTGGCCAACACCAAGAAATTCACGGATGCGACCGGTGTTCAGGTTCGTGTCGACAAGGAAAGCTGGGAAGATATCCGCCCGAAGGCCGCTGTGACGGCCAACGTCGGTTCCGGCCCTGACATGGTGCTGTGCTGGTTCGACGATGCGCACCAGTATCCAGACAAGCTGGTGGACCTGACCGATCTTGGCACCTACCTCGATGGCAAGTACGGCGGCTTCTATGATGGACTCAAGGGCTATGCCATGCGTGGCGACAAGTACATCGCCCTGCCGCTGGCCGCCATCGGTAACGCTGTCTGCTATCGCCAGAGCCATATTGAAGCCGCAGGTTTCAAGGAGATGCCAAAGGATACAGCGGGCTTCCTTGATCTCTGCAAGGCAATGAAGGCCAAGGGCACGCCAGCCGGCTTTGCCCATGGCAAGGCGGTGGGTGACGGCAACAACTATGTGCATTGGCTCCTGTGGAGCCACGGCGGCAAAATGGTCGATGAGAAAGGTGTCGTGACCATCAACAGCCCCGAGACGATCGCTGCAATCAACTACGCCAAGGCGCTCTACGAGACCTTCATCCCGGGAACCGAAAGCTGGCAGGACATCAACAACAACCGTGCCTTCCTCGCGGGCCAGGTGTCGCTGACGGCGAATGGCGTATCTCTCTATTATGCGGCGAAGAAGGACGAGAAGCTGAAGGACATGACGGCTGACCTTCGCGCCACGCTCTTCCCCGTCGGACCGGTTGGCACGAGCGTGGAGCTGTATCAGACGACCCAGGCAGTCGTATTCAACCACACGAAGTTCCCGAACGCCTGCAAGGCCTACCTCAAATTCATGTATGAGGCCGAACAGATGAATGCCTGGATCACCGGATCAAGCGCCTATTGCTGCCAGCCGCTGAAGGCCTTTGCATCCAACCCCGTGTGGACGGCGGACCCGATCCACGCACCCTATGCCAAGGCCTCGGAAACGCTGCGCCCGAATGGTTATGCCGGCCCGCTGGGCTACGCATCCGCTGCCGTCATGTCGGACTACGTGCTGGTCGACATGTTC